>NZ_CP107020.1:0-323461 GCF_025725725.1 Brachybacterium huguangmaarense
CTCGCACGCGGCGGACACGCCGGACGCCTACGACTGCTCCCTCGCCGCCCTGCGCCAGGCTGTCGACGGCGGGATCCGCCTGTTCGACACCGCGCAGTTCTACGACGACGGGCGCGCCAACCGCCTGCTGCGCGAGGCCGTCGGGCGGCATCGCGACGACGTCGTCTACGCGACCAAGGTGGGCGCGCGCCCCGTGACCGGCGGCCCCGTGCCCATGACCGCCGCACAACGGCCCCCCGAGCTGCGCGAGGCGGTCGAGGAGAACCTGCGCACGCTCGGCACGGATCGGCTCGACGTCGTCTACATGCGGCGCATGGACTTCCTGCCCGGCATCGTCGTCGAGGAGGGCGAGCAGCGGGTGCCGCTCGCCGACCAGCTCGCCGAGCTCGTGGCCCTGCGCGACGAGGGCAAGGTCCTCGGCATCGGGCTGTCGCACGTGACCCTCGAGCAGCTGCGCGAGGCGCTGCCCGTCGGCCTCGCCGCGGTCTCGAACATCCACAGCCTGCTCGTGCGCCGGCACGAGGACCTGCTGCGCCTGTGCGTCGAGTCCTCGATCGCGTGGATCCCGTACTTCCCGCCCGGCGGCGGCTACTCCTTCGACCCGCTGCCCCGCACGGTGGACGATCCCGTCGTGCGCGAGATCGCCGAGGAGACCGACGCGACGCCCGCGCAGGTGGGCGCGGCCTGGATGCTCGGCCACGCCCCCGGCACGGTGATGATCTCGGGCACCGTGACTCCGTCCCACCTGGACGAGAACATCGCCGCCGGCGACCTCGTGCTCACCGCGGACCAGCGCGAGCGCCTCGACGCCCGCGCCGACGACGCGAGCTGAGCGCTCCGTCGCCGACGCTCAGATGAGCGGCCAGGGGAAGCGCATGCCCGTGCGGTCGTGCGGCAGGGCCCCGGAGGCCAGCAGGTAGCGCGCCCGGCCCTGCAGGGCGCGGACCTCGGCGGGGGTCAGCAGGTCGGCGATCGCGGCGGGCACGTCGTCGACGAGCGCGGCGACGTCGGCCACCAGCCCGGGCTCGACGGGCGCTCCCGCGAAGTCCCAGATCACGGTGCGCAGCTTGAGCTCCTCGTGCAGGCACAGCCCGTGGTCGATGCCCCAGACGCGCCCGTCCTCGTCGCGCAGCACGTGGCCGGCCTTGCGGTCGGCATTGTTGACGAGCAGGTCGAAGACGGCCAGGCGGCGCAGCTGGGCGTCCGTGTCCTCCCCGGTGCCGTACAGGGTGAAGTAGTGCTCGGCGGGGTCGGCGACGACGAAGCGCTGGAGCGAGCCCTCGCCGAAGGGCAGGCCGTCCTCGCGCAGGACCGTGCGGGGCACGACGTGCCATCCCAGGGTCTCGCTCACGAGGTAGGCGGCGCGTTCACGACGGTGCAGGCCGGGCGGGAAG
This sequence comes from Brachybacterium huguangmaarense, assembly GCF_025725725.1. Classification (NCBI taxonomy): domain Bacteria; kingdom Bacillati; phylum Actinomycetota; class Actinomycetes; order Micrococcales; family Dermabacteraceae; genus Brachybacterium; species Brachybacterium huguangmaarense. The sequence goes on from NZ_CP107020.1 coordinate 1,395, forward strand.
TCGTGGAGCGGCCGCTCCCCGAGCACGGGCTTGTAGATGCCCCAGAGCGCGTCCGTATCGTCCTCGATGCGCACGAGGAACGTCTCGTTGGAGCTCACGATGTGCCCGAGCAGCTCGACCGCCCCGCTGCGCAGGAGCTCGTCGGCCCGGGCGTCGTCCAGCTGCGTTCCGGCGTCCTCGTGCATGCCGAGCGCCTCGAGGGTCCGCTCCTCCTCGGCCTCCGCCTCGGGGTCCGTCAGCTCGTCGGCGGTGACGCCGAGGCCCAGCATCTCGGAGGCGAAGGTCTCGGCGGCGAGCACGTCGCGGGTCTCGTCCCCGGACGCGTCGTGCCCCGCGGCCTCGCCGGGCGGGCGCTCGTCGTCGGCGCCCGTCACGAGGCGACCAGGGTCTGGAGAGGCTCGTCGGTCGAGTTCATGGTGAGCACGACGGGGTCCTGCGCGGTGCCGTCGGGGTCGCGGTGATAGGCGATGGCGGAGACGGAGCACGGGCCCACGCTGATGCGCTGGAAGGCGTCCAGCGGCGTGGCGAGGGCGTGGGCGAGCAGGCAGCGGATGGGATCGGCATGGGAGAACAGCACGACGGTGCCGCCCGGGTGGGCGGCGCGCAGCCGGTCGACCGTCGCGACCATGCGTTCCTGCATCTCGCCGAAGCTCTCTCCTCCGGGGAAGCGGAAGCCGGACGGGCGGTGCTGCACGTCGGCCCACGCCTCCAGGCGGGCGAGGTCCGCGAGGCGCCGCCCCGTCCAGTCGCCGACCTCGCATTCGAGGAGCCCGTCGTCCAGGCGGAGCGGAAGCCCCGTGGCCTCGACGGTCGGGGCCGCGGTCTCGCGGGTCCGCTCGAGCGGCGAGGAGTACAGGGCGGTCGGGCCCAGGGGCACGAGGCGCCGGGCGACGTGCGCGGCCTGCTCGCGGCCGGCCTCGGACAGGTGCAGGCCGGCTGCCCGGCCGGGCAGCTCGATCCCCGTGGTGGGGGTGCGGCCGTGGCGGACGAGCAGCACGCGCGTGGCGGTCCCGGCCGTCCCGGCGGGGACGGGGCGGGTCTGATCGGCGTTCACCCGTCCAGACTAGATCGGAACGGGCCGCCCGGACCCCCTCGGGACCGGCGGGGTGCTAGCGGCCGGCTCGGCGCCTCCGGCGCTCCTCGAGCTCGGCGGGATCCGGGGTCCACCGCACGAGGTCCTCGAGCGCGGCGAAGCCGCCGTCGATGTAGGCGCGCACGATCGCCCGGTCGTGGGCGAGACCGTCGACGAGGCCGTACTCGACCCGGTACTGCGTCTCGGCGCCGGGAACGGCTCCGGTCACCGTGCGCACCCGGGCCACGGAGTCCGCGGAGAAGTGGAGCTGGATCCCGTCGCCCACGTGCTCGTCCTCGAGGGTGAACACCTCGTCGTCGGTGCCGGCCCGTTCCGCCACGAAGCTCCAGAACGCCTCGGCAGCGCTCAGGTCGTCGCCGGGCGTCCAGGTCCGTGCCACCTCCTGGTCGTCGGTGAACGTCAGCGGGCGTCCGCCTGCTCCCGCCCGCGGGGCGGCGGCCTCGGGGTCGAAGGGCTGGCGCCGGCCGCGGTCGGTCGCCTCCGAGCACATCAGGAAGCTCACGCTCCTGACCGCGTCCCTCGAGAGCCCCGGGTGGACGCGGCGCAGGGCCGCCTCGACGGTCGAGGTCATCTCGTCCCATGCCTCCCGGTCCACCCCGGTCCGTCCGCGGCGCGGATCGCGGAGCAGGGGCCGTCCCGCCGCGGCGCCGTCGGCCGTGGCGATCACGTCCAGCACGGCCGGGAGCAGGCCGGGATCGACGGCATCGGGATCGCGCCTCGGGATGGTCGAGGCGTGCAGGAGCTGGCCCGTGTACGTGAGCACGGCGGTGTCGAGCGCGGAGAGCCTCACGCCGCGCTGCCGGCGGCGTCGGGCGGCCTCGTCCTCCTGCGCCCGATGCCAGCTGGGGGTCTCGTGCACGTCGGCGGTCGCCGCGAGGGCCTGGCCGTCGTCCAGCAGGTCGGGGTCGGCGCCGTGGGCGACGAGCACCCCGCGATGCCGACGGATCGTGCGGAAGAACGCATCCACCTGCTCGGGGCTGCCCAGCAGGATCGGATCGAGCAGGGACCGGCCGGCGTCCTCGTCGAGCGGCCCGCCGGTGCCGGCGTCGTCGCACAGGGGCAGCAGGGCGCTCCACAGGAGGAGATGGCGCGACCTGTCCTGCCGCAGCACCGCGAGGTGCGCGTCGCGCAGGGGGAGCCGGAAGCGCCGCGGGTCGTGGAGGGCGTCGGCACCGCCGACCACCTCGAGCGTGAGCGCTCCGTCCTCGACGAGCACCCGCGGCCAGAACGGGTCGCTCCGCGCGAACTCGATCGTCTCCATGGGGGCGGCCCTCCTCTCGGCGCCGAGCCGCTCGGCGCGCGCCCAGTATCGCGTCCCGGCCGGCCGGCGCCGCGCACCCTGTCGGATGTCGGATCCCGGGTCTAGCGTGGAGACGTGAGCGAACGTCCGGGATCCCGTCCCACCCTCAGCACCCTCGGAGAGCTGCGCGCCTCCGGCCACGTCTACCGTCCCCTGCGCGAGGAGATGCGCGAGAACCTGCTGGCCCGCCTCGCGAGCGGCGAGAACCCGTGGCCCGGCATGCACGGGATGGCCACGACCGTCGTGCCCCAGCTCGAACGGGCCATCATCGCCGGGCACGACGTCGTGCTGCTCGGCGAGCGCGGTCAGGGCAAGACCCGCCTGCTGCGCACCCTGGTCGGGCTGCTCGACGAGTGGAGCCCCGCGATCGCCGGCTCCGAGCTCTCGGAGCATCCGTATGCCCCGATCACCGAGGCGATGCGGGCACGGGTCGAGACCGAGGGCGACGCCCTGCCGATCCTCTGGCGCCACCGCGACGAGCGCTACGTCGAGAAGCTCTCGACACCGGACACCTCGGTCGCCGACATGATCGGCGACGTCGACCCCATGCGCGTCGCCGAGGGCCGTCGCCTGGGCGACCCGGAGACCATCCACTACGGGCTCGTGCCGCGCGCCAACCGCGGCATCGTCGCCCTCAACGAGCTGCCCGACCTGGCCGAGCGCATCCAGGTGGCCCTGCTCAACGTGATGGAGGAGCGCGACGTCCAGATCCGCGGCTACGTGCTGCGCCTCCCCCTCGACGTGCTCGTCGTGGCCTCCGCCAATCCCGAGGACTACACCAACCGCGGCCGCATCATCACGCCCCTCAAGGACCGGTTCGGCGCGGAGATCCGCACGCACTACCCGCTCGAGCTGGCCGACGAGATCGCCGTGGTGCGCCAGGAGGCCCGTCTGACCGCCGAGGTGCCCGACGTCGTGCTCGAGATCCTGGCCCGCTTCACACGGGACCTGCGCGAGTCCCCCGCCGTGAATCAGGCCTCCGGGGTGTCGGCCCGCTTCGCGATCTCGGGCGCCGAGACCGTCGCCGCGGCGGCCCGCCACCGCGCCGCCCTGACCGGGGACGAGCCCGTGGCCCGGCCCGTCGACACCCAGGCCGTGACGGCCGTGCTGCGCGGCAAGGTCGAGTTCGAGTCGGGCGAGGAGGGCCGTGAGCAGGACATCCTCGAGCACGGGCTGCGCAGTGCGACCGCGCAGACCGTGCGCGAGCACTTCGCGGGGCTCGACCTCGGCCCGCTCGTGGACGCCTTCGACGGCGCCCGCACCGTCACCACCGGCGAGCGGGTGACCGCCCGTGAGCTGCTCGACTCCCTGCCCGCCCTCGACGGCGCGGACGACGAGGGCGCCGGGCTGTACGACGCGATCGCGGACCGGCTCGGGGCACGAGGCCCCGCCGAGCGCGCCGGCGCGATCGAGCTGGCCCTCGAAGGGCTCTATCTGGTGCGTCGACTGTCCAAGGACACCGGCGACGGAGAGACCGTGTACGGATGAGCCCGGCGCGCTACGGCCGCTACCGCGGCGGCCCCGACCCGCTCGCCCCGCCCGTGGACCTCGCGGCCGCGCTCGAGGCGATGAGCGACGACATCCTCGAGGGCTACTCCCCCGAGCAGGCCCTGCGCGAGTACCTCCGGCGCGGCGATGCGAGCACCCGCGGCCTCGACCGTCTCGCCGGCCGCGTCCAGCAGCGACGCCGCGACCTGCTGTCCCGTCACCGCCTGGGCGGTACGCTCGACGAGGCCCGCACGCTCCTGGACCGTGCGATCCTCGCCGAGCGCGGGCAGCTGGCCCGTGACGTCGACATGGACGAGACCGACCGCGCCTTCCGCCAGATGCAGATCGACGACCTGCCGTCCTCGACCGCCGCCGCGGTCTCCGAGCTCGCCGACTACGACTGGGCCTCGACCGAGGCGCGCCAGGCCTACGAGCAGATCAAGGACCTGCTGGGCCGCGAGATGCTCGACGCCCGCTTCGCCGGCATGAAGCAGGCCCTCGAGGGCGCGACCGACGCGGACCGGCAGGCCGTCACCGGAATGCTGTCCGACCTCAACGACCTGCTCGACAAGCATGCGCGGGGCGAGGACACCCCCGAGGACTTCGCCCGTTTCATGGCCGAGCACGGTGACGCGTTCCCGGAGGGCCCCGAGACGATCGACGAGCTGATCGACACGCTCGCCCAGCGCGCCGCGGCGGCCCAGCGCATGCTGCGCTCGATGACCGCCGAGCAGCGACGCGAGCTCATGGAGCTGTCGGCGCAGGCCTTCGGCTCGCCCGAGCTGATGGCCCAGCTCGACCGGATGGACGCCGCGCTGCAAGGCCTGCGTCCCGGCGAGGACTGGAGCGGCGCGGAGTCGTTCGAGGGCGATCAGGGCCTGGGCCTCGGCGACGGCACCGGGGTGCTCCAGGACCTCGCCGAGCTGGACCGCCTCGCCGAGCAGCTCTCCCAGTCCTATGCGGGCTCCTCCCTCTCGGACCTCGACGTCGAGTCCCTGGCCCGTCAGCTCGGGGACGAGGCCGCCGTCGACGCCCGGACCCTCGCCGAGATCGAACGCGCGATGCGCGACTCCGGCTACCTCCGGCGCGGAGCCGACGGCGACCTGCGCCTGTCGCCGCGCGCGATGCGGCGCCTGGGCTCCTCGCTCCTGCGCGACGCGAGCGCCCGGCTCGCGGACCGCTCGGGAGCGCGCGACACGCGCCTGGCCGGCGCGGCCGGCGAGCAGACCGGGGCGAGCCGCCCCTGGCAGTTCGGGGACACGGAGCCGTGGGACGTGACGCGCACGATCACCAACGCGATCACGCGCACCGCGAGCACCGGCGGCGACCCCGGCCACGGGCTCCGTCTGCGCGTCGAGGACGTCGAGGTGCACGAGACCGAGGCGCGCACCCGCGCCGCCGTCGCGCTGCTCGTCGACACGTCGTTCTCGATGGCCTCCGAAGGGCGCTGGGTGCCGATGAAGCGCACGGCCCTCGCGCTGCACCATCTGATCGCGACCCGGTTCCGGGGCGACGACCTGCAGCTGATCTCCTTCGGCCGGTACGCGCGGCGGATGGACGTCGAGGAGCTCACCGCGCTCCCGGCGGAGTACGAGCAGGGCACCAACCTGCATCACGCGCTGCTGCTGGCCGGGCGCTTCTTCCGTTCCCACCCGAGCATGCAGCTCGTGCTGCTGGTCGTCACCGACGGTGAGCCGACCGCCCATCTGCTGCCGGGCGGGGAGCCCTGGTTCACCTATCCCCCGGCTCCCGAGACGCTCGCGGCGACGGTCGCCGAGCTCGACCGGGTCGCCCGGCTGGGCACGCGCACCACGTTCTTCCGCCTCGGCGACGACCCCGGCCTCGAACGGTTCCTCGCCGCCATGGCCCGCCGGGTCGACGGCGCCGTCGTCGCCCCGGACCCGGAGGATCTCGGCTCGGCCGTCGTGGGCGAGTACCTGCGCCGCCGCCCCGGGGCGACCACGGGAGGCTACGACGCCGCCTGAGCCGTCCCGCCTGCGAGGAGGGAACGTGCCCCACCCCCTGTCGCGCGGCCGGTCGCGCTGCTAGTGTGTGCGCCCATCGAAGCGGCGTGCGCCGGGACGGGCCACCGCGGGCAGAGTCCCTTGCCTGTGACAGGAGCCGGACATGGCCAGCACCATCTTCCGTACGAAATCCGTCGAGCAGTCGATCCGTGACACCGAGGATCCCGAGCACGCGCTAAAGAAGAACCTCGGGGCGCTCGACCTGATCGTGTTCGGCGTCGGCGTCTGCATCGGCGCCGGCATCTTCGTCCTCACCGGTCAGGCGGCCGCCTCCAACGCCGGCCCCGCGATCGCGCTGTCGTTCCTGCTGGCGGGCATCGCGTGCGGGCTCGCCGCGGTCTGCTACGCGGAGTTCGCCTCGACGGTGCCCGTCGCCGGCAGCGCCTACACCTTCACCTACGCCACGATGGGCGAGCTGCTCGCCTGGATCATCGGCTGGGACCTGATCCTCGAGTTCACCGTGGGATCCGCGGCGCTCGCGACCTCGTTCAGCCAGTACCTCGCCGTCGTGCTCGACGGCACGCCGCTCGAGATCCCCACGGCGATCGCCACGGTCGAGGGCGGCGTCATCAACCTGCCCGCCGGGCTGCTCGTGCTCGTGATGACCGGCGTGCTCGTGGCCGGCGTCAAGCTGTCGAGCCGGATCAACCAGATCGTCACGGGCATCAAGCTGCTCGTCGTGATCGCGGTCGTGGTCGCCGGCATCTTCCTCGTCAAGACGTCGAACTGGGTGCCGTTCATCCCGCCGTCGCAGGGCACGTCGGGCGACGCGGGCCAGGCCCTCGACCTGCCCCTCGTGCAGACGATCTTCGGCCTCGAGCCGAGCGTGTTCGGCTTCGGCGGCGTGATGGCCGCGGCCGCCATGGTGTTCTTCGCGTTCATCGGCTTCGACGTCGTCGCGACCACCGCCGAGGAGACCCGCAACCCCCAGCGCAACCTGCCGATCGGCATCTTCGGCTCGCTCGCGATCGTGACCCTCGCCTACATGGCGGTGTCCCTCGTGATCACGGGCATGCAGAACTACAAGGACATCGACCCGGACGACGGCGCGCCGCTGGCCACCGCCTTCGTCAACGCGGGGCTGCCGGTGATGGGCGAGCTGATCGCCATCGGAGCCTGCATCGGCCTCACCGCCGTGTGCATGATCCTGTTCATGGGCCAGTCCCGCGTGGGCTTCGCGATGGCCCGCGACGGCCTGCTGCCGACGTGGCTCGCCAAGACCCATCCGCGCTTCAGGACCCCGTACCGCCTGACCATCATCGCGGGCGTCGTGATCGCCCTGCTGTCCGCGTTCATGCCGCTGTCGGAGCTCGCGCACCTGGTCAACATCGGCACCCTCGCCGCGTTCGTGCTCGTCTCGATCGGCGTCATCGTGCTGCGCCGCAAGCGGCCCGACCTCGAGCGCTCGTTCCGGGTGCCGTTCGTGCCGGTGCTGCCGATCGTGGCGGCCCTGGTCTGCTTCTACCTGATGCTGAACCTGACGCTCGAGACCTGGATCCGCTTCGTGGTGTGGCTCGCCGTCGGCCTCATCGTGTACGTCGTGTACTCGCGGCGCCACAGCCGCCTCGGCCGCGCCGAGGCGCACGAGAAGGCGGCGGCCGACGCGGGCTGAGCGCCGCTGGCCCCTCTCGTCCCGGCGCCCGCACAGTGATCACCCGACACCGAGATCGCCATGTCCGGCGGAATCCGTGAGGAGTTCCGCGGGACATGGCGATCTCGAGCGGCGAGGAGCGCCGGTGGCTCACTCGTGGGCGCCGGCCTTGCCCGTGAGCTTGGAGCGGATGGTCAGGCCGATCGCACCGAGCAGGAGCACGTACAGCACGATCACGATGGGCCCGTCGAACAGCGCCGCGGGGCTGCCGCCCGCGCTCATGAGCGCGTCACGCAGGTTGGTCTCGGCGAGGGGGCCGAGCACCATGCCGATGATGAGCGGCGCGAGCGGGTAGTCGAACGTGCGCATGAGGAAGCCGAGCACGCCGATGCCGAGCAGGAACAGCAGGTCCGAGATCGCCGCGCCCGTCGCGTAGATGCCGAGCGCGGAGAACACGGTGATCCCCGCGTACAGGTAGGGCTCGGGGATCAGCAGCAGCTTGGCCCACAGGCGCGCGAACGGCAGGTTGATCACCAGCAGCACGATCATCGCGATGAAGAAGCTGGCCAGCAGGCCCCACACCAGGTCGGGCGTCTTCTCGAACAGCAGCGGGCCCGGCTGCAGGCCGAACTGACGCATCGCGGCGAGGATGATCGCGGCCGTCGCCGAGACGGGGAGCCCGAGCGCGAGCAGGGCGCCCATGGCCATGCCGGTCGTCGAGTTGCCGGCCGCCTCGGGAGCGGCGAGGCCGCGGATGGCCCCCTTGCCGAACTGCGGATCGGGGCGCCGGGCGTCCAGCCGCTTCTCGAGCCCGTACGAGAGGAAGGTGGGGATCTCGCTGCCGCCCGCGGGGACCACGCCGAACGGCACGCCGATCGCGGTGCCGCGCAGCCATGCCGGCAGCGCCTCGCGGAACTCCTTGCCGGACAGCCACGGCCGTCCGGAGGTGCGCATCATCTGACCCTGGCCGGAGTGACGGGCGATGGCCGCCACGTAGATCACCTCGCCGAGCGCGAGCATGCCGACGGTGACCGTCACGAGCGAGATGCCGTCGAACAGCAGCGGCGAGCCGAGCGTGAAGCGCGGCGCACCCGTGACGCCGTCGATGCCGACCACGGCGATCGCCAGGCCGAGCATGAGCGACAGCAGTCCCTTGACGGCGCTGTCGGTCACGACGGAGCTGGTGGCCACGAAGGCGAACAGGGCCAGGGCGAAGAACTCGGCGGGGCCGAACTGCGCGGAGAAGTCCGCGAGCATGGGCGCGAGGAACACGACCAGGATCGAGGAGATCATGCCGCCGATGAAGGCGCCGATCGCCGCGGTGGCCAGCGCCTGGGCGGCCCGCCCGTTCTGGGCCATCTTGTGGCCCTCGAACGTCGAGGCGATCGCCGAGGCCTGGCCGGGCGTGTTGATGAGGATCGCCATCGTCGAGTCCCCGAACAGACCGCCGAAGTAGACGCCCGAGAACATGATGAGGGCGGCCGTCGGGTCGAGCGCGAACGTGACGGGCAGCAGCAGCGCGACCGCCATCGAGGAGCCGAGGCCGGGCAGCACGCCCACCGCGGTCCCCAGGAAGCAGCCCACGAGCACCCAGAACAGGTTCTGCAGGCTGAGGGCGTGGCCGAAGCCTTCGGCGAGCGAGGCGAGTGCGTCCATGTCAGAACCCCCATCCGAGAATGCCCGAGGGCAGCGACAGCCCGAGGGCCATGTCGAAGATGATGTACGCGGCCGAGGAGACCGTCAGGGCGATCACGATGTCGAGCACCGTGCGCCGCGATCCGAAGGCATGGGCGATGCACCAGAACAGCAGCGCACCGGCGAGGATCCAGCCGAGCACCTCGAGCAGCACCGAGAAGACGAGGAAGGAGCCCACGATCCACACCAGGGCGCGCACGTTGAGGCGGGACTGGGTGCCCGCCTCGACCACGAGACCGGACTGGCGGCGCTGGTCGTCGTCCTCGCCGAGCTCGACGAGGGTGCCGCGGCGCCACGCGCGCACCGAGGCGATGACCTGCAGCAGCACGAGCCCCAGGATCACGCCGGTGACGACGCCCGGGAAGAACCGCGGACCGGGGAAATCCGCGTTGGTGGGCACGTCCATCGTGACCATGCCGTAGATCAGGTAGAGCGCGACGAGCACGAGGATGAGCGGCATCGTCAGCTCTCGCCACAGGTGCACGGGGGCGTGGCGCGGGTCCTCGGGCGCGGGCGCGGCGGTGCCGTCGGCACCGGGCGCGGGCGGATCGGGGGTCGTGGCGGCGGTCATGAGCCCATCTCCTCGTACAGCTTGCGGATCTGCGTCTCCTGGTCGGCCAGGAAGTCGGTGAGGTCGTCGCCGCGGATCACGTTCTCCGTCCAGGCGTAGCGTTTGATGGCGTCGGCCCACTCGGGAGTCGCGATGGTCTCGGTGACCACGTCGTTGAGGGTCGCGAGGTCCTCGGGGTCGAGGCCCGGGGGCGCCGAGATCGAGCGCCAGTTCGACAGGGTCACGTCGTAGCCGAGCTCGACCGTGGTGGGCACGTCGAGGAAGTCGACGCGCTCCTTGGCGACGATCGCGAGCGCCCGCAGACGCCCCGACTCGATCTGGTCGCGCGTGTCCGGCAGGCCCGAGGAGGCCGCGTGCGCGGTGCCGTTCAACAGTGCGGCGATCACCTCCCCGCCGCCGTCGGAGGAGATGTACGTGATCGCGCCCGCGTCCACGCCGCCCTTGATCGCGAGGTCGGTGACGACGAGCTGGTCGAAGGAGCCGCCGCCGGTCCACGGCATCGCGCCGGTGTCCTCGCGCCATGCGGCCAGGAGCGAGTCGAGGTCCTGGTAGGGCGAGTCCTTGGGCACGACGATCGCGTCGTACTCCTCGACGAGGATGCCCAGCGGCGTCACGTCGGTGAACGCGGTCTTCGACTTGTACTGGATGGTCGCGGCCAGCAGGCCCGTGCCACCGATGAGCAGCGTGTTGGGACGCCCCTTGAGGCCGACGACGTTGCTGAGGGCGATCGTGCCGCCGGCGCCCGGCATGTTGAGCACCTGCACGTTGTTGACGATCGAATGGGCGCGCTGGGCCTGCTGCATCTCGCGGGCCACGGCGTCCCATCCGCCCCCGGCCGCGGCGGGCGCGACCAGGGTGAGGGAAGCCCGGACGTCGTCGCCGCCCGAGGCGGAGGCGAACGAGCCGACGGTCGCGGTGCCGATGGCGCCGGCGGCGACGATGCCGCCGAGCACCTTGAGGGCGGTGCGGCGTCCGGGATTCGTCGAGGCGATGGGTGCGGTGCCCGGATCGTCGGGCGGGCTGGCCGGGCTGTCGGGCGGGGGCGCGGAGGACGACGGTGTCATCACGGGTACTCCTGGCAGGGGGCGAGGATTTCGGGCACCGGGCCGCGAGGAGCACGACACCGATGTCGTCCCAGCCGATGAGGGCTGGAAGCGACCCAGGGTACAGGGAGCCCTCCGGGTGCTGAGCCGTGTCCAGGATCCGGAGCGGCACGGAAGCATCGAACGGTGCACTCTCGGCAGAGCGCACCGGTGCCCGTAGGCTGGGCTCGACAGACCGCGTCGCCTGCCGCCGAGGAGCACCCTTCGATGCCCGCTCGCCCCGAATCCCCCGATGACCACCGGCGTTTCTCCTTGAGTGAGGACTGGGCGGCGACCGTGCTCGGCCTGGTCCTGCTCGTCCTGTGCCTGCTGGGGCTCCTCTCCCCCGAGCTGATCCCGTGAGCGAGGCCGGGCGCCTCGAGGAGCAGGACCGCTCCCCCGCTCCCCAGGTCCCGGATGCGTCCGTGCCCGAGCGTCCCGCGATGTCACGTGCGGCGGGAACGGTCGCGGGCGCCGCCGTCGTGCTTGCCCTGGCGACGCTGACCCGCTGGCTCACGGAGGCGGTGCCCGCGGCGGCCGCAGGGACCGGGGTGGAGAAGGTGGCCGCAGCGATCGAGTACCCCGTCTATGCGATCGCCCTCGGCTTCGCGGGCAACGCCGTGCTCACCGTCACCGGCCTGCGCGGCCGTCTGACCGCGGCCTTCCGCACGGAGCTGTTCATCAAGGTGGGTCTCGTGCTGCTCGGCGCGAGCATCGACCTCGCGATCGTGGTGCGTGCGGCGGGGCCCGCCGTGGTCCAGGCGATCGTGCTGATCGCGATCGTCTTCGGCTTCACGTGGTGGTTCGCGGGGCGCCTGGGGCTCGACGACCGGCTGCGCGCGCTGCTGGCGAGCGCGCTCTCGATCTGCGGGGTCTCGGCGGCCGTCGCCGCGGCGGGGGCCGTGCACGCGCGCAAGGAGCAGCTCGCCTACACGGCCACCCTCGTGATCGTGTTCGCCGTGCCGTCGATCTTCCTGCTCCCGTTCCTGGCCGAGACGATGGGCCTGTCCCCGGCAGTGACCGGGGCCTGGATCGGCGGCAACATCGACACGACGGCGGCGGTCACGGCGGCCGGCGCGGTCGCGGGCGAGCAGCCTCTCCAGATCGCGTCGATCGTCAAGGTCACCCAGAACGCCCTGCTCGGCGTCGTCGCGGTGCTGCTGACCGTGTACTTCACGGTGCGGGTCGCCGCGACGGAGACCCCGGCCGAGCGCGACGGCACGGCGGCGCCGACCCGGGCCGGCGCGCGGGCGTGGCTCGGCGTGCTGTGGCAGCGCTTCCCCAAGTTCGTGCTCGGCTTCCTCGCGGCGTCCGCGCTCGTCACCGTGCTGGGACAGACCATGCCGGCCGATGCGTGGGGCGAGCGGCTGTCCGCGGCCAAGGAGCTGCAGGTGTGGGCGCTCACCCTCGCCTTCGTGTCCATCGGACTCGAGTTCAACGTCTCCTCGGCGCGTGAGGCCGGATGGCGGCCCGTGCTCGTGTTCGCGGTGGCCACGGTCGTGAACCTCGTGGCAGGGCTCGGGCTGTCACTCCTGCTGTTCTCGCACTTCTCGTTCTGATCGTTCTGAGAGAGGCGGCGCGTCCCTCGAGGGGTGCGAGGGCTCCGCCGGATCGCGCCGAGTGACCGGGACGGCTCACGCCCGCGGCGTCGCCAGCCCCCGCCGGTCCCAGACCGAGCTCCTCACTCCAGGCGGATCAGCTGGAGGTCGAACTCGAGCACCACCTTGTCGCTGATGAGCACACCGCCGGAGTCGAGCCGTGTGTTCCAGCGGACGTCCCATTCGCGACGGTCGATCCGTCGGCTGCCCTCGAGGCCCGCTCGCGTGCGTCCGTCGGGGTCGACCTCGGTGCCGGTGAACTGCAGGCTCACGTGCAACGGCTTGGTGACGTCGCGGATCGTGAGGTCGCCGATCACGAGGAAGTCGCCCTCCTCGGCGTCGTCGGGCTCCTCGATCCGCTCGGAGGTGAAGACCATCTCCGGGAAGGTCTCCACGTCGAAGAAGTCGGCGCTGCGCAGGTGGCGGTCGCGCTCCTCGAGCTGGGTGTCGAGGCTCCCGGTGCGCGCGGTGATCCGCGCCCACGACCGGGCGGGGCTCGTCGGGTCGATGTGCGCCTCGCCCTCGAAGTCGGGGAAGCCGCCGCGGATCTTGGTGATCATCGCGTGGCGCACGGAGAACCCGAGGCGGGAGTGCGCAGGATCGATCCGCCAGGTGCCGACGAAGTCGTGGGTGTCCATGGCAGCTCCTCTGCGTCCCGACGGTGGCAGACACCTTAGTCGCGAGCGAGCACGGAGGGGGCCGGATCCAGCCGTCCGGATGGTCGGAGGCGCGGAGGGACGCGCGCAGAGAACCGTGCGGGCGGTGGCGGGCAGGCGACGCGGGGCACCGGGGGCGCCGAGCCGGCCTGCGCCCCGGGGGCCGGTGGTGCATCCTGGTCCCTCCGTCCCTGCGACCGAAGGATGCCGATGATCCTCATCAACGTGAAGTTCCCCGTCAAGCCCGAGTTCGCCGATCGCTGGCCCGAGATCGCGCGCGAGTTCACACAGGCGACCCTCGCCGAGCCGGGCAACAAGTGGTTCGAGTGGTCCCGCAGCGTCGAGGAGCCCGCCACCTATGTGCTGCTCGAGGCGTTCGAGGACGATGCCGCCGAAGCACACGTGACGTCCCCGCACTTCCGGGCCATGCAGGACGAGTTCCCGCACTACCTGTCGGCGACGCCGCAGATCGTGTCCCAGCAGGTCGACGCCGACGGCTGGGGGCCGATGGGCGAGCTCCAGGTCGACTGACGCCTGCGAGCCGGCTCGCAGGCGACGCGGCACCCAGTTCTCACTCGGTGCGGCTCTCACTCGGTGCGGCGGGGCTCCGGTCCCTGGGGGCGGACGATCACCTCGTCCGTCGCGCGCAGTCGGCGGATCTCCGCGGTGAGCTCGGCGCGCAGCGCATCGTGCGTGCCGCCGAGCGCGTGCCGCGGATCGTGCCAGCGCTCGGCCGGGTAGAGCCACACCGGTCTGCCGAGCAGGTCCGGCGGCTCCCAGTCGTAGCGCGGCCACACGTGGGCGTGCAGGAACGCATCGGTGTTGCCGAGGATCTCGACGTTCACCCGCCGGTAGGCGGGGTCCCGGCGAGCGCACACGGTCTCGACCGCGCTCGCCACGAGGTCGACATCGGCCAGATAGCGCACGCGGTCCAGCCGTGACAGGTCCGAGAGCCGATCGACCCCGCGAGTCTTCGTGAGGGCGAGCGCGTAGCCGGGCAGCCACTGGATGTCGCCGATCACGGCGTACGCCGCCTCGAGCTCGGCGAGCACCGTGGGATTGCGGCCGGCCTGGGCGGCGCCGATCCGATCCTCGCGCCAGTCGCGCATGTCTCCTCCTGAGAATGTGGCCGTGGCCTCAGTATGGCTGGGACCGGCGCGAGCTCCGCTCCGAGCTGGCCGGCCTGGGTCGGCGTGCGCATCGGGCCGGTGGCGCTCAGAGCGTCAGGTCCTCCCAGACGAAGGTCGTCACGGTGCCGCTCTCCCAGTCACGCCGCAGCACCGCGTACGCGACGGAGGCGACCGGGTCGCCGCCGTCGACGGGCCAGGACTCCCGGTAGTGGGCCTCCTTGACCCAGCCGCAGCGCAGGAAGACCCGCCGCATCGGCACGTTGTCCTCGCGCGTCTGCCCTTCGAGCCGGTGCACCTCCGGCATCGTCTCGAAGACGTGCGCGGTGATCGCCTCGAGCGCCGGCGCGCCGAGCCCGTGACCCCGATGGGTCTCGGCCAGGCGCACGTCGATCAATGGGGTGGGATCCTCGAGGTCTTCGAGCAGCACCATGCCGATGACGCCGCGCACGTCGTCGTCCAGCCAGAACGAGTCGCACTCGTCGGAGCGGTACGCGCCCGCGTCGATGGACTCCGCGACCTCGGCCGCGGTCCTGGATGTCCGCACGTGGAACGGGAAGGCGTTGCGCGTGAGGAAGGAGATGAGGTCCTCACGATCGCGGCCGGTCGGGTCGATGCGTCGCAGGCTCACCATCGGGGCATCGTGGCATGGACGCCGGGCCGTTGCCGACCGAGTTTCCCGGGAGCTGGGGCATCGCAGGCGCGCCGGTCCTCCACTTCCTGCCGCGCATCCCAGGCGGGTTCACGACGTCGGGGCTGGTGCCGGCCACGATCCCGCCGTCGACCAGGAGCACGGCGGCGGCGCCCTGCTCGGAGCGCTCCGGGAAGCGGGTCTCGATCAGCGCCCGGCAGCGCCCGATCAGCCGCTCGAGGCCCCCTGCCGGGCCTGATCTCGGTTCGCGTCATGAGGACCCTCGCTCCGCTTCGGTGCGGAGCGCACCGACCATCGACACCACAGAGGGCCGCCGGACCCGTTCCGTACACTGGCCGTCGTGAGCCCGGTCACTCGAGCGCTGACGGAGGAACGGTGGGCCTCCGTGCTCGACGCGGCCCATGAGCACGCGGCCATGCTGACCGTCGCCGACCTCGCGGATGTCGCCGGGTACAGCCCTTTCCACTTCTCACGGGTGTTCGCCGCGCACGTCGGCATCGGCCCGGGCCAGTATCTGACCGTGCTGCGGATCGACGCCGCCAAGCGCCTGCTGCTCGCCGATCCCTGGCCCGTCGTCGACGTCGCGGCGGAGGTCGGCTTCGACTCGCTCTCGAGCTTCAGCCGACGCTTCCGCGACACGGTGGGGGTGCCGCCCGCGCACCTGCGACGTCTGGCCGACCGCATCGGCGACCGCCCGCCGCGGCCGTTCAGCATGCTCTCCGTGAGCCGTGCGGCGGTGCACGTGGTCCTCGACCTTCCCGCGGATCTCGGCTCCCGCGCCGACCCCTCGGTGTGGGTGGGCTGGTATCCGCAGCCGGCTCCGATCGGGCTGCCGCGCTCGGGCGTGCTCGTCTCCGGGCGCACCGACGTGGACCTCCCTCTCTGCGACGGTGCACCTTTCCTGCTCGGCTTCGCCGTCGCGGCCCGGGCCGACCCGTGGGAGCAGCTGGTGCCGTCCGCCCCGGTCGTCGCCGCGCATCCCCTGCCCGTCGTCGGGCCCGGTCGCCTCACCTTGCACTTCGGCGTGCAGGAGACCCGTCGGATGCCGATGCTCTCGGCGCTGCCGAGCCTGTGCCGGTCGTGAGGCGTCGCCGGCCGACGCCACCCGCCGCGCGGCAGCGGGAAGTCCGCACGATCGGACAAAGATGCTCGAGGCCATCTGCTTAGCGTGGACGCACGACATGGGCCGCACCGGCCCGGGACCGAGGAGGAATCATGACCCGCAGCACCGGCACCAGCACCTGGCTCGACCTCGACACCCACGACCTCGCGGCGGCATCGGCCTTCTACGCCGGGCTGTTCGGCTGGACCTTCGAGGACACCGGCGAGCAGTTCGGCCACTACCAGATCATCCGCAAGGACGGCGCGCTCGTGGGCGGCGCGATGGACGTCTCGGGCATGACCTGCCCCGACGGCGATCCCCTCCCGCCCTCGTGGGACGTCTACCTCGCCGTCGACGATCTCGACGCGCGGCTCGCGGCCGCCACCGAGCACGGCGCCACCGTCATCGTGCAGCCCATGGACATCGGCGAGTCGGGCCGGATGGCAGCGGTCCTCGACGCCACCGGCGCGAACATCGCGTTCTGGGAGGCCAAGGACCTCGACGGGTACGAGTTCACCGGCAAGCCCGGCTCCCCCGTGTGGTTCGAGCTCATGACGCATCGCTTCGACGAGGCGAGCGCGTTCTACACCGCCGTGGTCGACGCGAACCTCGTGGCGATGGGCGATCCGACGGACGACTCCATGCGCTACGCGACGAACGGGCCGGGCGACTCCGCGAGCTGGGGCCTGTGCGACGCGAGCGGGATCATGCCCGCCGAGGCGACGGGGTGGAGGATCTACTTCGGCGTCGAGTCCTCCGATGCGGCGGTCGAGCGGATCCGCGAGCTGGGTGGGAGCCTGCTGGACGGGCCCGTCGACTCCCCGTTCGGGCGCATCGCCACGGTCGCCGACCCTGAGGGCGCGACCTTCCAGATCTGCGCCATGAGCGAGGCCGTCGCCGAGGGGTGAGCGACGGCGACCGCGCGCCGGCGTCACCCAGACTTGCCGGCGCATCGGCGCTCCGGTCGCGGAGGGCCGTGTCGGCGTCCCGAGGCGTGGCCGAAATGCCCTTGAATCGCCCGGGGGCCCATGGAAAGGTGGTGGACTTCACAGCAGTCAAGCCCGCACCGGGGCACGGCCTCGGCTGGAGGGCAGTCTGGAGGTTTCCGTGAGAGTGCCGTGGCTGAAAGGCCCGATCGCCGACGAGGGGCCGTTCCTCTCGATCCACCTCGATACGACCAGGACGGATCCGAGCGCGTCCGCCGAGCTCGCGACCCGCTGGAGTCACATGCGCACGCGGCTCTCGGCCGCCGGCGCCCCCTCCGAGATCCTCGACGAGATCGCGGACAGCGTGCTCAGCCCCTCGTCGATCGGTGGTCGTCACGGGCGCACGATCATCGCCTCGCCCCGTGAGATCCTGCTGGACCGGGTGCTCCCGGTCCCGCCCCGCGAGGACGCCGCGTCCTTCGGCGAGACGCCGATGCTCCTGCCGCTCCTGCAGCTCACGCCGCTCGCGGTCAGCCAGCTGCTCATCGAGGTCGACCGGGCCGGCGCCGACCTGCACCTGCGTGCCCCCGAGGATCCGTCGATCAGCACCGACGGGCCCGATCGCGTCGACGGAGGCCACGACGAGCTGCACAAGGCGAGCGTGGGCGGCGGCTCCCAGCACGGCTGGCGGGCGCGCAACTTCGACGCCCGGGTCGAGGACTCGTGGGAGCGCAACGCCGAGGCCGTCGGCCGCAAGGTCGATGCGCTCGTCGAGCGGCACAAGCCCGACATGGTGCTCCTGACCGGCGACGTGCGCGCCACGGCGCTGCTCCAGGACGTGCTGGGCCAGGAGGCCCGCGCCCGTCTGCACCTCGTCTCCGGCGGCACCCGCGGGCAGAGCATGGACCGCGCCTCGTTCCGCGACGAGCTGGAACGGGTGACCCGCGAGTTCATCGACCGGCGCGAGCAGGACGTGGCCGACCAGTTCCACGAGAACCAGCTGCGCGGCGGCACCTCCGTCGCCGGCGTGGACGAGGTCACCGCGACGCTCCGTCGCGGTCAGGTGGACCAGCTCGTCTTCACCGTGGGCCAGGAGCCCGAGGGCATCGAGGAGCTGTTCCGCCAGGCCATCACGACCGATGCGGGCGTCTGCGCGCTCGAGGAGGGGTACGCCGCCATCCCCGAAGGCGTCGGCGCCCTCCTGCGCTGGCGCGACGAGGCCACCCCGTCCAACGAGCTCTCCAGCATGAGCGGTGATCCGCGCCGCGAGGACGCGGTCCCGGAGCGGGGCGAGGAGACGCCCCACGAGCAGGAGGAGCACGGCCTGCGCGCGTGAGCGGCGCATCCGCGCCTCTGGAGACACTCCGGCAGGAGTCGAACCTGCGCGCACGCCTTATGAGGGCGCTGCTCTGCCACTGAGCTACGGAGCGGGGTGCGATCGAGCGTAGGCACGCCTCCGAACGGAGGGAAGGGGCGCGACGTGCGCGGTCACGAGGTCGACATGCGCGGTCACACAGGCATGCCTCGTGACGGGACGGCGGGGTCCGGGCCGGCACGCAGACGCACCGCGGGCATGAGTCGAGCCGTCCGTCCCCGAGGCGCGTCGCCTCAGCGGGCGGCGCCGACCCCAACGTCGAAGCGGGACGCCCGCGCGAGCAGTGCCGAGACGTCGCCGGAGACCTCACGAGGGGCCGATCCACGCTCGAAGACGAGCGCGGGGCCCGGGGCCGAGGGCTGGACGGCACGGCCGCCGATCCGCGCCGAGGCGCCGTCGACGCGCAGCCAGGTGCCCTCGCGCAGACCCAGCACCGCGGCGTCGTTGTCCTCGAGGAACTGCAGGAGCCGTTCCTCGCGCGTCTCGCCCTGATGGGTGCTCGCGGGGTCGGCGTCGAGGTAGTGGGGGTTGATCTGGAAGGGCACGAGGCCGAGCGCCTCGAAGGAGGCCGGCTGCACGATGGGCATGTCGTTGGTGGTGCGGATCGTGGCGCCGGCGATGTTGGTGCCCGCGCTCGCGCCCATGTAGGGCATGCCGTCGGCGACGCGCTCGCGCAGCGGGTCGAGCAGGCCGAGGCTCTCGAGCGTGGCCAGCAGCCGGAAGGTGTTGCCTCCGCCGACGAACACGGCCTGGGCCTCGCGCACGGCGGCGACAGGGTCGGACGCGGTGTGCAGACCCGTGACGGTCACGCCGTGAGGGCTAAGCGCGTCGGAGACCTTGCGCGTGTACGCCTCGTGGTCGGCCAGGGCGTAGGGGACGAAGGTCAGCTCGGCGCCGTCGAGGAAGTCCAGGACCTCGTCGAGCGCATGGGCGAGGTATCCGGAGTCGTGGTTGGTCGAGTTCGACAGCAGCAGAGCCTGCACGGTGTCTCCTGGTCAGGGGGGATGGATGATCGCGGGCGCAAGCCCGGGGGAAAGGTGTGCCCTAGGCCGTTCGGCGCGGAGCGCCGCCGGGGTCGTTGTTGGCGAGCAGGCTGCCCAGGCGCTGAGCCGCGTCCAGCAGGTCCGGGACCCGGCTGGTCAGCTCGTCGGGATAGGTGAAGATCTTGGGCTCGATCACCGAGATCGACCCGACGGGCGTGGACCCGATGCGCACCGGCGCCGCGATGGCCCGCGTGGTCTGGTCGAACTCGCCCTCGGAGTACGCCCATCCCGCCCGATAGGTCTCGTCGAGCATGCGGTCCAGGCTCGCCTCGTCGCTCGTGGTCAGCTCGGTGTAGCGCGCGAAGGGGCGCCCGCTGAGCATGTTGCGCCGTACGAGCGGGTCCAGGAACGCGAAGTAGGCCCGCGACGTCGCACCGGCGTGGGCCGGGTAGAGATCACCGACGAGGGGATGCGCGCGCACGGGGCCGGAGTCGCCGTCGACGGCGGCCACGCAGCGCACGTGGTAGCCGTCGGGCACGGTGAAGGAGGCGGTGCGGCCGGTCGTCTCGGCCAGGCCGGTCAGCACGGACTCGGCGAGCCGGGCCAGGCCGCCGCCGCGCTCCCACAGCGCCGCCATGTGCCACATCGCCGGTCCCAGGCTGTAGCGCCGCGAGTACGGGTCGGCGAACAGGAAGCCCCGAGCGGCCAGCGCCGCCAGCAGCCGCTGGCTCGTCGAGCGGTTGAAGCCGAACTCCTCGGCCAGCTCGGAGACGCCCCAGTCCCTCCGGCCCTCGTTGAAGGACAGCAGGATCTGCAGAGCCCGGTCGACGGTCTGCAGAGGCGCACGAGAGTCCGGCGTCTCCTCCATGGAACGTGCTCCTCCGTTGGCGTGGGTGCTGACGGCCCATTATCGGAGGTTCGTCCGGCTGATATCAGCTTCGCCCGCACCGTGATCATTTTGTGACTAGCGTGTTCATATAACGGGAAGTTGTTGCTCAAAGCGAGCGCCGAGTTCACTCTTGGCGCATCGCCGCATCCTGCGGCGATCCCGAGTGATCCGGGAGAGCGGAGGACCGCCGTGATGGACACCGTGATGGGCACTGCCTCGACCGCCGTCGCGGCCACGCCGACGTCTGCCGGACCCCGGCGCGCGCGGCTGGGCGTGGTGACGATCGGTCAGACGCCCCGCGTGGACCTCACGCCCGAGCTCGCACGCCTCGTGCCCGGCGTCGAGCTGGTCGAGCGCGGCGTGCTCGACGGGCTGAGCGCCGCGGAGATCGCCGGGGCGGCCCCGGCGCACGACGACCACACGCTGACCACGCGCCTGGCCGACGGCGGATCCGCCGTGATCGGCGAGCGCGCCGTGATGGAACGCCTGCCCGCGCTGCTCGCGGCGCTCGAGCCCGAGGTCGACGCGGTGCTGCTGGCCTGCACCGGCCCCTTCCCGGAGCTGGCCCGCACCACGCCGCTGTTCGTGCCCGACCGGATCATCGCCCACGCGGTCGCCGCCACGGCCCCGAGCGGACGCCCGGTGGGCGTCATCGCTCCCCTGCCCGCGCAGATCGCCGACACCCGCCGCAAGTTCGCCGCCGTGCTGTCCGCCGACCGACCGGTGCTCGTGGCCGCGGCCTCCCCGTACACGGGCACGGCCGAGGACCTGCGCCGCGCCGCCCGCGAGCTGGCCGACCAGGGCGCGGCGCTGCTGGCCCTGGACTGCTTCGGCTACACCGCCGCGATGCGCGCGGTCGTCGCCGAGGAGACGGGGCTGCCCGTGATCGTCGCCCGCTCGATCGCCGCCCGCCTGGCCGCCGAGGCCCTCGGCGTCGAGCCCACCACCTGACCCGATCCCCCTCCCCCGACGAAAGAGAACCCGTGTCCTACAGCCACCTGATCGCCGCCTACGACCTCCTGGACGACCCGTCCGTGCGCGGGGCCGACGTCGCCGCCTTCCTCAAGACCATCAGCCCCGACGCGCTGATCGAGGTCGAGGAGGTCACCGCCGAGCGCGGTGCCACGGACTTCCTCCGCGTCATCATCCCGGGGACCGCGGGCAAGCGGGCCGGCGGGGCCGCACCGACCCTCGGCGTCCTGGGGCGCCTGGGCGGTCTCGGCGCCCGGCCCGAGCAGATCGGCTTCGTCAGTGACGGCGACGGCGCCCTGTCCGCCGTGACGATCGCCGCCAAGCTGCTCGCGATGGCCGAGCGCGGCGACCACCTGGCCGGGGACGTCATCGTCGCCACCCACATCGATCCCGACGCGCCCACCCAGCCCCACGAGCCGGTCCCCTTCATGGGCTCGGTCATCGAGCAGGACGTCAGCAACGAGCACGAGGTCAGCGCCGAGATGGACGCGATCCTCTCGATCGACACCACCAAGGGCAACCGGGTGTGCAACCACAAGGGCATCGCGATCACGCCCACGATCGCGGACGGCTGGATCCTGCGGGTGTCCGAGACGCTGCTGGACATCGTCACCCGCACCACCGGGCGCCTGCCGGCGGTCATGCCGATCACGATGCAGGACATCACCCCGTACGGCAACGACGTGTACCACGTGAACTCGATCGTCCAGCCGTGCACGGCCACCTCGGCGCCCGTCGTGGGCGTGGCCATCGTGACCGAGTCGGCCGTGCCCGGCTCGGCGACCGGCGCGACCGACCTGCACGACGTCGACCAGGCGGTGCGCTTCGCGATCGAGACCGCCAAGGACTTCGGGCGCGGCATCGCCTCCTTCCACGACGCCGCCGAGCTCGAGCACCTGCAGAGCCTGTACGGCCCCATGAGCGTGCTGCAGACGGCCGGGGCCCCCGGCCCCGCCGCCTGAGCCCCACCACCTCTCACTCGAAGGCGCATCCCACATGAGATATCTCGGCCGCCGCCTCCTGGCCATGATCCCGGCCCTGTTCGGGGTCCTGATCTGCGTCTTCCTGCTCACCCGCGTCCTGCCCGGCGACCCCGCCCGGACGCTCGCGGGCGAGCAGGCGGATCCCGAGACCGTCCAGCGCATCCGCGACCAGATGGGTCTGGACAAGCCCCTGTGGAGCCAGTTCGTGACCTACCTGTCGGGCGTCTTCCACGGGGACCTGGGCACGGCCTGGCACACGGGGCGGCCCGTGCTCGCCGACCTCGCCAGCCGCTTCCCGGCCACGGTCGAGCTGGCGCTCGTCGCCCTCGTGATCGCCCTGGTCCTCGGCATCCCGCTCGGCATCATCAGCGCGGTCCACCGCGGACGCTGGGTGGACCACCTCGGGCGCATCATCGGCCTGACCGGCGCGTCGATGCCGCTGTTCTGGCTGGGCATGCTCGTCATCTACGTCTTCTACTTCCTGCTGGACGTCGCGCCGGCCCCGGTCGGACGCCTCGGCGACTCCATCAACCCGCCCACCCACGTCACCGGGCTGTACCTCGTCGACAGCCTGCTGAGCGGGGACACGGTCGCCTTCGGCTCGGCCGCCAACCACATCATCTGGCCCGCGCTCGTGCTGTCGACCGGTGCCCTCGCGATGTTCTCGCGCATGACCCGCTCCGCGATGCTCGAGATCCTCGGCCAGGACTACGTGCGCACGGCCGTCTCCAAGGGGCTGCGACCCCGCTCGGTGATCGGCAAGCACTCCTTGAAGAACGCCGCGCCGCCGGTGCTGACGGTGGTCGGCCTCGAGCTCGGCCAGCTCCTGGCCGGCGCCGTGCTCACCGAGACCATCTTCACCTGGCCCGGCATCGGCTCCTACATCACCCAGTCGATCCTGGCGACCGACTACGCCCCCATCCAGGCGTTCACGCTGCTCGCGGCCGTGCTCTACCTGGTGATCAACCTGGCCGTGGACCTCGCCCAGGCCGCCATCGACCCGAGGATCCGTCATGCGCGATGACCGCAACGCCCCTCCCGGCAGCCCCGTCGAGAGCTCGGCCCCCGGCCTCCAGCCCGCCTCCCCGCTGTCGGCGATGGCCGAGGCCCCGCTCGGGGAGGACGCGCCGACGCCGGAGCCGCGTCCCGAGGAGGCGTCGCGCCGCGCCGCGGGCGGCGTCGGCATCGCGACCTTGCTGCTGAGGAACCCGGTGGCCGTCGTCGCGGCGGCGATCATCCTGGTCTGGACCGTGGGGAGCCTGGTGATCGGGGTCGTCGGCCCCTACACCCCCAGCCAGACCGGGGCGGGCGGTCTGCTCGAGGGACCCAGCTGGAGCCACTGGTTCGGCACCGACAACTTCGGCCGCGACATCCTCACCCGCGTCCTGGCGGGCGCCCGGATCTCGCTGTGGACGGGCCTGATCGCCGTCGCGTTCTCGGTCGTCGTCGGCGTGCCGCTCGGCGCGATCGCCGGCTACGTGGGCGGCTGGCCGGGCGGCCTGATCATGCGCGTGATGGACGTGATCCTCGCCTTCCCCTCTCTCGTGCTGGCCATGGCGGTCGCGGCGGCGCTCGGCCCGGGCGTGGGCAGCGCGATGGTCGCCGTCGGCATCGTCGGCATCCCCGAGTTCGCCCGCATCACGTACGGCCAGACCGTCGCCCTCAAGGAGCGCGAGTTCGTCGAGGCCGGCCGCGCGATCGGCCTGCGCACCAGCACGATCCTGTTCCGCCACATCGCCCCCAACGCGCTGGCCCCGATCGTCGTGCGCATCAGCCTGGGCATGGGCTACGCGATCCTCACGGCCGCCTCGCTCAGCTTCATCGGGCTCGGCGCCCAGCCGCCGACCCCCGAGTGGGGCGTGATGGTCTCCGACGGCCGCGGCTACATCATCAGCGGCCAGTGGTGGCTCACGTTCTTCCCGGGCTTCGCGATCGCGAGCTCGATCCTCGCCTTCAACCTCATCGGCGACTGCCTGCGGGACGCCCTGGACCCCCGGCTGCGCACCTCGGGGCGCTGAGGGCGCCCGGGCCCCGAACCCGTCCGGCCGCTCGCACCCCTCCGTCCCCGTCCGGGCCGACCGGCTCGCACGACCTCACCGACCCGCCTCATCCAGCACGACCTCACCCACAGGAGAACACCATGGATCGTCGTCACGTCCTCGTCGGAATGGGCCTCATCCCCGTCGCCGCCCTGGCCGCCTGCGCGCCCAACGCCAACAGCGGCTCGTCGGCCTCCGACTCGACCGCCTCGACCTCGCTCAGCGCCGCCTACTCCGAGGGCGGCACCACCTTGAACCCGTACGAGGCCAACGACGTCACGAGCGACACGTTCGTGGTCGCCACGTACGACCAGCTCGTCACCTACGCCACCTCGACCGAGGACGGCAAGCCGACGGCGCAGACCGACAAGATCGTCCCGATGCTCGCGACCGAGTGGAAGGCCGACGACAGCGCGACGACCTACACCTTCACCCTGCGCGACGACGTCACCTTCGCGAGCGGCAACGCCCTGACCGCGGACGACGTGGTCGGGTCCTTCGAGCTGATCCGGGACTCCTCGAGCTCGAGCTTCCTCTACCAGATGGCGGGGATCGACAGCGTCACCAAGGTCGACGAGCACACCGTGACCATCGCCCTGACCGGCCCCAACCACCTGTTCCTGCAGATCCTGCCGCTGTACTCCTTCTCGATCGTGGACACCAAGACCGTCAAGGACAAGGGCGGCGCCGACTGGCTCGCGCAGAACACGGCCGGCTCGGGCCCGTACACGCTGAAGTCGTGGGACCCCTCGACCGCCGCGTCGCTCACCGCCCGCACGGACTACTGGGGCACCGTGCCCGCGCTGACCGACGTGTCGGTGAAGTTCATCAGCGAGGCGTCCAACCGCATGCAGCTGCTCGAGCGCGGCGAGTCCCAGCTGATCACCGAGATCCCGGCCAAGGACGTCGAGTCCCTCAAGAAGGCCGACGGCGTCACGATCGACTCGCGCAAGAGCAACAAGATCCTGTACTTCGCGATGAACAACGCCGTCGCCCCCTTCGACGACGAGCGCGTGCGCCAGGCGGTCTGCTACGCGATCCCCTACGACAAGCTCATCAACGACGTCATGCTCGGCCAGGCCAGCGAGATGAAGTCCGCCGTCGCGAGCTCCACGCCGGGGTGGACCGACGCGGGGTACGACTACAGCTACGACCTGGACAAGGCCAAGAGCCTGCTCGACGAGGCCGGGCACTCCGGTGGTTTCAGCTTCGACTTCACCCTCGGCTCGGGGTTCCAGGACTGGAACGACGACGCGGTGCTGATCCAGGCCTCGCTCGCCGAGATCGGCGTGACCATGAACATCCAGAACATGGCGCGCGCCCAGTTCCTCGAGGCCCTGGCCACCAAGAAGCTCCAGGCCTACATCTCCCGGTGGACGTCGTTCGTCAACGACCCCGGCTATCACCTGGGGCTGCTCATGGCCACCGATGGCTCGAGCAACAACATGAACTACTCCGACCCCCAGGTCGACGAGCTGCTGAAGTCCGCGTCCACCGAGACCGACCAGGACGCCCGCAACAAGCTGTACGCGCAGGCCCAGGAGCTCATCACGACCGACGCCCCATGGGCCTACCTGTACGAGTACAACATCGTGATCGGCCTGCGCTCGTCGGTGAAGGGGTACACGTCCTACCCCGACGGCATCGTGCGCTTCGCCCAGCTGTCCATCGGCGAGTGACCGCCCGCTTCGACAAGGAGATCCCATGACCACGTCAGACACGGACCCGGCTTCGATCGACGTCGCGGCATCCGCCGCGCCGGACGGCGGCGCCTGGGAGCAGCAGCTGCTGGGCCTCATCGAGGAACGCTCCGACGAGCTGCTCCAGCTGGCCGGCGACCTCATCCGCATCCCCAGCGAGAACCCGGCCGGCGACTGCACCGAGGTGGCCGCGTTCACCGCCGACTGGCTGCGCGGCAAAGGGGTGGAGTGCGAGGTGATCGACGCCGGCGACGGCCGTCTCAACGTCGTCTCCCACCTCGACGGCGCACCCGGGGAGCGCCACCTGGTGCTGTCGGGCCACTACGACGTGGTCCCGGTCGGCGACGTCGAGCGCTGGGACTTCCCGCCGTTCGCGGGCGACGTGGTCGACGGGTGGCTGCGCGGACGCGGCGCGAGCGACATGAAGGCCGGCCTGGCCGGCACGATGTTCGTCCACGCCCTCATGCACGAGCTCGACGTGCCCTTCCGCGGCCGCCTGTCGTTCGCGGCGGTGTGCGACGAGGAGGCCGGCGGCAACCGCGGCGCCGACCTCGTGCTGGAGCAGGGCCACCTGGACGGCGCCACCGGCGCCGTGATCGCCGAGCCCGCCGAGCGCAGCCATCCGACGATCGGGCAGAAAGGGTCCAACTGGTTCCGCCTGACCATCGACGGGCGGCCGGGGCACGGCAGCCTCCAGCCCCTGCACGGGACCAGCGCCAACCTGCTGGCCGCCCGTGCGGTGATCGCCCTCCAGCAGCTGTGGGACCTCGTGCCCGAGCCGCCCGAGGACGTGCGCCAACTGATCGCCGACTCCAAGGTCTACGCCGAGGAGCGCGAGGGCTACGAGCCCGGCATCAGCGCCGTGTTCGAGCACGTGACGATCAACATCGGCCGGGTCGTGGGCGGCACGGCGGCCAACGTGGTCGCCGACCGCGCCGTCGTCGACGTCGACACGCGCGTGCCGATCGGGCTGAGCCGCGAGCAGGTCAACGCCCGGGTGCGCGAGATCCTCGAGGAGAACGGCATCGAGGCGCGGATCGAGCCGCAGGGTTTCCGCAGCGAGCCCAACTGGACGCTCCCGGAGGACCCGATCGTCGAGACCCTCGTCGGGGCGCTGCGGGAGCTGGCCGATCCGGACGCCCAGGGCGTGCTGCAGTGGGCCTCCTCGGACGCGCGGGTGTTCCGTGCCCACGGCATCCCCGTGCTCCAGTACGGACCGGCCGAGCTGTCGACGATCCACGGCTTCAACGAGCGCTGCCGCGCCGAGGACGTCGTGCTGGCCGCCAAGACGTACGCGCTCACGACGCTGCGCTACCTCGGCACGGCCGACGGCCCCGGTGCCGATGGGGCGGGCGACTGCGGCGACGGCGGCGGGAGCGGGTCCTCGGGGAGCCCGGCATGAGTCCGCTGCTGAGCATCGAGGACCTGCGCGTGGAGATCCCCTCGGATCGCGGCGTGGCCGTCCCCGTCGATGGCGTGAGCCTGACGATCGACGAGGGCGCCATGCTCGGCCTGGTCGGGGAGTCCGGCAGCGGGAAGTCGATGACCGCGATGTCCATCCTGCGCATGCTCCCGGCGGCGAGCGCCCGCATCGCCGCCGGCAGCATCCGTCTGGACGGGCGCGAGCTCACGAAGGCCTCCGAGCGCGAGCTGCGCGGCATCCGCGGCGCGGAGGTCGGCACGATCTTCCAGGAGCCCCTGACGGCGCTGAACCCCGTGTTCACGGTGCGCGACCAGGTCACCGAGCCCTTGCGCGTGCACCGTCGGATGTCACGACGGGCGGCCGATGCGCGAGCGCGCGAGCTGCTGGAGATGGTCGGGATCCGGCAGGTCGACAGGGTCATGGGCTCCTACCCGTTCCAGCTGTCCGGCGGCATGCGCCAGCGGGTGATGATCGCGCTGGCGATGTCGTGCGAGCCGCGGCTGCTGATCGCCGACGAGCCCACCACGGCCCTGGACGTGACCACCCAGGCCCAGATCCTGGATCTGATGGTCGGCCTGCAGCGCGACCACGGCACGGCCGTGCTGCTGATCACCCACGACCTGGGCGTGGTCGCCCAGACCTGCGACACGGTCGCGGTGATGAACCACGGCTCGCTGGTCGAGACCGCCGACGTCGAGGACCTGTTCCATCACCCGCGTCACGAGTACACGCGCCACCTGCTGAGCATGCGCCCGGCGGGCATCGCCGACGGCGAGGCCCTGCTGGAGCGGCCGGTGCCCGAGGGCAGGCCGTTCCTCGAGGTCCGCGGGCTCAAGAAGGAGTTCCCCGGCAGCCGGCGCAGCGAGCCCGTGCGCGCGGTCGACGGGGTCGACTTCAGCGTCCACCGCGGCCGCACCGTCGCGGTGGTCGGCGAGTCCGGCTCGGGCAAGTCCACCACCGGGCGCGCGATCCTGCGCCTGCTCGAGCCGACCGAGGGCGTCGTGGTCGTCGACGGCACGGACGTCACCACGCTGGGCCCCGAGGCGCTGCGGCGCTGGCGCTCCCGGGCCCAGATGATCTTCCAGGACACCTATGCGTCACTCGATCCGCGATGGCGGATCGGCCGCTCCCTCGAGGAGCCGCTGCGGATGCACACCACGCAGGACGCCGCCGAGCGTCGCCGGACGGTCGTCACGGCGCTCGAGACCGTGGGGCTCTCGGCGGAGGACGTCCACAAGTTCCCCCATGAGTTCTCCGGCGGGCAGCGTCAGCGCATCGGGATCGCGCGCGCCCTCGTCACCGAGCCGGACCTGGTGGTGTGCGACGAGCCCGTCTCCGCGCTGGACGTCTCCGTGCAGGCCCAGGTGCTCGAGCTGCTGCGCGAGCTGCAGGAGCGCCTGGACCTGACCTACGTGTTCATCACCCACGACCTGTCGGTGGTCGCCGAGATCGCCGACGAGGTGGTGGTGATGAACCAGGGCACGGTGGTCGAGAGCGGGCCGGTGGCCCAGGTCCTGCGCTCCCCGCAGCATCCCTACACCAAGGCGCTGATCGCGGCCGTGCCGCCGTCCGCGCCGCTCACCGCCGCCGAGCGCGAGCAGCGCCTGCGGGTGGTCGACGCCGGGCTGGACGCGGGCGTGGGCGCCGCGTCCTGACGGCGGCCGGGGTGCCGGGCCGAGGTCGTGGCCCGGCGCGTGGCATCTCCGGTCGGCGCTGCGCCGCCAGGCCCGGTGGGCCCGGCGCCTGGTCGTCCCCGGTCGGCGCTGCGCCGCCGGGCCCCGGTCTGGCCTGCGCCTGGCCGTGTCCGACCGGCCCGGCTCAGCGCGCGACGAGGTCCCGGTTGGCGACGAGCAGGTCGACCTTGTCCCACTGCGTCTGCTCGTCGATGGAGTTGCCCTCCTCGACCGAGGCGAAGCCGCACTGCGGGGACAGGGCGATGTTGTCGCCCACGATCGAGCGCACCTCGCCGAGGCGACGCTCGAGGTCGGCACGGTCCTCGAGCTGCGAGTTCTTGGTCGAGATCAGGCCCGCCACGAAGGTCGCGCCGGTGTCCTTG
The DNA here is from genome assembly GCF_025725725.1 of Brachybacterium huguangmaarense. Lineage (NCBI taxonomy): Bacteria > Bacillati > Actinomycetota > Actinomycetes > Micrococcales > Dermabacteraceae > Brachybacterium > Brachybacterium huguangmaarense. The sequence continues at coordinate 30,720 of NZ_CP107020.1, forward strand.
AGCGCCGCCCACGGCTCGAACGAGCCGGAGCGCTCGTCGTCGTACTCGACGTAGAAGCCGTCGTAGGGGACCTGGGCGATGATCGGGGCCACCGAGTCGTAGAAGCCCTCGAACAGGTGGTTGCCCTTGAAGTTGCCCTTGCAGAAGTGGGTCGCGATGGTCATGTCCTCCGGCTTGCCCGCGAGCGCCGCCGTCGAGACGCGCTGGAACCATGCCAGGACCGTGTCCTTGTCGTAGCCCATGCCCGCGATCTTGGCGAGGAACGCCTCGTCGATCATGTAGGTCCACGAGGTGTCGTCGATCTGCAGGTAGAGGCAGCCGTGGGCGTACAGGTCGCGGATCGCCGCCTGGTAGGCGGCGGCGATGTCCTCGATCAGCAGGTCGACGTCGTCGCCGTAGTGGGGCACGTCCTTCTTGCCGAGCTGGAGGTAGTTGTCGACCAGGATCATGTTGGGGCCCGAGATGCACTTCTTGGCCTGCACGCCGGGGTAGGCGTCGGCCTCGGACTTCAGGAAGTCGAAGGCCTCGATCTCCGGGTGCGGGCGGGCGGGGTCGTAGCCGATCCTGCCGTCGATGTATCCCAGCTCGATGTGGTTGACGACGCCGTTGCGCTCGACGTCGAGATGCTCGGTGGTGAACCCGTCGAACTCCTTGAGCCAGTCCAGGTGCCACCAGCGGCGCCGGAACTCCCCGTCGGTCACGAGACGCAGGCCGTGCTCGACCTCCTGGGCGACGAGGGCGGAGATGGCGGAGTCCTCCACCGCGCGCAGCTCGTCGCGGGAGATCTCGCCCGCCGCATACTGCGCGCGAGCCTCCTTGACGGCCTGGGGCCGCAGGAAGGATCCGACGACGTCGTAGGTGATGTCCAGCACGCATGCCTCCAGGCTCTCGGGTACTCCGCGATCGGCGGCGCGCTCGAGGCCACGACCGGCGACGGAGGCCGGCGGCGAGCGCGCACCGGTCCACGCTAGCCCGCGCCGGGGCGAGGCCGGGCGGGCGTCTCGCGCGCCGCCGGTCGCAGGGCTCCCCGCTTCTGGGGCTTTCACCTCGCCGGTCCCCCGCGCACCAGCCGCCGGCCGCCGGGCACATCCCCGTCCGCCGCGTGTCCGGCTCACCCCGCTCCCGGCACTCATGGGCGGGTCCGGCGCGGGCTCTCGCGACCTGCATCTCGGGGCCGTGGTCGCCGACGGGACGCTGGTGACACGCTGCGGCGATAGAGCCAGTGCACATCACCAGCGTCCCCTCCAGAACACGGGCCGCTCGGGAACCGCCGGGAACCCGGCCTGCGGCACACTGGTCGGATGGATGACGTGCACGTGCCCCCGGGGCCCGGCGCTCCGTCGGGGCTGCGCGTGCCCGGGCGGGAGCTCGCCGAGCAGTTCTCCCATGCCTCCGGACCGGGCGGGCAGGGCGTCAACACCACCGATTCCCGCGTGCAGCTGAGCCTCGACCTCGCGACCCCGACCGCGCTCTCCGAGACGCAGCGCGCCCGCGCGCTCTCCCATCTCGCCGGCCGGCTCACCGGCAGCGTCCTCACGGTCAGCGCCTCGGAGCATCGCTCGCAGCGCCAGAACCGCACGGCCGCTCGCACGCGTCTCGCGGCGCTGCTGCGGGAGGCCGTCGTGCCGCCGCTGACCCGACATCCGACGAGGCCGACGCGCGGGTCCCAGCGTCGCCGTCTCGACGCCAAACGGCGCCGCGCCGAGACCAAGCGCCGACGGCGACAGCCCGGCACGGAGTGACGGGCTGGCCGCGGGGGTGCGCCGCTCGCCCTCGGGACGCCGACCGACGCCACGTGCCGAACGCCGATCGCCCTGCAGTGTCTCCGCCGCGTCGTGCTACTGAGCGCAGAGGTCCGGAAGGACCAGCGCTCCCCGTCAGCCCATCACGGTGTCCAGACGGGCATACGCCGGTCTCATCTCGGGCAGCACGTCTGCACCGATGGTTCGGATGAATCGCAATCCTGGCTGTCGTCCATTGATGTGGGGAACATAACGAGTCCCGGATTCGATCGCGGCTGCTGGGGCCTCCCACGCCTCGAGAAGCTCGAACGTCTCCGCGGCAAACACCAGAAACACCGCCACATCGAAGTCGAAGCTTCGGAACGGGCTGAACTTCGCTTGTGCTCCCGCAGCACGAGCCCCCATCGCCTTCACCTGAATGCGTAGACCGGCGTCCGTCGTCACGTCATGCGACTTCGTGGAGTTAGGCTCCAGAACCCCGCCGCGGGCGGCGAGCACAATCTGCTCCGCGACATCACCGATGGGCTTGTTGTTCGTGCGGACAAGATCACGTCGGCGAAGCTCAGCGATCACCTGGTCGCCGAGAGCCATGAGCTCGGGAACTCGAAGCGATCCCAGGTCGAACGGCACACACTCCTCATGTGGCGCGGAGTCACACATCGGGCTCACACTCCTTACGACACTCTCAATGCGATTGAACCTCACAACGCGAACGATCGGGCCATCGTCACCAATCTGGGGAACCCACGCCGTCAAGGGCCATGTGTAGAAGGAGCCGTCCTGATCGCAGGCCACGCCGCTGGGCAACCCGTCGGACTGGTACCGGCCACGCGATCCGCCACCCGGGCGGCTCGATCCCGTCGCGTGCGAGCCGGAGCGCCTCGAACGCGTCATCGGCTCGCGTCTGCCCCGGCTTGAATTCCGCCGACTGGATCCACGGTCGCCGCTCATCGACGCCGTCACGCAGCTGAAGCCCCTGGGTGCATTCGGGGGCTTTCCCTCCCCTGCGACGACAGGCGGCGGCGCGTACGGTCGAGGCATGACAAAGATCTTCGATGGTATCCGTGGCCTCGGCTTTCGACGTGGGCCTCGCCGTCTCCTCGCGGGCATCGGCGGTGGCCTCGCCGACAAGCTGGGGCTCAACGTGTGGCTGGTCCGGCTGCTGATCCTCGTGTCGTTCGCGCTGCCGGTGGCGGGCGTCGGTCTCTACCTTCTGCTGTGGATCCTGATGCCGTGGCAGGACGGGCGGATCCCTCTCGAGCGCGTTCTCGGAGCGAACTCCCGGCAGGCCTGACGCCGCATCACCGTCCCGCCATCAGGTCGCCCGCCCATCAGCCCTTCGTCACGGCGCAGGTGGGTCTGCCCTGCTGGTCGTGCTCTGCTGATCCTGCAGAGACTTTGCATGCAGCGAGCCCGCGACCTACGCGCGGTAGCGCCCGGGGCGGTGGTTCAGGGCGAGGACGGCGTTGAGGATCACCCCGCCGAGCGCGGACAGCAGCACCCGCGGCCAGTCCATCACCAGAGCGCCGAGCAGGATCACGACGACGTCCATGGCCATCTGCACGTAACCGGCCCGCAGACCCGCTCGTTCCTGCAGGATCAGGGCCAGGACGTTGAACCCGCCCAGACTGGCGCGATGGCGGAAGATGATGAGCAGGCCCACGCCGACCAGCAGGTTTCCTCCGACCACGGCGTAGACGAGAGGGACGTGTCCGAGCGCCAGGAAGTGATGGTGCACGAGGCTGAATCCGGAGATGAGAGCCACGCAGATCACCGTCCGGATCGTGAACGCCCATCCCTTCTTCCAGACGGCGAGGGCGAAGAAGGGGACGTTCACCAGCAGGAACAGCACGGCGAACGGCAGTGGCGTGCCGTGGGTGAGCAGGAGCGCGAGTCCCGCCGTGCCGCCGGTGACAGCGCCGGCCATCTGCAGCAGGTAGAGCCCCAGGGATGCCAGGAAGGTGCCGGTCAGGACGCCGAGCACATCCTCCACAGGATGATGCGGGATGGTGACGTCGACCGAGAGGGGCTCGAGTCCGGCTTCGGGGCGACCGGGCGATGTCGACGACGGGGACGCTGACGAGGGGGACGCTGAAGGCATGACGTCAGGGTAGAGGGGATCCCCCCATCAGGCTCGACGGGCGTGGCTGTGATCTGCACACGCCGCGGCGTGGATGCCGGGCGGAGCCCGACACCGGTGGGCTCGGAGATCCGGCGTTCTGGGGGCCGCAGTGTCCTCACCCTCTCACCCGAACAGAGGTGGCGGCGCCCTGGACAAGAACATCGACGCGGCGTCCAGCGCCGACTTCGTTCCCGAACCCTGGCCGGAACTCCTCACCATTGCTCCCCGGCATCGTTCGTGAAGAACACTATGACGCGCCGATTAGGCTGTTCTCGTGCGACGTACCCGTCAGCTCCAGGCCGCCCTCGCCATGGTGGCTTGCTTGACTGTCGTGTCGATCGCAGGGTGCGGATCCACTGGCGACTCGGTGCCGTCTGCCGCAGGCGCGCACGACGGCGGAGGGGTGGACTTCCCCACCGTGTCGGCGTTCGATTACCAGCTCGGCAGTCCCTACACCCCCTCATCAGGGGTCGAGCTGGTGGTTCGTGACCGCACCGCTTCGCCGGCCGACGGGCTGTACTCGATCTGCTACGTCAACGCATTCCAGACCCAGCCAGGCGAACGCGACCAGTGGCCGGACGAGGTTCTCCTCACAGCTGATGGAGCACCCGTCTTCGACGCCGACTGGCCCGACGAGATTCTGCTGTACACCTCGACGAGCAGCAAACGCGAAGCGATCCTCGACACCGCCTCGTCGTGGATCCAGGGTTGCGCAGACGCCGGGTTCGAGGCGGTCGAGTTCGACAACCTCGACAGTCTCACCCGCTCACACGACGTCCTTACCGTCGACGACAATCTGGCTCTCGCCCGTGCTCTCGTGGATATCGCGCACGCAGCCGGACTCGCGGCGGGGCAGAAGAACTCGGCCGAATACACGGCGCGCCTCAAGAGCGAGGCGGGGCTCGATTTCGCAATCGCAGAGGAGTGCGCCGCCTACAACGAATGCACGGCATACACGGATGCCTACGGCGACGCGGTCATCGACATCGAATACGCGGACACCCTTCCCCGAAGCTTCGCCGAGATGTGCGAAGACACAGCATCACCGAGAGCGATGATCCTCCGAGACCGCGACCTCGTGACCCCGGACGATGACGGCTACGTGTTTCGGACGTGCGCTCACTGACATCCGTTGCACTTCTGCCGCTTCGTCATGCGTGATGAGACGGGTATCGCCCACGGCAATCACGCGACCTCCAGCGGCGTGGTCGCACCGACGTGCTCGGCGACGCGGTCCTCCGCGGCGTCCAGTTCGTACCTCGTCTGCAGGTCGAGCCAGAACGGGTCCGCTCTGACGTAGCGCTCCAGGCGCAGCGCAGCGCCCGCCGTGATGGCCCGCTCGCCGTGCCCGATCTCGTTGATTCGCCGCGCGGAACACCGATCGATACAGCGACCTCGTTCTGCGTGACGCCGAACCCCTCGATGTCGCCAGAAGCCCCTCCCCAGGCACATGGGCGGGCAGTGCTTCTCGGACTTCATCCCTCCTCAGGGACAGACCACGATCCGCACCTCCCCGGTACCGGCATCGGTCCAGCGGAAGCAGAACCTCCACTGGCCATTGGTGCGGAATCCGGTCTCACGACCAGCACGTGACGTCACCCGCCAACGACGCTCGACGTTGAAGCGAAACTCCACGGCGTTTCGCAGCTGGAGTGAGCCTTCGGAGGACAAGAGTGGGCTTTGTTGCTCCCCCTTGGGCCAATTGTGTCGCACTTGGCCGCCCCGACGGTCAGCTGAGAATCCGTTTGACGAGCGGGAGCGCATATCGCCAGTCGTCGCCGTCTTGATCAAAGAGATCGGCGTCCTCGAACCAGGTTGCGTCCGCCTCCGGATGAGGGCCAATCAAGCCCACACTTCCATCGCCAAACCGATAACACGCGGCGGCGAGGTCGCCTGTCTCGTAATGGGCGTAGGCCTCAGCGCCGCCTACAGGCAACCGCGCGCCCTCTTGGAAGTAGGTCCATCGCAACGTGTCGCCCCACGTGATTGCCACCACATCATCCGTACTATCTTTCACAGGGAAGTCGGGAACGCCCACCTCCCCCTCGACGGATTCACTGAAAAAGCCGAACCCCTCGCTCCCTGCGAGATATGCACCCATGCAGATGCCGAGGTAGCTACCGCCGGTAGCCACAAAGTCACTCACCCCGCGGATGAAATCCGCAGGAAAACTCTGGGCAGCGGCACGAATATCGTCCCCACCGCCGGGCTGAGCGTAGAGAGCGACTCCAGAAAGGGCACTTGATTTGAGAGGGAATTCTTCATGCGGGCCGATAAACGCAACGTCCATACCAAGCGGTGATTGCGACAGTCGCTCAGCAAGAGTTTCCGAGCATCCTGCGCACCCCGCCGGGCCGCGGTACACGAGGGCGATCCGCGCATCCGGAGTCTCGTCGTCGTTCCTGCTGATCGGTGCACATCCGTTCGCCAGCCCAGCGAAAGGGACCGTCAGCAGCCCCGCGAGGACCGACCGGCGCGACCGTCCAGCGGGTGATTCGAACGTACACATACTTCAATGCTAGGTGGGCATGGTCCACTGCCCAAAGCGACCGGTGCAGCCTGCTCCTGGCCTCTGATCGTTGAACGCGGCCCGAAGTCAGGGGCTGCTGCTCGGATGGGTGACATTGGATCGTCACGCAGCCTGGTCGGCTGGCTCAAAGTTCGTCTGCAGGTCCGGTTTCGACGCCGGGGAGCAGTGACCGGCTCTTCGCACACGAGGATGTGGGGCTCGCAGTCGCGCGGGCCCTTGGGTTCGACCCACGAGTGAATGGTCCCGGGTTCTCTGCCGCTGCTTTGTGGGTGCGGGCTCTCGGGTGAGGGCCTCGTTGTGCAGCGTCTCCAACTCTATCGGGGTGAGCATCCCGAGGGAGCCGTGGAGGCGCCGGTTGTTGTACCAGTCGACCCCGCCGGCAGTCGTGTACTCGACGTCTGAGAGCGTCCGGAACGGGCCGTGGTGGAAGGCGGTGGTGCGGAGGCACTCGGTCTTAAACAGCCCATTGACCGTCTCCATCAGCGCGTTATCGAACGCATCGCCGACGGTCCCGATCGAGGCAGCGATGCCCTCGAGGTGCTCGGTGTACCGGATCGACGTGTACTGCGATTCGGCATCGCTGTGCGCCACCAAAGAGCCTGGTGAGACCTGGTTTCCCTCGCGTTCCCGCAGCCACAGCGCGATCCACAGTGGCGTCATGTCGAGATCGGTGCGCATGCTCGAGGACGCGTGCCAGCCCACGATCCGCTGGGCGAAGACGTCGACGACGAACGCGACGTAGACGAGCCCGGCCCAGGTGCGGACGTAGGTGAAGTCGGTGACCCAGACCAGGTTCGGAGCCGGGGCGGTGAAGTCCCGATTCAGCAGGTCACCGGCACGTCTCCCGTCCGGGCCAGGGATCGTGGTGCGGATCTTCTTCGCCCGCCGGGTGCCCTCGAGGCCGAGGGTCCGCATCGCCCGGTCCACCGCCCCACGGGAGGTGCCGGCCAGGCCTTCCTGGCGGCGGAGCAGCGCGACCCACTTCCGCCGCCCGTAGAGCCCCTCGGGCGTCATCTGGACCTGCGCGGTGGCGGGATTGATGGTCCAGGCGAGGTCGCGGATCTTGTCTTCGACCAGGGCATCTGTGATGGTGCGCTCGGCGAGGCGGGCCGGTCGCTTCCAAGACCGGTAGTTACGTGCAGCGATGCTCAGGCCCTGCTGGCGCAGGACGAGCAGGATCGGCTCGGCTGCATAGCCCTCGGCGCGCATCTCATCGATGAACGCGCAGATCAGAGGTTTCGGGGGTCGAGCTTGCCGGCGAAGAAAATCGAGGCCCGGCGGAGGATCTCGTTGTCCTCGCGCAGCCGCTTGTTCTCTGCTTTCAGTCGCTTGACCTCGGCGGACTCCTCGCTGGTGACGCCGGGGCGGGTTCCATCATCGACCTCGGTTTGTGCGAGCCAGCGCCGCACGGACTCGCGCGAGACGCCTTCCTGGCGAGCCGCACGCACCTCGCTCGCAGCTGGGGATCGATCTTCTTCGGCACGCTGTCCATCCTTCCGGACTCAAACAGCAGCGGCATCAAACCCTGACCGATTCACAACCTGACGGCTATGTCCGAACCCCGCACTGCGACGCGGTTTCATCATCCCGCGCCGGGTCGCACTGCGAGCGGATCCCGCAGTGACGGATTCCGCTGCGGCACCTCCGCGTACCGATCCTCACGATGAAGACACCCCATGACAAGGTGGTTGAGCCTGTGACTGCTGTCCAGCCGCGACTTTTGGGTTGACCCAGGGCGGGCTGCCGTCGTCCTCGACGAGGAGACGTTTACCCATTGAGTGCGTCCGTTCTGGGGTCAGGCGAACTATCGCAGGGCTTCGCCGAGGCGAGCGGCGGGCGTGAGGTCGGCGGCGAGACCGCCGCCGGTCGCAGCCCGGGCAAGAGCGCGACCCAGCGCAGGTGCCTGCTTGAACAAATTGTGACCGGCCACAAAAAGGACAGAGCCTGCCTCCCACACGGCCACGCCGTCCTCGCTCCATGGGAGGTCGGTCACCCAGCAGTGAAGAAAGTCGCGCGGCTCTGGGTGGAGACCGGGCAGCGCCCGTGTCACGTATTCGCGCGCGCGTTCGTCCAGCGATCGAATCGCCGCAGGGTCGATGAACGTTCCGTCGTCGCGGACGCCGACGGTGTCGCTGAGTCCGACCGAATAACTGCTGTTGCCCGGTAGCGGCGTCGCGTACACGCCGACTTCGCCGAAGACGCCGCTGCTGTCCTGCAGGCACGCGACTCGTGCCGGGGCGGCGTCTTTCACGTCGAAGGTCAGCCGGACGTGTGCGGCAAGGCGAACCGGGAGCGACAGGCCGACGCTGCGGGCCAGGCGGGCGGTTTCGCGGCCGGCGCACACGACCACCTTGGAGTAGACAGCCCGGTCGGTGACGCTGCGCACCTCGACCGTCCCATCGGCGCGGGGATCGATGGAGATAACCTCTGCGGTGGTGACGGCATCTCCGAGGGCACCCGCGAGTGCCGTGATCGCGGCGCGGGTGCGGATCGCGCCGCCCGACTCGTCGAGCACCGCTGGCCCCGAGTACCCAGCGAGCAGCGGCATGCGCTGGGCGAGCTCGGCTGCATCGATCTCGTGCGCTTCCACGCCGCCGACCTCGTCGAGCACCCGCAGCCGCGCCAGGGCGCTGTCGCCGATCGCCACGACACCGTCTGATGAGACCAGCTCGACGTCGAAGTGTTCGGCCCACTCATCCCATACACCGCGGCTTTTGCGCGCGAAAGCGACGAGTCGCGGGTCGTCGTGGGCATGCCGGAAGATCCGCGACTCGCCCGCGGACTGACCCGCTCCGGGCAGACCGGCCTCGTACAAGCGCACCGGCACGCCCTGCTCCCGCAGCGCGTACGCCGTCGACAGACCGACGATCCCGCCCCCGATTACTGCTACCTCGGGTGAACGCGTCGGGGCAACGTCGTCAGTTCCTGTCATCGCGGTTCCTCGATCTGTTAGGGATGTGAGATAGAGCTCAAAAGTACGGGGCCGCTGCCACGACGTCAACGGGCTGTGTCAGCCCGAAGTCACCGCGCGCAACGACCCCTCATGTCGGGGTCAGTACTCCCGGTCTGTGGTGTCAGGCGGGAAGTTTGGAGCCCAACACGTCGAGCTTCTCGATCGTCGGTTCGGAGAACAACGCACCCGCACCGGTCTGCTCGCCGAGAGCTACCGCAACAGGGCCAGACAGGTGAGCGTCACGTCCGGCGTCATCGGGGGAAACGTCGAAGATCCCGAAGGAGGAGGGCCCGAGGCGGATCGCGAACACGCGGTGGTCGCCGGCTCTTCCTCAACAAGCGCACGGCCGCTGTCAAGGAAATCCTTCACGTCGTCCTCCTTGCCGGGCAATGCGTCAAACCTGACCAGCAATCCCTTGGTCACACTCATGATGTCTTCTCTTCCTTTGTCGTGGTGCCCGCGAGTTGGGCCACGATCGCCTCGGAGAACGCCGGCAGGTCCTCCGGCGAGCGGCTGGTGATGAGATTCTTGTCGACCACGACCTCCTGGTCGACGACGTTCGCGCCGTCATTGCGCAGATCCGTGCGGATGCTCGGGAAGGACGTCAGGGTGCGACCGGTGGCCACGTCGGCCTCGATCAACGTCCACGGTCCGTGACAGATCGCCGCCACCGACTTGCCGTTCTCGACGAAGTCCCGGACGAAGGCGACAGCGTCCTCGTCAATCCGGAGCTTGTCGGGGTTCACCGTGCCGCCCGGAAGCACCAAGGCGTCGTAGTCGGCCACCGAGGCCTCAGCCACCAGCCCGTCGACGCCGAACGTCCCCGCCGGATCCAGGTCGTTCTCGCGGGCCTTGATCTCGCCCTCATCGACGGAGAGGACCTCGGTCCGAGCGCCGGCCCTGTCCAGAGCCTCACGGGGTTGCTCGAGTTCGACGCGCTCGACCCCGTCCGCGGCGAGGATCGTGACTCTCTTGCCCTGCAGATCTACTGCCATGTCAGTTGGGTCTGCTGCACGATCCGGTGACATCTTGACCTGCCCTACGGTTTGGTTTCCACTCTTGGTCGCTAGCTCCCGGTGGTGGTCAGTGTCCGCGGGGTGCCGGCGAGGTCGTGGTCGTAGGGTGTCGCGCACTCGAGGCAGGAGTGCCGTCGACGACGGTTGTAGAACACCTCGAGGTACTCGAAGATCGCGTTCGCGAGCTCGATCTCGCCACCCTGGGCCCAGGCCCCGATCTGCACGGGATCATGGAAGCGCGCCGCCTTGCCTCGGACCGCCCGACGGAGCTGTCCGCGACGATCGCCTGCAAGCCTCTCCAGACGGTTGGTTCCCCGGCGGGATCCTCAGGTCCTCGACATCCCGATCACCGCGCCGCGCGGAGCGGCCCCTGCAAGTGACCATCACGCCATCTTGTACAAGATGTACCATCAGGACATGACTTCCGTGACGCTCTCCGACTTCCGCAGCCGCCAGGCCGATCTCATCGCCGCAGCACAGCGCGAGCCCGTCGAGATCACCTCGCGCGGCGCTGGTCGTCGCGCGGTCGTCGTGTCCCCGGAGTTCTACGATCGCGCACTCCAGGCGTTGGAAGATCAGGCCGACATCCGTGCGGCGGCGGCCGCGCGTGAAGAGACCGAGCGCGTCTCCCATGAGGATCTGGTCGCCGAGCTCGGACTCTGATGCGTGGCGTATCGCGTCACCTACGTCGCCTCGGCGGCGAAAGCCCTTCGGAAGCTCGATCGTCAGACCGCCCGACGTATTCTCGAGGCACTCAACGCCCTTGCTGATGACCCTCGCCCACCCGGTTGCATCAAGCTTCAGGGCGGCGAGGGCGAGTTGCGCATCCGAATCGGTGACTACCGAGTCGTCTATGACGTCGTGGATGATGAGCTGGTCGTGCTGATCCTCCGTGTCGGGCACCGCAGAGAGGTCTACCGATGAGCGGGGACGGATCTCGGAGCATCGCTGACGCGCGCCCGAGCGCCCAGACCATAGGCCTCGCCAGCGACTCCACCCGGGCCCTCATCGCCCATCTCGCGGCGTAACATCACCTCGTGGGCAATGTCCCCTGGGCACCGTCGCCCCCCCCCCCCCCCCCCCCCCCCCCCCCCCCCCCCGCAGCACGGCGGCTGGCGACCAGTTCCTGACGGAGTTCGCAGAGGAACTCACCCGGTCGCGAGGGTGAACGGCGACTCGCTCACACGTTGAACCGGAACTCCACCACGTTCCGTAGCCGAATGACCTTTGACGCAGATTGGCTTCATGAGTGCTGAGCCTCGGCGGGCCGCCGTCTACCTGCGGATCTCTCAGGATCGCGAGAACCGTCGCCTGGGTGTGGACCGCCACAGGGAGGACGCCGCGGCGCTCATCAGGGCTAGAGGATGGACTCCAGCAGGCGTCTACGAGGACAACGACATCTCCGGCAGTGGAGTTCCCCGGTGGCGCCATCGCCCCGCCCTGCTGGGCGAGGACCTGACCGTGGGGCCCTACACGACCGCGGCGGGCACGCGCCTGCCGGCCGCGCGGTGGGCAATCGCGGCGGCGCCGGCCGGTGCCAGGGGCGGCCTGAACGGCCCGGACGGCTTCCGGGTCACCGGGAGGCGCCCGCCCCCGCCACCACGAGGTCGATGAGCCGGCGGAGCACCACATCGACGTCCTCGCCGTCGATGCGCCCCTGCCGGGAGCGGTTGAGCTCGGCGAGCACCCCGGTGACGATGAGCCGGGCGCCGGTTGCCGCCGCCGCGCCGGGGGCGCCGACCCGGTCGTCGCGCAGGCGCGCGGCGATCTGCTCCTCGAGCCCCTCGACGCGACCGAGGACCCGCTGGCGGTGCGGCATATCCGCACCGAAGAGGATCTCGCGGGCGACCCACGTCGTGGGCTCGGGCCAGCGGCGCATCGCGGCGACGAACGGCGAGACAAGGGCCGCGATCTGGGCCGCGGTCTCCCCCGCCGCCGGCGCGGAGCGCGGCGGGGCCGTGTTCGCCTGCTCGTGGGCGCCCCAGAGCGCCTCGGCGACCATCATGAGCAGCTCCGCCTTCGTGGCCGCGTACTGGAAGACGGTCCCCTGCGCCACATCCGCGAGGCGCGCGACCTCGCTCATCGAGGTGCGCTCGAACCCGCGCTCCTCGAACAGCGCCAGCGCCGCGGCGAGGATGCGGGCGCGCTTGTCCGCCTTCGCCCGCTCGCGCCTGCCCGGCGCCGCCGAGGGCGCCAGCTCCGTGTGATCCCGAGTTCCCATGCGGCCATTGTAGTCGACTCAATTCTGAGTACACTCAATATCGAGGCCGGGTGATCGGCATCCGGCACGCGACGGGAAGGACGGATCATGCAGCACACGGCAGGTAACTACGAGGCGTTCGCGCGTCCCCGCCCCGCACAGCACGCGCCGGAGACGAAGGCCTACATCGTCGGCAGCGGGCTGGCCGGGCTCGCGGCGGCCGTCTTCCTCATCCGCGATGCCGGGGTCCCCGGCGCCAACGTCACGATCCTCGAGAAGGGCGAGACCGCCGGCGGTGCGCTCGACGGCCTCGACGTCCCGGAGAAGGGCTTCGTCATCCGCGGCGGCCGGGAGCTGGAGAACCACATGGAGTGCCTGTGGGACATGATGCGCTCCATCCCCTCCCTGGAGCTCGAGGACGCCTCCGTGCTCGACGAGTTCTACTGGCTCAACAAGGACGACCCCAACTACTCGCTGCGTCGCGCCACCGTGCGCCAGGGCGAGGACGCCGGCCACGAGGGCCGCTTCGACCTGCCGAAGCGGGCGCAGAAGGACCTGTTGAAGATCTTCCTCGCCGAGCGCTCCGAGATGGAGGGCAAGCGCATCGACGAGGTGATGGGCCGCGAGTTCCTCGACTCGCCGTTCTGGATGTACTGGCGGACGATGTTCGCCTTCGAGGAGTGGCACTCCGCGCTCGAGTTCAAGCTCTACCTCCACCGCTTCATCCATCACATCGGCGGACTGCCGGACTTCACGGCGCTGAAGTTCACGAAGTACAACCAGTACGAGTCCTTCGTCCTGCCGCTCATGCACTACCTCACCGAACACGGCGTCGTCTTCCAGTCCGGCACCGAGGTCCTCGATGTGGACTTCGCCCACCGCAACGGCGAGATCCGCGCCACCGCGATCCACTGCCGCCGCGACGGCGCCGAGGAGACCATCGTGCTCGGTGAGCACGACCTCGCGCTCATGACGATCGGCTCGCTCGTGGACAACTCCGATGACGGCGACCACCACACGCCCGCAGCCCTCAACGAGGGCCCGGCCCCGGCCTGGGACCTGTGGAAGCGCATCGCGAAGAAGGACCCGTCGTTCGGGCGCCCGGAGGTCTTCTGCTCCTCGATCGAGGAGACGAAGTGGGAATCGGCCACCGTCACGACGCTCGATGAGCGCATCCCCGCCTACATCGAGCGCATCGCCCAGCGCGATCCGTTCAGCGGCCGCGTGGTCACCGGCGGCATCGTCACCGCCGAGGACTCCTCCTGGCTGCTGAGCTGGACGGTCAATCGCCAGCCGCACTTCAAGAAGCAGCCGAAGGATCAGATCGTCGTCTGGGTCTACGGACTGTTCGTCGACGTCGACGGCGACTACGTGAAGAAGCCCCTGGCGCAGTGCACCGGCGAGGAGATCACCCAGGAGTGGCTCTACCACCTGGGCGTGCCCGTCGATGAGATCCCCGAGCTTGCGGCGACCGGCGCCCGGTGCGTGCCGGTCATGATGCCCTACGTGACGAGCTTCTTTATGCCCCGCCGCGCGGGTGACCGGCCGCAGGTCGTGCCGGAGGGGGCGGCGAACTTCGCGTTCCTCGGGCAGTTCGCGGAGACCGGCCGCGACACGATCTTCACGACCGAGTACTCGGTGCGCACCGGCATGGAGGCCGTCTACGAACTCCTCGACGTGGAGCGCGGCGTGCCGGAGACCTGGGGCTCCACGTACGACGTGCGCGACCTGCTCGAGGCCTCGGCGCGCATGCGCGACGGCAAGAAGGTGGAGATCCCCGGCCCGGCCGCGCTGCGCAGCTACCTGCGCGACCGGCTCGAGCACGGAGAGATCGGTCAGCTCCTCGAGGAGCACGGCCTCATCTGAGCCCCGCCCACCGCGGGTGCGCCTCGGGCACGGTCCCGAGGCGCGCCTGGGCTGGTCCCATGTCGCCCACCCCGCCTGCCTGCTCTTCGACGAGACGTAGCGAAGGATGCCGAGCACCAGGGCGGACTGGAATCCGGTGCCGCGCTCGGCGATCGGCACCACGACGTCGTCGTGACTGGTGATCACTGCTTCTCGGAGCATTCCGCGCAGCGCGTGCTGGGGCGCAGACAGGTCGACTCCGAGGACCGGATCCTGGAAGGGCAGCTCGGTCGCCACCGAGTTCACCGACTCGCTGAGGACCTCCCGCACCAGATCCTCGACCGGCTCCATCGCCTTCGCGAAGTCCTTCTGGAGCTGCGTGGAGCGGGAGTTGCCCGAACGGACGAGCACCCCCTCCAGGGTGTCGTGGAGCCGCGTCAACGACTGGTCTGCATCGCCCTGGTCGGCACTGCCCACCCTGATGGAGGGGATCTTCACGAGGTCGAACGACTGGAGCGCCCACTCGTAGATCTCGCGAGACCGCGCATCCGTGCCCTTCCACAGTCCCATTCCCCGTGCAGGGAATGATGCGGCCACGACCGTGGTCGTTCAGCGCCCCTGGGCCGCGGCGTCGTCGAGGGCGTCCAGGTCGCGCAGGGCGTAGCGCAGGTGCTCCCACTCCCCTCGAGGATCACGTGGAAGCACGAGCGCACCGTCTCCGGATACTCGGGGCTCCACGGGTGGCGGCGTTCCTCGTCCAGGCCGGCGTCGTCCACGGACGCCAGAAACTCGCGGACCTGGGCCAAGGGTTCGGACCGTACCGCGAGCACCCCCTCGTAGGGCGGGGCGTGGACGCGAAGAAGTCGAGGTCGACACCGTCGTCCTCCGCACCCGCGCGGGGCTGGCCGAGCGGGTGGAACGGCTCCTCGGCGCGCCGCTGCCTCCCGCAGGCTCCTGCCGACAAAGCGGGCACCCTCGAGCTTCAGCGAGTCGGGAACTGCGGACACGTCTTCGAAGGTGCCAGCCGACCCCTGGATTCATTGTCAGACACGCCCTAGGCGTTCCGGCCTCAGTGGACTTGGCCGGCGACTGCGGGACCGATCCGGGGCCGTCGCACGAGTTCGCACGTCAGGCGCAGGGCGCCGACCGCGGTGAGAGCCGTCAACACTGACCATGCGGGCATGGTCAGTGCTGGCGGGATGATGAGCAGGGATGCGGCCGCCGTGAGGAGGCGGTCCGGCACGAGCTGATGGTGATCGCGCCATCGGTAGGCGGCATCGGCCGCGTAGAACAGGCCCACCCCGCCACTGAGGGCGATCGCCGGCAGCAGCGGTAAGGGGTCGGACACGTGCTCGAGCGCCGCGCTGGCGCCGAAGCCGAAGAAGGCGACCCCGGCGACCAGGGGAAGGTGGAGGTAGCTGTAGGCGTCGCGGGCCAGTCGGGCGCGTTCGGGCCCGTCGGCGTCTTTGAGGCGTTGCTCGGCGCCGGCGGTCAGACCGAAGTAGGTCCACCACAGCGAGGCGGCGATCAGGACTCCGAGGACGGCGGCGGCGAGCACGACCGGTTGCTGCAGGTGCTCGCTGGCCCCGGTGCCCAGCCCGACGACGGCTTCACCGAGCGCGATGATGATGATGTTGCCGTGGCGCTCGACGAAGTAGGAGGGCACCACCCGGAAAACCTCGATCCCGGCGACCAGGGGTCCGCCGAAGTCGATGATGGCTGCACCGATCCAGAGCAGCTCTCGGTAGGGGGATGGGAAGGCGGCGGCGACGGCGATCAGGACGGGTGCGATGAGCAGGCTCGGGACCAGCCGCAGGAGGCCTGCACGGAGGTGTTCTTCGTCGTGGGAGGCGGCCACGACGAACAAGACCAGGTGGATGACGCGGATGGTGAGCAGGGCAAGCCCGAAGACGAGGGCTCCGGTGCTGAACGCGGTCGGGAGTGCGCTTGCGGCCAGCAGCATCGCAGCCATGGCGGCGATGACCAAGCAGCGAAATACCACCCGATTCGTGGTGAAGGTGTTGGTGAGCCACGTGTAGCAGACCCAGGCCCACCACACCGCCAGCAGGCCGAGCACACCATGACCGAAACCCCGCCACGAAACGTCCTCCCGCACCAGCTCGGTCAGCTGCGCCATCGCGTACACGAACACCAGGTCGAAGAACAGCTCTAGGTCGCCCACCGACCCGCTGCCGTTGTCCCGCGCGCCGGCCTCGCTGCCCGGCTCAGAGTTCTCTGACATCCGCGAAATCATCCCCTTTCAAGCCCGGCAACTCCCACCCCCGAACCGACGGTGCTGCCGCGCCGTCCGAAGCGCTGCCCGGACCGACCGGGCTGCGCCCTTGGGCAGGGGTCACAGCATTTCTAGTGGTCGCGGTCCGCTCGGGGGCGGGAACGCACGGTCCAGAGCATCCAGGTCTTCGCGGGTCAGCTCCACCTCCAGTGCTGTGGCGTTGTCTCGCACGTGCTGCGGGCTGCTCGCCTTGGGGATCGTGCAGAGCGAGTCGCGGCGCAGCACCCAGGCGATGGCCGCCGCCGCGGCGCTGACGCTGTGACGCGCCGCGACGTCGTTCAGCGTCGTGTCGTGAAGGATGCGGCCCTGCTCGATCGGCGAATACGCCATGACCGGCAGCTGGTGTTCGGCGCACCAGGGCAGCAGGTCGTACTCCGGCCCTCGCCGCGACAGGTTGTACAGCACCTGATCCGTGGCCAGCCCGCCGCTGCCCGGCACGTCCTGCAGGTCAGCGAGGGCCCGGTGGTCGAAGTTGCTGACGCCCCAGTAACGGATTTTCCCGTCCTCGACGAGCTGTTGCAAAGCCGCGACGGTGTCCTCCAGCGGGTACCTGCCCTGCCAGTGCAGCAGGTAGAGGTCGATCCGATCGGTGCCCAGGCGTTTCAGGCTGCGTTCGCAGGCCGCGATCGTGCCGGAACGGGAGGCGTGGGACGGCAGGACCTTGCTGACCACGAACGCCTCGTCGCGGCGACCCGCCAATGCTTCACCGACCACCTCCTCCGCGCCGCCGTCGGCGTACATCTCGGCGGTGTCGACCAGCGTCATGCCCAACTCGAGGCCGGCGTGCAGCGCGGCGACCTCGTCGCCGCGGCGGCCGGGGTCCTCACCCCAGCCCCAGGTGCCCTGGCCCAGCACAGCGATGGACTCCCCGCTCGGCAGCGTTATCCGTCGCATCCGCGATCACTTCCTTCTGGTTGTCCTGAGGTGGGACGTGGGCTGAGATCCTCGAAGGGCCGGCGCGTCCGCGACCGGTGCTGGCTTACTGCGTGGGTCATCGGTCGAGTTGGAAAACGGCCCGGACGCAGCCGTCCTGCTTGTTCTTAAACATCTCGTAGCCGTGGGGTCCTTGGTCCAGCGGCATGATGTGGGTGGCGAGGTGCTCGGTAGAGAGCTCGCCGTCGGCGATGTGCTGCAGGATCTGGGGGATGTAGCGATGGCCGTGCTGCTGGGCCCCGCGCACGGTCATGCTCTTGTTCATCATCGCGCCGAGCGGGAACTTGTCGACGAACCCGCCGAAGACTCCGAGGATGAAGAGGCTGCCGCCTTTGCGGCAGGCGTAGATCGCCTCTCGGAGGGCGGTGGGCCGGTCGGACTGCAGCCGCAACTGCTGCTTGACCTGGTCGTATACGTAAGCCGGGCCGGTTCCGTGCGCTTCCATCCCTACTGCCTCGATGACGACGTCCGGGCCGCGGCCGCCGGTGCGCTCCTTCAGTTCGGCCACGATGCTGTCCTCGGTGTAGTCCAAGGTGTCCGCACCGACGTGTTGCCGGACTTGGGCGAGGCGTTCGGGGAGCCGGTCGATGACGATGACCTGCTCGGCGCCCATCAGCATCGCGCCGCGGGCGGCCATCTGTCCGACCCCGCCGGCGCCCCACACCGCGACCGTGTCGCCCGGGGTGATGCCGGCGCCGTCGGCGCCGGTCCAGCCGGTCGGGGCGGCGTCGGAGGCGAACAGGGCCGCCAGGTCCGACACCCCGTCCGGTACGGCGAACGCACCCTGGTCGGCATAGGGGACCCGTACGTACTCGGCGTGGCTGCCGGCGAAACCGCCCAGCATGTGGCTGTAGGCGAAGCAGCCGCCGATGGCGCTGCCCCACATCCTCTCGCTCAGGCCCGGGTTGGGGTTTCCGTTGTCGCACAGTGAGTACAGCTCCTGGGAGCAGTACCAGCACTCCCCGCAGGCGATGAACGAGCAGACGGTGACGCGGTCGCCGACCTTGTGGTTGCGGACGTTCTTGCCGACCTCGGCGACCTCGCCCATGAACTCGTGACCGAGCACATCACCGGCGCGCATCGACGGGATGTACCCGCCGAGCAGGTGCAGGTCTGAGCCGCAGGTGGTGCTAAGTCGCACCTTGACGATGACGTCGTGGTCGTTGAGGATCTTCGGGTCCTCGACGGTCTCCACGGACGTCTTGTTGACGCCGGTCCAGCACAGCGCCTTCACAGCAGTCCCTCCCCGCCGGCGCGCCGGGTGACGACGTCGATGATCTTGCCGGTCGGGGTCGGCGGACGGCGGCCGTGCGGAGTGGGATCCACCCGCAGAACCTCCCCGACCTCGACCAGCTGCTTGGACTGACGCAACGCCGACCGGACCTGCTGGCGCGGATCGTGGCCGCTGACCCGGGCCCGCGCTGCACGCGGGGCGGTCGGCTCGGGCACCCGCAGCCGGGCGGCGAGCTCGGTGCCCTTTCCGCCGGGGGCCGGCCGGACCTGGACCTCGACGAGGTCGCCCAATCCCGCCAACGGACCGGGCATCTGCCCGTTCGGCATGACCTCATCCTGGCTGCGGTTGAGCGTGACGCTGCGCCAGCGCCCCGTGGACTCCTCGCCGGCGAATTCGGGCGTCGATTGAACAGCGCGGCGGGCGACGACCCCGCCGGCGGCTGCGCCGGCCAGGACCACAATGACCATTGCTCCTCTCATGTGCTACCTACCTCCAGGAGGGGTGCGGGTACCGAGGTGCCGGGTGTCGAGCTGCTAGTCAGCCTCGCCTGCGCCATGTGGCGTACCGGGCTGCTCACGAGCAGTTTCCGGCGTCGGTGGACTGGACAGTACTCCCACGGCGGAACAGAGGGAAGAGATCATCGGGTGAGCGGCTGGTGGCCAGGTTCCCGTCTCGGGCCGCCTCTTGGTCCACCACGTTCGCGCCGGTGTTGCGCAGGTCGGTGCGGATGCTGGGGAATGAGGTCAGGGTCCAGCCGGTCACGAGACGTCATGGCCCTGCCGGGACTGCCCGACCACCCCGCCTTACGCCCCCGCTCGCCAGTACTGGCCGCGGCCCCGCGCGATGCTCGGCGGGCCGCAGACCTCGTTCCTGCTGCCCGCGCCAACCGAACCCGGCGGCTACCTGCGCGTCATGGCTCTGGGCATGCCTCAAGACGCTCCCCGCCACCTGAGCCTGGTCGTCGTGCTCTCACCCTGCGAGGACCTGCACGGGCTAGCCCACCGCGAGCTCGAGGTTCTTGGCCTGCTGATCGCCTGTCGAGAGGCATCGAACATTTCACAGGACACGCGGCGAAGTCTTCGCCGAACCGGATGATCAGCGGGGTCTGCGAAGAATAGTCCTCGCCCGCTGGCGGGTGCCGTCGTCGCCGGTCAGTGCATCTGGGGCGGCTCCAGGTCGATGCGCACCTCGACCAGCTTGTAACCGGCCCGGTCGAACGCCGCCGCCATCGGGGTATTGACCGCATCTGTGGTCGCGGTAATTCGTCGAGCTCCATCCCCGATATGGAATCGGGTGATGTACTCAAGGATCTCGTCTACGTAACCGTGGCCGCGGTGCTGTGGTAGCACGGCTAGGTACCCCACGTTTCGGTTGGTCGGGGTGGCGGAGGGGATAGCCAGCCCGACGATCTCGCCATCGTGAGTCTGTGCGACGCGCCACCACGAACGTTCTCCTGGGCAGGGCGCGCCAGCTGGTCGAGGCCCGCCTCGTCCTGCTCGCTCATCTCGAGCATCTCCGCGGCCTCGTCGTCGTCGAGCTCGGCGAGCTCGGACTCGAACATCGCGTCGAGGAAGATCGCCTCGACCGGCCCCACGAGTGCCCGCATCTCGTTACTCCTGCGCCTCATCGGCGAATGGCCGGCAATCGCAATCACGCAGAATGAGTCCCCCGTGCACAGTAGGCGTGAACCAGCTCAAACAACCGCGAATGGGCGACTTCGTGCGGCAGCTAACGATGAGCGCAGGATTCGCGGATGAACTTCACATCAAAGAGCCCACTTTGTCGGCCGTGATCGGAAGACGCGTCACGCCTGCGACTCTGGACGTCTGCCACGCCTGATGAGCCGAGCGCACCTTTGCATGGACGCCAGACAAACAGGGCTGTTCGCACCTGCGTCTTACCTCACCCCTCACCAGGGGGACCCGATGGTTGCCAGGAAGATCGCCGCGGAGATCCCTGCGAACACGAGCAGGGTCACCCCCATCCAGGGCCCCACGGGCCAACTGGTCGGTGCCTGCGTTCTCCTCAGGCGACCGACCAGGACAGCGAGGCCGATGGCTTGGACGACCCCCAAGCCCGCCAGTGACGGATCCCGGAGGAAGACGGCCAGCGGCAGGAAGTGCAGCGCGACCACGACTGCGACCCACCACGCCATCCAGCGCCCCTGGCCCCGCCGCGCGAGGACGAAGCAGCCGACTGCCGCGAGCAGCACCTCCAGTCCGACCACGACCCCGAACCAGACGTACTGGCCGTCGAGCGCCGACCAGTCGCTCCAGCGGGTGAAGACGGCGAAGCCGAAGATCCCGGCCACGATGAGCCCGACAGCGGAACCCGCTCCCAGCCACCCTCTGCGGGATCTCGGCGGGTCCTCCTGTCCCCATCCGAACCAGACGAAGGACATGATGCCGAACCACGCGATCGTGAATGCATGGTCGCGTGCGAATTCGGTCAGCATCGGTGCACCTTTGTGGAGATCGACGGGTCCATTCCGATCGAGTCTACGCGGGAGCCCGGATCATTCTGCGCACCGCGACACCGGCAGACGATGCGCTGCTGTGCGATCCACGGTTGCAGACGGCCACCGACCGACACAGCGCATCTCTGTGACCGACATCCTGTGGTTCGTGATCGGAACCGGCTGCCTCGCGGTGCTCGTGGCACATTGCTGGTGAGGGTCACCTCGGCGCGCGACGGCTCCTCCCGGACCTGGCTTCGACGATCTCGGCGAGCTTCCGGGCCTGCGCATCGACGGACTGCGGGCCGTTCCCGGTGAGGAGGCCATGCTCTTCGTCCCAGACCACCCCGACCGCGGACGGATTGAGTGTCACCAAGACGTCGTAGCCGGCCTCCTTGAGTGCGACGTCGACCTAGTACGGCAGCCGCGTCTTCTTCCCCGGGACCTTCGGGTAGCCGAACGTGAGCATCCCGATCTCGCCGTACTTCGGAACGGTCGTGACCCGTGCACCTCGGAAGGCATGATCCTCGTCGACGAGCGTGGTGCCGTCCTCGCCGAGCCGATACTTCGCCGAGGTCATCGCAACGGGCGCATGGCAGATCAGGCCGACCGGGACGTGGTCCTCCCGGAGCGCATGGAGCAGCTCGCCCATGACCGGGTTGTCGTGGAAGTCGACCATCGGCGCGTGCCCGCCGGGGCGTACATGAAGTCGATGTCCGCGAGCGAGAACGCGTCGGACAGGCTGCGGTGCCGGCGCAGCAGCGCGAGCTCGGAACCGCGCCGTGCGACGAGCTCGGGGTGCTTGTCGCGCAGCTGCGCGGGTCCGGACTTCCCCACACCCTGCCGCACCGTGATCGCCGCGGTCTCGAGGCCGAGGTCCTTGCCGCCTTCCATCGCCAGCGCCAGGACGTTGATGTCGAGGGTGTGCACCCGGCCGTCGGGGGTGGCGAGGATGAACTCGTGGGTGTCCTCGAACCGCTCCAGAACGGCGGCGAGCTCGACGAGGGACCATCCGATGCTCAGGCTCTCACCTCTGGGTTCGGCGAACGGCAGCTGCGAGGCGGACGAGATGACGATGAGGGCCTGGGGCCGATCCGTGTGATCAGCGGTGCGCGTGATGGTCTGCGCTCCGTCCGGGGCGTCGGCCGCCGGCCGACCACGGAGGTCCAGGGCCGGCAGCGGGGTCGTTCCTGTGCCGGCAACGTAGCGCGGGCGCGCCGGGGCCAGCGCAACCAGAAATCGGTGCGGGTCTTTGGAAGCTAGCCCACGCCATCTACACATGCGGCAAAAAAAAACGGGACTGCCGCACGATCAGGTGACAGTTTGACCTGACCTATGGTTCGGTTTCCAGTTTGACCTATCCATGCGGCAGTCCCGAAATGCGCCCGAAATCGATCGTGACCTGCAGCTTTACACGTTGAACTAAACTCCACCGCGTTCCGTAGCTGAATAACCTCAGACCCCCACGCTGTCGCAGCCGCCCCTGCCGGGACGACTCGTTCGCAGCTACTGCCTACCAGGCGCAGAACTGAGCCGCCAGTTCCAGGTCCACGACAGCGCAGGTCAGCGGGAAGAACTAGAGCGGCGGGCGCTTGTGCGCGTCCACGATCTCGCTCAGCCACCTCGTCAACGGCTTGAGGGCGCGGGGTTGGCTCGACGCCGAATCGAGGTGCTGCCGCAGGAGCGCGGACGGAACGTGCGGCTTCGCCTTGCCGGACTTTTTGCGGTCTGAATTCCAGCCCTTCGCACCGAGGTAGGCCGCCATCGCCTCGCGTCCGGAGGACCCCGTCGCGAACGCCTCAGCGGTCTCCTTGCTCACCTCCCCCGTCTCGTCAGGACCAAGCATTCTCGCCAGCTTCTCCTGCCCGACCACGTCGAGGAGCATGCCTTCGAGGTCGGAGCTCAGCACGAACGCGTCCCACGGCTGCAGCATGGTGTTGAGCTCTGCCTGGTGCTCTAGCGCAGCCTTAAGTGTCGTCACTTGCCTGTCCGCCAGGTCACGCAGATCATTAAGGAAGAGCGTGGACGGCTTGGGATCCTTTGCCTTCAGGATCTCGAGCAGGGCACGCTTATTGTCGCCACTCTTGTGGACACCGTCCTTGTCAGTGAGAACGTACGCGCGGACGCCGAAGAGCTGGGCGAGTCGAAGCAGATGCGAGATCGTCGTGATCCCGGAGGCCTCGATCACTGCGATGCCCAGGGCGTAATGGCCGCCCGGCCCACCGGTGATCGTCTCCAGCAGGTAGTCGATGACGAGCTTGTCGCCGTGGCCTTCGACCAGGATGACCGAGTTCGCGAAAACTAGCTCGCTGTTGGTGGCGTCGCAGTAGCGCGTCAATCGGCCTTCTTCCTCGACGGCCAAGTCCGGTTTGAGTGCCGAGTACGTCATGCCCTCCGGACTGAGGGGAAGTCGCGCGATCCTGGTGACCGAGAACGAGTCGATGAGCACCGGGCTGTGCGTCGTCACGAGCAGCTGCGCCTCGACCGAGATGCCCTTCAGGATCTTGGCCATAGCTCGCTGCGTCTGTGGGTGCAGAAACGCCTCGGGCTCCTCGATGGCGAAGATCACGTTGGTGCCTGCCTGCCTGCTCTTCGACGAGACGTAGCGGAGGATGCCAAGCACGAGGGCGGACTGGAAACCGGTGCCGCGCTCGGCGATCGGGACCACGACGTCGTCGTGACTGGTGATCACGGCTTCTCTGAGCATTCCGCGCAGCGCGTGCTGCGGCGCAGGCAGGTCGACTCCGAGGACCGGATCCTGGAAGGGCAGCTCGGTCGCCACCGAGCTCACCGATTCGCGGAGGACCTCCCGCACCAGATTCTCCACCGGCTCCATCGCGTTCGCGAAGTCCCTCTGCAGCTGCGTGGAGCGGGAGTTCCCCGAGCGGACGAGCACACTCTCCAGGGTGTCATTGAGCCGCGTCAACGACTGATCTGCACCGCCCTGGTCGGCATCGCCGACTCTGATGGAGGGGATCTTCACAAAGTCGAACGACTGGAGCACCCACTCGTAGATCTCGCGAGATCGCACATCCGTGCCCCTCCACGTACGGTAGCTAATCTTGCCTTTCCTCGAGCAGGTGATCTGGACCCAGAACGTCCCGTCACGGCCGAGGGTGCCGTCCAGCTCGTCGGCCTCTGCCTGTGTGAGGCCACCGAAATGGATCTTGATGCTCGACAGCATCCTGGGTCCGCCGTC
Organism: Brachybacterium huguangmaarense; assembly: GCF_025725725.1. Classification (NCBI taxonomy): domain Bacteria; kingdom Bacillati; phylum Actinomycetota; class Actinomycetes; order Micrococcales; family Dermabacteraceae; genus Brachybacterium; species Brachybacterium huguangmaarense. The sequence goes on from NZ_CP107020.1 coordinate 55,242, forward strand.
GACGTAGTAGTCGTTCAGCGGCTTCATTTGCCTGAAATCGTCCGCGCTGGGATCCGAGAAGAAGGCCTCGAGCACACGGATGAACGACGACTTTCCCGCGTTGTTCGGTCCTGCGATGAGCTGGAGGCTCGGGTTCACGTCAAGCGACAGCGACTTGAAGCCAAGGAGACGCTCGATGTGGACCTGTTCGATGTGCACGACGTCAGACTAGACGTTGGAACGCACGTCCGGTGCGACCCGCCGCAGCGCACGAAGCACTGTGTCGCCGCTTCGGACCCTTTGTCAGACGTTAGAGCGCAAACCTGAACTCCACCACGTCCCCGTCCTGCATGACGTAGTCCTTGCCCTCCATGCGCACCCACCCGTGCGCCTTGGCCTCGGCCATGCCGCCGGCCTCGACGAGGTGGTCGAACGAGACGACCTCGGCCTTGATGAAGCCGCGCTCGAAGTCGGTGTGGATCACGCCGGCGGCCTGCGGGGCGGTCGCACCCCGCGGGATCGTCCAGGCGCGCGACTCCTTGGGGCCGGCGGTGAGGTAGGTCTGCAGGCCCAGGGTCGAGAAGCCGACGCGCGCGAGCTGGTCGAGACCGGACTGCTCCTGGCCGGTCGACTCGAGCATCTCGCGCGCCTCGTCGGGCTCGAGCTCGATGAGCTCTGACTCGAACTTCGCGTCGAGGAAGATCGCCTCGGCCGGGGCGACGAGCCGGCGCAGCGCCTGCTGGGAGGCCGTGTCGGCCAGGCCCTCCTCGTCGGTGTTGAACACGTAGATGAAGGGCTTGGCGGTCATGAGCTGCAGCTCGCGCAGCAACGTGACGTCGATGCCGGCGCCCTGTGCGCCCTGGAACAGGGTCGTCCCGCTCTCGAGCAGGGTGGTCGCCTGGTCCATCGCCTCGAGCACGGCCGCATCGGTCAGCCCGCGCTTGACCTCCTTCTCGATGCGCTGATGCGCGTTCTCGAGCGTCTGGAGATCGGCGAGGATCAGCTCGGTCGTGATGACCTCCATGTCACCGGCCGGGTCCTCCGACCCCTCCGTACGAATCACGTCCGGATCGGCGAAGGCGCGCGTGACCTGGCAGATCGCGTCGGCCTCGCGAATGTTGGCGAGGAACTTGTTGCCGAGTCCCTCCCCTTCGCTGGCGCCCTTGACGATGCCGGCGATGTCGACGAACGACACGGTCGCCGGGACGATCCGCTCCGAATGGAACATGTCGCTGAGCACCTGCAGGCGCTCATCGGGAAGGGGCACCACGCCGATGTTCGGGTCGATCGTCGCGAACGGGTAGTTCGCGGCGAGCACCTCGGCGCGGGTCAGGGCGTTGAACAGGGTGGACTTGCCGACGTTGGGCAGTCCGACGATTCCGATGGTGAGAGCCACGGCAGGCAAGTCTACGGGCCGCGCGCCCACCGCCCGGCTAGGGTCGACGTGTGACCGCTTACCCTCCGCCGTCCGTGCCGGGTCCGCAGCCGCCGCGTCCCGCGATGCCCGTCGCGCGTCCCTGGTACCGGCGAGCCTGGGTGTGGATCACGGCAGGGGCCTGCCTTGTCCTGCTCCTGCTGGCCGCGGCGGCCGCGGCGGTCGGCCTGTTCATCGCGCTGTCCTCGACGCCCGAGAAGACGGTCCGCCACTATCAGACGGCGTGGGACACCTCTGATTGCGAGCTCTATGTCGACGCGACGAGGGAGAGGTTCCGCGACGGTGTCACCTGCGCCGACTTCGAGGAGGCCGCGTCGGAGATCCCCACGGAGCACGAGTACGAGCTGATCTCCTCCGAGACGGAGGGTGATCGCGCCACCGTCGTCTCTCGCACGACGGTCGAGACGAGCACGAGCACGTTCACGGAGACCACCGAGTTCCACCTGGTCAAGCGCGACCGCGACTGGCTCATCGACTCCGCCGGCATCGTGGACAGCACGGTCGGCTGAGCCGCCCTGCTCGTTCCCACGCCGACGACACACCGCCGCATCAGGTCACGGCGCCCGTTCGTCGGACCCCCATGATCGACTGCTCCCATGAACGCATCCGTCGCCCTGCTCCTCGGTCTCCTCCTCGGGATCGCCCTCGGCGTGCTCGGCGCCTGGCTGGTCCTGCGGGAGCGCATCGCCATGACCGAACGCATGACCGAGCGCCTCGGCTCCGACCGCACCGGCCTCGACGCCGCGGCCGCCCAGGCCGTCCGGGAGTCCTCGGGGCAGCTGCTCGCCCTCGCCGGCGAGCGCTTCGACCGCGACAGCGCGCGCCGCGAGGCCACCGACCACGCCCGCGAGGCGACACTGCAGCGCACCCTCGGCCCGATCGTCGAGTCCCTCGGGCAGCTCGAGCGGTCCATGGCGCGCACCGAAGCCGCACGCCAGCAGGCCGACGGCGACCTCACGGCCCAGCTGCGGGAGCTCGCACGGCGCTCGCAGGAGCTGGGCCGTGGCACGAACGCACTCACCGCAGCGCTGCGCGCGCCGACCGCCCGTGGACGCTGGGGCGAGGTCCAGCTGCGCCGGATCGTCGAGGCTGCGGGCATGCTCGACCACGTCGACTTCACCGAGCAGCACTCCGGGCGCGCCGTGTCCGGCGACGCCGGCCAACGCCCCGACATGGTCGTGCACCTCGCGGGCGACCGTCATGTGGTGATCGACGCCAAAGCCCCCATGGACGCCTACCTCGACGCGATCGAGGCCGACGACCCGCAGGCCTCGGCCTCGAGCCGTCGCGCGCACGCCAAGGCCCTGCGGGGGCACGTGGACCGGCTCGGCGCGAAGGCCTACTGGTCGGCGCTCGGGGACTCCCCCGAGTTCGTCGTGCTGTTCGTGCCGTCCGACGGGGTGCTCGCGGCGGCACTCGAGGCAGACCCGGGCCTGCTCGAGCACGCCTTCTCCCAGGATGTCGTGGTCGCCTCCCCCGCGACGCTGGTCGCGCTGCTGCGCACGGTCGCGCACACATGGCGCACCGACGCCCTCAACCGCGACGCGCGCACCGTGCTCGACGCCGGCCGCGAGCTGCACCATCGGCTGGGCACGATGACCTCGCACCTGAGCCGGCTGGGCAGGGCGCTCGACACGTCGGTCGCCTCGTTCAACGACACCGTCGGGTCGCTGCAGTCGCGTGTGCTCGTCACCGCGCGCCGCTTCGAGGAGATGTCGCTCGTGTCGTCGCCGCTCGAGGATCCCGAGCAGCTCACCCGCCGCGCCCGACGGCTGTCCGAGGAGGAGATCGCCGACCTCGCAGGGGGCAGTCGCTCCGAGGGGCGCGACGAGGAGGGGACGGCGAGCGCGACCGCCTGACGTCGGCGGGACCGGCCTCCGACGACGGCATCGTGGGGGCGCCGGGCAACTGCCTCGCGCACCGGATCGGCCGCACGCGACCGTCCCCCATCGGGCTCAGCTCGGGATCGGCTCCTGGTCGGCCGGGTCGCTCGGCGCCCGGCCAGCGTCGGCTCGGTCTCAGGCGACGCCGTCGTTGCAGGCGTCGGCCGCGCGCTGGGACGGGCGTGTACGCCGGTCCTTCTCGCCCTTGGCCTTCATGTCCTGGCGCAGCTCGCGCGGCAGGGAGAACATGAGGTCCTCGGTGGCGGTGCGCACCGGCACCACGTCCCCGTAGCCGCGCTCGGCGAGCGTGGCCAGCAGCTCCTCGACGAGCACCTCGGGCACCGACGCGCCGGAGGTGACCCCCACGGTCTCGACGCCCTCGAACCACTCGTCGCGCAGCTCGGCGACGTCGTCGATACGATGCGCGGCGGAGGCTCCCGCCTCCTTGGCGACCTCCATCAGGCGCACGGAGTTCGAGGAGTTCGAGGATCCCACCACGAGCACCAGATCGGAGTCGGGGGCGATCTTCTTGACCGCCACCTGCCGGTTCTGCGTCGCGTAGCAGATGTCGTCGCTCGGCGGCGAGGACAGCAGCGGGAACCGGGTGCGCAGACGGTCGACGGTCTCCATCGTCTCGTCCACGCTCAGGGTGGTCTGGGACAGCCACACCACCTTCGAGGGATCGCGCACCTCGATGTCGTCCACATCGTCGGGCGAGTTGACGATCCGGGTGTGGTCGGGCGCCTCGCCGGCCGTGCCCTCGACCTCCTCGTGGCCCGTGTGCCCCACGAGCAGGATGTCGTAGTCCTCCTTGGCGAAGCGCACGGCCTCCTTATGCACCTTCGTGACGAGGGGGCAGGTCGCGTCGATCGTGCGGAGGTTGCGGGCGGCGGCCATCTCCCGGACGCGCGGGGAGATCCCGTGCGCGGAGAAGATGACGAGGGAGCCCTCGGGCACCTCGTCGACCTCGGTCACGAAGACGGCACCCTGCTTGCGCAGGCGGTCGACCACGAACTTGTTGTGCACGATCTCGTGGCGCACGTACACGGTCTCGTCGTAGTGCTCGAGGGCCCGTTCGACGGCCACCACGGCTCGATCGACACCCGCGCAGTATCCGCGCGGCTCGGCCAGGAGGACTCGTCGTGTGCTCACGCCCTCCATCGTACGGAAGGCCCTGGTCCCGGGAAGATCGGTGCCGCGCATGTCACGGAACCTCCACACGTCCCGCTCATGCACACGCCTCCGTGCCGCCCGCGCCCGGCATCTCGAAAGTCGCCGCCCCGTGCCAGAGTGGACCCATGACCGATCCGACCGCCCCGCCGGGGGCCGAGAGCCCGCAGGAGCTCGCCGCGACCGCGGCTCAGACCACGCCGGAGAACCCGTGGCCCCTGCGTCTGCTGAGCGTCAAGGTCGGCGAGTACGTGGCCCGCATGTCCCCCATCTGGGTCGAGGGAGAGCTCGTGCAGCTCAACCGGCGCCCCGGCAGCGGCCTGGCGTTCATGACGCTGCGCGACGTCGAGGTCGACATGTCGTTCTCAGTGCCCGTGCGCGAGCACGTGCTGCGCACCCTCTCGATCGATCTCGTGCCCGGAGCCCGCGTGGTCATCCACGCCAAGCCCACCTTCTGGACCAAACGCGGCAGCCTGCAGCTCGAAGCCGACGACATCCGGCCCGTCGGTCTCGGCGAGCTGCTCGCGCGCCTCGAGCACATCAAACGGGTGCTCGCGGCCGAGGGCCTGTTCGACGCCTCCCGCAAGAAGCCGCTGCCGTTCCTGCCCACCGTCGTGGGCCTCATCTGCGGCCGCGCCTCCGCCGCCGAGCGCGACGTCGTGGTCAACGCCGAGCGCCGCTGGCCCGCCGTGCGCTTCGCGATCAGGGAGGTCGCCGTCCAGGGCGACCGGGCCGTGCGCGAGGTCTCCGCGGCGCTGCGCGAGCTCGACGCGATGGAGGACGTCGACGTCATCATCGTCTCGCGCGGGGGCGGCTCGATGGAGGACCTCCTGCCGTTCTCCGACGAGCAGCTGGTGCGGCTCGTCGCCGCGGCCCAGACCCCCATCGTCTCGGCGATCGGGCACGAGGTGGACACCCCGCTCGTGGACCTCGCCGCCGATGTCCGGGCCTCGACGCCCACCGACGCCGCCAAACGCGTCGTGCCCGACATCCAGGCCGAGCTCGAACAGCTGACGCTGGGCCGCACCCGCCTGCGCACGGCGATCCGAGGCCGCCTCGAGCGTGAGCAGTCAGCGCTCGACGCGATCCGCTCGCGTCCCGTGCTGGACCAGCCCATCTCGATCCTCGCGGGCCGCGCCGACGAGATCCGCTCCCGCATCAGCCTGGCCCGCACCATCGCCCGCGCCCGGCTCGACCGCGCCGACGACGAGGTCATGCACCTCGCCCGCCAGATCCGGGCGCTCTCGCCGCTCGCGACCCTCGAGCGCGGCTACGCGGTGGTCCAGGACGCCGCCGGCGCCGTGGTCCGCTCCCCCGAGCAGGCGCCCGTCGGCGCCGCCCTGTCGGTACGGGTCGCGAGCGGCCGCTTCGGCGCCGAGCGCACCGAGCTGGACCCGTACGAGTCCCCTGCCCCCAGCCCCGAACGATCCGCCGAGGAGAACGCATGAGCCCCGCCAAGAAGACCCCCGCCGCCGACGCCGAGCCGGCGGTCGAGATCGACGAGACGGCCACCGAGCCCGTGGAGACCACGGCCGAGGGCGAGGGCGCCCTGCCCGCCGACATCGCCGCGCTCAGCTATGAGGCGGCGCGCGACCAGCTGGTCGACATCGTGCGGCGTCTCGAGTCCGGGCAGGGCGGCCTCGAGGACTCGATCGGGCTGTGGGAGCGCGGCGAGCTGCTCGCCACGCGGTGCCAGCAGTGGCTCGACGGGGCGCGCGTCCGGCTCGACGAGGCGGTCGCAGCACGCGGCCGCGGCACGGACGGCCACGCCGGCTGAGACGACGGCGCGCCGAACGCCCGAGTAGACGGCGCCCCGCCGCCGACTGCCCGAGTGAGAAGGCGCCCCGCCGCCGACTGCCCGAGTGAGAAGACGCCCCGCCGCCGGCCGCCCGAGTGAGAAGACGCCGAACCGGCCGCCCGAGTGAGAGTGCGCGGCGCCGACCACTCGAGTGAGAAGGCGTCGAGCCGAGCGCCCGAGACCAGACACGCCTCCGGGGCGTACCGAGCCGTCCTGATCAGCCCGGGCGCGGCGGGCCGCACGGTGCGACACGAGTCCGGGCACCGCGCCGTGCCCGCCCTGGTCAGCCCCGCGCGGACTCGACCGCTGCCTGGGCCACCTGGGCGAGCTCGGCCTGTGTCGTCCGGCCCGTGACGAGCACGCCGGAGCCCTCGGCCGGGCACGCGAGGCCACGCGCGTCCGTCTCCTCGCCGCCGGTGTACACGTCGCACGTCATATCGCCGACGGCGACGGTGCCGTCGCTGCGGGCCCCGGGGATCGTGTCCTGCAGGAGCGCCGGCGTGATCTCCCCCGCCTGGGTGAGCGTCACGAGCGTGGCAGACGGCGAGGAGTAGCGGACGGTCCAGCGCGGGTCCGTGCCGTCGGCGTACCGCGCGTTCGAGGCGGTCCAGTCCGTGCCCAGGTCGGGCACCGCCACCGTGAACGGGGCGATCTCCTGGGCACGCTCGGCGCTCGCGGCCACGTCCACCCGGCTGTTCTCCGGCACCTCGCGATCGGGGTCGTTGCCCACCCCGAAGAACAGCATCCCGACCACGGCCACCAGCACGAGAGTGATGACGAGGGCCCACACCACGCTGCGCATCGTCGTGTTCTCCGCGAACGACGCGTACCGCGACTTCGTCGGCGCCGGCGGATCGGCCTGCGGCGGCTCGGTGATCTGCGCCGGCGCGGGCGACGGGGTCTGCTCGGAGGACGGCGTGGGCTCGGACATGGCTCCATTGTCCCCGCTCCCGCGTCCCACCCCGACATCACGGGGCCGCGAGCGCCGTCGGGCCCGCGGACGTGTCCTGTGGTTCCACCGCCCTTCGTGCATCGTTCGACCCGAGCGCCAGAACCTGCGATGATCGGAGCGTGAACGCGAGATTCCTCACCGTCGGCGAATCGCTGACCGACATCGTCGTCAATGCGGACGGCGTCCATTCCGAGTACCCGGGCGGCTCGCCCATGAACGTCGCCGTGGCGCTGGGGCGGCTGGGACACGAGTCCCACCTCCTGACGCGGATCGGCCCGGACGACCGTGGCCGCGAGATCAAGGACCACGTCGAGGCGTCGCACGTGCAGCTCACCCCGGGCAGCGTCGACGAGACCCCCACCTCGACCGCCCGGGCCACCCTCAAGGCCGACGGCGGGGCCGACTACGTCTTCGACCTCGTGTGGGATCCGGACTCCCGGGGCCTGCCCGAGCAGGTCGACGCGGTGCACACGTCCTCGATCGCCGCGGTCCTCGACCCGGGCGCCGCGACCGTCGCCGACGTCCTGGCCCGCTACGCGCCGTCGGCGACCATCAGCTACGACCCCAACGCCCGCCCCGACCTGATGGGGGATCCCACGCGCACCCGCGCCCTCGTCGAGGCGATCATCGCGCGGGCGGACGTCGTGAAGTCCTCCGACGAGGACGTCGCATGGCTCTACGGTACCGACGACCTCGAGGACGTCGTCGCCTCGTGGCGCGAGCTGGGCCCGGCGTTCACCGTCATGACCCGTGGCGGCAAGGGCGCCGTCGGCTTCGCCGCCTCCGGGCGCGTCGACATCGACCCCGTCCGCGTCGACGTCGCCGACACCGTGGGCGCCGGCGACACCTTCTCGGCCGGCATCCTGCACGCCCTCGGCGAGCGCGATCTGCTGGGCTCGACCCACGCCGAGCAGCTGCGCGCGATCGACACCGACGACCTCTCCGCCGTGCTCGGCTTCGCCGCCGGCCTGGCCGCCATCACGGTCTCCCGGCCGGGCGCCAACCCGCCCTGGTCGCACGAGCTCACCTGACCTCTCGGCCCGGGCGCGACGTTCGTGGCACCACCCTGCCCCTGCGCGTCCGGCCGCCTTGCCCCCATCCGCCCGGCCGCCCGCCGCGAGCGACCTCGACTCCCCCAGGAGACCCGCATGACCGACATCGACTACCGCATCGAGCACGACACCATGGGCGAGGTCCGCGTGCCCGCCTCGGCCCTCTACCGCGCCCAGACCCAGCGCGCCGTCGAGAACTTCCCCATCTCCGGCCAGGGTCTCGAGCCCGCGCACATCCACGCCCTCGCCCAGGTCAAGAAGGCCGCCGCCCGCGCCAACCTCGAGCTCGAGGTCCTGGACCAGGAGATCGCCGCCGCCATCGTCGCCGCCGCCGACTCCGTCATCGCGGGCGAGCACGACGACCAGTTCCCGGTCGACACCTACCAGACGGGCTCGGGCACGAGCTCGAACATGAACATGAACGAGGTGCTCGCGACCCTCGCCTCGACCGACACGCTGCAGGTCCACCCCAACGACCACGTGAATGCCTCGCAGTCCTCCAACGACGTGTTCCCGACCTCGGTGCACGTGGCCGTGACCTCGGCCGTCGTGAACCACCTGCTGCCCTCCCTCGACCACCTCGCCGCGTCGCTCGAGACCAAGGCCGAGGCCTGGAAGAACGTCGTGAAGTCCGGACGCACGCACCTCATGGACGCGACCCCCGTGACGCTCGGCCAGGAGTTCGGCGGGTACGCCGCCGCGATCCGCTACGGCATCGAGCGCGTCGAGGCGGCCCTGCCCCGCACCGCCGAGGTGCCCCTGGGCGGCACCGCCGTCGGCACCGGCATCAACACGCCCACCGGCTTCCCGCAGCGGGTGATCGAGCTGCTCGGCGAGCAGACCGAGCTCGAGCTCACCGAGGCGCGCAACCACTTCGAGGCGCAGGGCGCCCGCGACGGCCTCGTCGAGATGTCGGGGGCGCTGCGCACGATCGCCGTGTCCCTCACCAAGATCTGCAACGACCTGCGCTGGATGGGCTCGGGCCCCAACACCGGCCTCGGCGAGATCGCGATCCCGGACCTGCAGCCGGGCAGCTCGATCATGCCGGGCAAGGTCAACCCCGTGATCCCCGAGGCCGTCCTCATGGTCTGCGCGAAGGTCGTCGGCAACGACGCGACGGTCGCCTGGGGCGGCGCTCAGGGCTCGTTCGAGCTCAACGTGCAGATCCCGATCATGGGCACGAGCCTGCTGGAGTCCATCCGCCTGCTCGCCAACGCCGCGACCGCGCTCGCCGACAAGACGGTCGACGGTCTCGTGGCGAACGAGGAGAAGGCCCGCTTCTACGCCGAGGCCTCCCCGTCGATCGTCACCCCCCTCAACAAGCTGATCGGCTACGAGAACGCCGCCAAGATCGCCAAGCACGCCGTCGCCGAGGGCATCTCGGTGCGCGAGTCGACCCTCGACCTGGGCTTCGTCGAGCGCGGCGAGCTGACCGAGGAGCAGTTGGACGCCGCCCTCGACGTGCTGTCCATGACCTCCCCGAAGGCCTGATCCGCACCGCCGCATCCCGCCACCCGGCGCTGCGTCGGCGCCCCGTCCGTGTCACCGCTCGCGTGGTGGACCAGGCGGGGCGTCGTCGTGTCCGGGCCGGAGGCGACCGCCGGGTCACAGCTCGGTGAACTCTGGTCGGCCGCCGCGTCCTGGCCCGGATCGCACCGCGGGCGGGTCTAGTCTGCGAGACAGGCAGTGGACCAGACGGAGGAATCCATGGACGACACCGCAGCACCGACCCTGACCCTGGGATTCGACGGGACGGGGGTGACGGAGCAGCCCGGTGGCGTCGGGGCGGTCTCGACCGGATCGTCCTCCGCGAGCCTCTCCCCCGCCCCGCCCGTCGTGCCGTCGCTCGGCGCGAGCGCCGCCCAGGAGCAGATCGACGGGCTCGACGCCACGACCACCCTCACCTACGTGCTCGACACGTCCGTGCTGCTGGCCGACCCGCTCTCGCTGACCCGCTTCGCCGAGCACGACATCGTGCTGCCGATTGTCGTCATCACCGAGCTCGAGTCCAAGCGCCATCACCCCGAGCTCGGCTACTTCGCACGCCAGGCCCTGCGGATCCTCGACGACCTGCGGGACAAGCACGGCAACCTCTCGGTCCCCCTGCCCATCGGGGCCGACGGCGGTCACGTCCAGGTGGAGCTGAACCACCAGTCGGTCGCCGCCCTGCCGGACGGCTTCCGGCTCGGTGACAACGACACGCGCATCCTCGCGGTCGCCAAGAACCTGCAGCTCGAGGGCAAGCAGGTGGTCCTCGTGTCCAAGGACCTGCCGATGCGCATCAAGGCCTCGGCGTCCGGCATCCATGCGGAGGAGTACCGGGCCGAGCTCGCGCGCGACCGCGGCTACACCGGCATGGTCACGGCGAGCATCGATGAGGAGGCGATGAGCGCCCTCTACGACGGGCAGCCCATCACGGTCCCCGAGATCGCCCATCAGCCGGTGCACACCGGCGTCACCCTCACGAGCCCGCGCGGCTCCGCGCTCGGGCGGCTCACGCGCGGAGGCCAGGTGCGCCTCGTGCCGGGCGACCAGAGCGTGTTCGGGGTGACGGGTCGCAGCGCCGAGCAGCGCATCGCGATCGACCTGCTCCAGGACGACGCGATCGGCATCGTGAGCCTCGGCGGCCGCGCGGGCACCGGCAAGAGCGCCCTGGCGCTGTGCGCGGGGCTCGAGGCCGTGCTCGAGAGGCGCACGCAGCGCAAGATCATGGTGTTCCGGCCGCTGTACGCCGTGGGCGGGCAGGAGCTCGGCTACCTGCCCGGCGACCAGGGCGAGAAGATGGGCCCGTGGGGGCAGGCTGTGTTCGACACCCTCGGCTCGATGGTCTCGCAGAACGTCATCGACGAGGTGCTCTCCCGGGGCATGCTCGAGGTGCTTCCCCTGACCCACATCCGCGGGCGCTCCCTGCACGACGCCTTCGTGATCGTCGACGAGGCCCAGTCGCTCGAGCGCAACGTGCTGCTCACGATGCTCTCGCGGATCGGGCAGAACTCCCGCGTGGTCCTGACCCACGACATCGCCCAGCGCGACAACCTGCGGATCGGCCGCTACGACGGGATCGCGAGCGTGGTCGAGGCGCTCAAGGCCCACGAGCTGTTCGCCCACGTCACCCTCCAGCGCTCCGAGCGGTCCAAGGTCGCGGAGCTGGTCACGCACGTCCTCGACGAGCCGGTGCTGTGAGGTCTGGGCGGTGAGGTCTGCGCGGCGAGGTCTGTGCGGCGAGGTCTGTGCAGTAGGGCCTGGTGAAGGGCGAGTTCACGCCGGGTGAGGGCCGCATTCGCACCGCTCACGAGGATCCCCGGCCCGTGAGGAGACGTTCGCCGCGCGAGGGGTCGACGCTGAGGGGCACCGTACGGTCGGCAGTGCCTGACCGGGGGCGAGGGCTGATCAAGTTCCGCCCCGGCGACCGGGCGCGACGGCTGCTCGATTTCCGCCCCGCCCCCCACGAGAGCTGACCGCCGGGCGGTGTACTCGCCCCCGTGGTCGCGGGAGGGACGCTGGTGATGTGCACTGGCGATATAGCCAGTGCACATCACCAGCGTCCCATCCAGAACACAGGCGCCCGGTACATCGCCTGTCGCCAGCCCAGACCTCGCCGCCCCACACCTCGCCGGCCCGGGCCTCGCCGGCGACCGGCGACCAGGGACCGCCACCAGCCGACCAGCGACACTCGAGCACCGACGACTGGACTGCGCTCTGGCCGGCGCACAGCGAGCGCCGCCACCCGCAGCTCCTCCCTCCCCACGCACGAGTTGTTCACCGCTGCGGCCTGGGGCGGTCGACGCAGAGCCGCATCTGGTCCGATCGTCGGATGGACGTCCCCGGCATCACCCACAAATCCGCCCTGCCCCGACGAGGCATCGAGCACCGACAGATCCGCACGTGGCTGCGCACGGGCGCGATCCGTGGCGTCGGGGCGTGGTACGTGACGCCCGACGCTCCAACTGATCTGGTCGCGCTCCTCTCGCACGGCGTGCGTCCCACGTGCTTGGACGCGGCCGCGCTGCACGGGCTCTGGACTCCCCTCCACCCCGGCGTGCATGCCTTCCGGCCTCGACGCGCACCGAGCACACGGCCGGATGACCCGTTCCTGCTGCCCTTGCGCCGGCGTCTGGATCCGGTAACCGGCCGGCTTCTGCCTCCTCCCGATGCCGAGACCGGCCGAACCCGACAGCCCCAACCGCTGGTCCTGCACAGTCCGGCGCCTCGGACATGGCCCGACGACGACCCCGTGCCGTCCCTCGCGGTGACGCTCGCACACGCCGCGCGCTGCCTGCCGGCCGTGAAGACGGCGATCCTCATCGAGTCGGCGCTGAACCAGGGTCAGCTCAGCGCCCTGGACCTCGCCGACCTCCTGGGCGCCCTCCCCCAGAGGCTCCGCGTCCCTCTGTCCCGCGTGCGCGTCGATGCGCAGTCCGGAACGGAGACCGCCGTGCGCTGGTGGCTGGAAGGGCTGCGGGTCGCCGTCCGCTCTCAGGTGCAGCTGCTGCCCGCGGCCAGGGTCGACCTGCTCGTCGGCACGAACTGGGTGATCGAGTGCGACAGCCGTCGCTTCCACGATGCGCCGGAGCAGTATCGCGAGGACCGCCGACGCGATCTGGCCCTGATCGCCCGCGGCTACACCGTCACCCGGCTGACCTGGGAGCAGGTCTTCCTCGAGTGGGAGCAGACCGAGCAGATGCTGCTCACGATCCTCCACCGACGCGATCATCGGCGAGCCCTGCCTGCCTGACGCCGCCGGACCCGAGGTGCGGAGGGTCGGAGTGCGTGCTCGCGGGGGTCGGAGTGCGTGCTCGCGGGGGCCGGAGTGCGTGCTTGCGGGGGCCGGAGTGCGTGCTCGCGGGGGCCGGCGTGCGTGCTCGCGGGGGGCCGGAGTGCGTGCTCGCGGGGGCCGTGGTCGCGGACGGGACCCTGGTGATGTGCACTGGCCATATCGCCAGTGCACATCACCAGCATCCCGCGCAGAACACCGCACCGGCACAGGTGCCCTGGCACCCCCACTCCCAGAGGTCCCGGCACCCCGGCTCACCAGCCGGCGCGGCCCGGCGCCCCGTTTCACCAGCCCCGCCCGGCAGCCCGGCCTACCAGCCAGCCGGCCCGGCACCCCTGCTCACAGGCCGGCGCCTCCGCTCACGTCCCGGCCCAGCAGCCCAGCTCACCAGCCCGCCAGGCCGGGCACCCCGGCTCACCAGCCAGCCCGACCCGGCACCCCGGCTCACCAGCCGGCCCGACCCGGCACCCCGTTTCACCAGCCGGCCCGACCCGGCACCCCGGCTCACCAGCCGGCCCGACCCGGCACCCCGTTTCACCAGCCTGGCCCGAGCCAGTACCCAGGCTCGCTCGCCCGGCCCAACCCGGAACCCCGGCTCACCGACCCGACCACGTCCCCGCTCAGATGCCGAAACGGCGCTCGCGGCGGCAGTAGTCGCGCAGGGCGCGCAGGAAGTCGACCCGGCGGAAGCCCGGCCAGTAGGTCTCGCAGAACCAGTATTCGGAGTGCACGGACTGCCAGAGCAGGAACCCGGACATGCGCTGCTCGCCCGAGGTGCGGATGATGAGATCGGGGTCCGGCTGTCCTCGCGTGTACAGGTGCTCGGAGATCGCGTCGATGCTGATCGACTGCGCGACCTCCTCGGGACTCCTCCCGGCGGCGGCGCCGTCGAGGATCAGCTCGCGCACCGCGTCGACGATCTCCTGGCGCCCGCCGTAGCCGATGGCGAGGTTCACGACCAGGGTGCGGGTCACCTCGGCGTCGTCCAGCACGGCCGCGATGCGCTCGTGCACGCGCGGCGGCAGCAGCTCCGGGCTCCCGGCGATGCGCACCGAGTAGCCCGCGGCGGAGTACTCCTCGACCGCCTCGGCGATGATCTCGTAGAGCGCCTCGAGCTCCTCGGGCGGCCGCGAGAAGTTGTCGGTCGACAGCATCCACACCGTCACCAGCGGGATCGACAGCTCCTCGCACCAGGTGAGGAACTCGGTGATCTTGGCGGCGCCCTGGCGGTGCCCCTCGGCGGTGGTCGCCCCGGAGGCCTTGGCCCAGCGACGGTTGCCGTCGACGATCACGCCGACGTGCCGCGGCAGCCGGTCGGACCCCAGCTCCTTGGCCAGGCGACGCTCGTAGACGCGATGCAGGATCCCGTCGGCGTCCATGGGCCCTCCTCGTCGTCACTGCACGCGGCCCGCGCACGAGCCCCGTTCGGGTCGCGGCATCGGAGCCGACCGCGCCATTATGTCGGACCTGGGAGGGAGCCGAGTGCCGCACCACGCAGGATGCGCGCAATCGTCACGGGATCTTCGCCGCCCGCCGAGGCCGCCCCGCCCCGGAGATCACCCGGACGCGGCTCGCACCCCTCGATGGTTACGGAACCGTAGGTTACGCTGACGCCATGACCGGATCCTCCACCTCCCGTCCGGGGGCGACCGCGACCACCGGCCGCGCTCCGCACGCCGAGACCGCGCCCGACGACACCCGCGGCGCGACCACGCCGAGCGCGCCCGACGGATCCCACGCGGCCCCCGACCCCGCCGAGCCCGAGGCCGTCTCCCCCGGCGCGCACCGCGCCGCCCTCCGCCGGGCCCGGGCGCTCGGCCAGCAGCTGCCCAAGCCCCGCCTGCGCGGCATGATCCACCTGGTCACCTTCCCCACGGCCATGATCGCGGGGCTCCTGCTCGTGGCCTTCGGCGACGACCTGCCCACGCGCATGGCGTGCGTCGTGTTCGTGGTGACGTCGGGGCTGCTGTTCGGGATCAGCGCGACCTACCACCGCGGGACCTGGCGGCCCGAGCACGCGCTCATGCTGCGGCGCTTCGACCACGCCAACATCTTCATGATCATCGCGGGCACCTACACCCCGCTCGCGGTCTCCCTGCTCGACCGGCACGACGCGACGATCCTGCTCACGATCTGCTGGGCCGGAGCCGCCGTCGGCGTCGCCTTCCGGCTGCTGTGGACGGGCGCGCCGCGCTGGCTGTACGTGCCGGCGTACGTCGCGCTCGGCTGGGTCGCGATCTTCTACATGCCCGCGTTCCTCGCGGGAGGCGGCTGGGGCGTCGTGTCGCTCATCGTGGCCGGCGGCATCTGCTACACGCTCGGCGCCGTCGTCTACGGCATCAAGCGGCCCAACCCGTCACCGCGCTGGTTCGGGTTCCACGAGATCTTCCACGCGTTCACGGTCGGCGGCTTCGCGTGCCACTTCGCGGCCGTCGCCCTCGCGATCGCCTGAGGTCGACCGCTCCCGGCGCCGCTCCCGGCGCCTCACGGCGCGAGGCCCCTCGGCCCGTCAGCGCCGGACGGGCGGCGGAGTCTCAGCGACGCAGGTCGTCGCCCGGGTCCGGCGTCCGATCGGGCCCGCCGTCGCCGTGAGCCCGACGGTCCTCGTCGTCGGCGGCCGGGTCCTCGCCCGCCTCGCGTGCCGCGTCCTCGTCGCGATGGCGCTCGGCCACCCGGGCCCGCGCCTGCACCCGTCGGATGCGGCGGGTCATGTCCAGGATCAGCAGGAGCGTCGCGAGGCCGATGAGGAACACGACGATGAACCCCGCGACGCCCGGCGTCACCGAGGTGGGGGTGAAGTCCCCGCCGTCGGAAGGGCCCTCCGCCAGCACGGTCAGGCCGGCCGTCAGCAGCGCGCCGCTCATCGCAGTCCCGCGAACACGTCGGTCTCGGGCAGCGTGACACCGATGCGGGAGGTCCGCAGCTCGTAGTCGTCCGTCGGCCACGCCTCGTGCAGCACGTCGTTGCCGACCGCGAAGAAGAAGCCCTCCGGATCGACCTGGGTCGCGTGGGCGCGCAGCGCGTCGTCCCGCAGGTCGAGGTAGTCGCTCACGTCGACGCGGGTGGTGATGAGCCGGTCGGACTCCTCGTCGAAGTGCATGAGCATCTGCTCGATGTCGTCCGAGGCGCGATGGTGGGCCCGCAGGTAGCGGGCGATCGCCGAGAAGCGCTGCCGGGAGAAGCCGTTGATGTAGTAGAGCTTCGTGACGCTCCACGGCTCGCCCAGCTCGGGGGCGAATGCGGGGTCGGCGGCCCATTCGAAGGCGGCGATGCTCACCCGGTGGGTCATGATGTGATCCGGGTGGGGGTAGCCGCCGTTCTCGTCGTACGTGGTCATCACGTGCGGGCGCAGGCGCCGCACGGCCTCGACGAGCGGGCGCGCCGCGGTCTCGAGGTCGAGCGTCGCGAAGCTGCCCTCGGGCAGGGCCGGGAGCGGGTCGCCCTCGGGCAGCCCGGAGTCCACGAAGCCGAGCCACTCGTGGTCGAAGCCGATCACCTGCTGGGCCGCCGCCATCTCGCGGCGCCGCACGGCGGGGAGATCGGCGAGCGCCTCGGTGTCCTCGCGCATCTTGGGGTTCAGGATGTCCCCGCGCTCGCCGCCCGTGCACGTGATCACGGTGACCTTCACGCCCTCGCGCACATAGCGGGCCAGGGAGGCGGCCCCCTTGCTCGACTCGTCGTCGGGGTGAGCGTGAACGGCCACCAGGCGCAGCTGGTCGGTCGGCTCGGTCGCGGTCTCGGTCACGTGGTCCTCGGTTCGGTCTGGGCGGGCGCCGGCGAGCGGCGTCCGACGATGCTCGGGCAACCCCACGAGGCTACGCCACGCGCGTCCGCGTGCGATGCGCGCGCGGGGCTTTCGGACGCGGGACACATCAGGGCCTGCTCGGCCCGGACGGGGCCCCGGCTGCGCTCGAGACGGCATGACCCGGACCGCCCGCCGCGCCTGCCGTCTCGACGGTCCGGCCGCACCCCCGCGTCCAGCTGACTCTGGGAGACTGGGGCCATGTCTGCCGCCCCCGACCGTCTGCGCGACCGCTACGGCCGCCCGACCTCCCGCCGCCGCCCCATCGCCCTGCTCGTGGTGGTCGGCATCGTCTTCCTCGCCGTCGTCGTGTTCGTCGGGATCCGGTTCGCCGATCAGCCGGTCCGGGCCAAGGCCGTCTCCTACGACCACCTGGGCGCGCAGCGCATCTCCCTCACCTTCGAGCTGACGGCGAGTCCCGACACGCCCGTGCACTGCACGGTGCAGGCGCTCGACAAGACCCGTGGCCAGGTGGGCTTCATGGCCGTGGACATCCCGCCCCACAGCGAGCGGCAGTCCCTCCAGACGGTCGAGATCGCGACCCAGGGCGAGGCCGTCTCGGCCGACGTGGTCGAGTGCGAGAAGGCCTGACGCGGCCCTCCCGCACCGGGGCGGACGCATCCATCGGTGCGCCCGCCGCGGCGCCGGCAGCCGTGTCGTGGCGCACACGGTGTAAACTGTCCGAATTCACGGTGACGTGACACGCGGGGCACGTGCGAACAGCACATGTGCCCCGCTTCTTCATCACGTGGGGCCGATCCGCTCCGCACGGTCCGTCACCGGTCGCATCGACCATCACCATCCACCACGAACGAGGAGTACCCGTGAGCACTCAGCCCGGCGCCGCCTGGCTCACCCAGGAGGCATACGACCGTCTGTCCAAGGAGCTCGAGAACCTCGAGGGCCCGGGCCGCACGGAGATCGCCGAGCGCATCGCCGCGGCTCGCGACGAGGGCGATCTGAAGGAGAACGGCGGCTACCATGCGGCACGCGAGGAGCAGGGCAAGATGGAGGCACGCATCGCCGAGCTCCAGCGCCTGCTCAAGAACGCCGTCGTGGGCGAGTCCCCCAAGGACGACGGCGTCGTCGAGCCCGGCATGGTCGTGACGATCGACCTCGCCGGCCGCGAGCGCACCTTCCTGCTCGGCAACCGTGAGATCGCCGACGGCGACGACCTCGAGGTCTATTCGACGGAGTCGCCCCTGGGCGCCGCCATCGAGGGCTCGAAGGTCGGCGAGACCGTCGACTACACGGCCCCCAACGGCAACAAGCTCAGCATCAAGATCCTGAACGCCAAGCCCTACAAGGCCTGACCGCACCCGGCCCAGCACGACGGCCCGGCGCCTCTCGGTGCCGGGCCGTCGTCATGCCGGTTTATCATCACGCCGGCCGGTTGCCATGCCATGCCCGTCGTCACGCCGGGCTGTCACCACGCCGTACCCGTCGCAGGTGCCCGTCGTCCCGGGCCCGCGCCCGTCGTGGCGGGCGACAAGACGCGCGACCGCCCCGCTGCGCCGTCGCGTGCCGTCCTGATGCCGCGTGGGCGCGCGACCCCGGCGCCCCGTCAGCGGCGGCGGACCGGGCTCAGCGTGCGCAGCCGCGCGGCCGCCATCTCGCGGGCGCGTGAGGCGAACAGGGCGGCGGTGCCGGTGTCCCGGCCGAGCTCGGGGGCTGGGTCGCGCCCGGCGAGCTGCTGCAGCGTGGCGTTGAGGAAGGCGGCGAGCGGGATCGCGAAGAGGGCGCCCGGGATGCCTGCCGTCTCGGCGCCGAGGGCGACCCCGAGGAACACCCCCAGGGGGTGCAGGCTGACCGCGCGGCCCATCATGAACGGGTGCAGGATGTCCGCCTCGATGAAGTGCACGGCGATCACGATCGCGACCATCACGAGCGCCATCACCCACGACTTGAGCACGAGCACGAGCAGCACCGCGATCGCACCGGAGACCACGGCGCCGATGAGCGGGATGAACGAGAACAGGAACACGATCAGGAACACGGGCATGGCGTAGGAGCCGAGCCCGAGGGCCGCGGTCCCGATCCCGATGCCGGTGCCGTTGATCGTCGCCACCAGGATCTGCGTGCGGCAGTAGGCCGAGAGCGCCTTCCACCCGCGCCGGAACGCCTCGTGCGTGGGCACGCGGGCGGCCGCCGGCATCAGCCCGAGCACCCAGCGCCAGATGCGCTCGCCGTCCTTGAGCAGGAAGAACAGCGTGAACAGGCAGATGAGGATGCCGGTGATGGTGCTGCCGACCGTCTCCACCCCGGACAGCGCGCCCTGGACGAGCGCCTCGGAGTTGGCCTGGAGGCGCCGCACGAGCTCCTCCTCGGCCTGGGTCAGCGTCGGCTGGTCCAGGCCCAAGGTGTCCCTCGCGAAGGTCGTGAGCTGCTCGAAGCCGTGGACCGCCTTGTCCTGGATGTCGGCGAACTGGGTGAGCAGCTGCTGGCCCGCGAGCGTGGTCATGCCGACCACCACGAGGATGAGACCCACGAGCGCGATGCCGCTCGCCGCGCCGCGGCCGAGGAAGGTGTGGCGCGCGAGCAGGTTCACCAAGGGTGTCAGCAGGGCCGCGAGCAGGATGGCCACGAGGAAGGGCACGACGAGCGGCATGACCTGCCGCATCCCCCACAGCACGACCGCCACGAGGGCGATGACGAGCAGCAGGCGCCACGACCAGGCGGCGGCGCGCCGCATGCCGATCGGGATCTCCTCGACCTCCGGCGGCTGGGACGGGGTGCGAAGGGGACGGCGAATGCGGGCCATGGCGGCTGCCTCCAGAGCGGATCGGAGCGCCGCGCAGGTCTCTCAGGCGCGGCGCAAGGGCTTCGGGCGGGAAGCGTACGCCTCGGCGGCCGCATAGTCGGTCCCCAGCTCGGGCGAGGGATCGTGCCCGGCCAGATACAGCACCGTGGCGTTGACGAAGGCGATGAGCGGGATCGCGAACAGGGCGCCCGCGATGCCCGCGAGCATCGACCCCACCATGACGCCGAGGAACACGGCGAGCGGGTGCAGCTCGACGGCCTTGCCCATGAGGAAGGGCTGCAGCACGTTGCCTTCGATCTGCTGGACGGCGATCACGACGCCGACCATGACGATCGCGAGCACCCACGACTTGAGCACGAGCACGAGCAGGGCGGCGATCGCGCCCGAGACGATCGCGCCGACGAGCGGCACGAAGGAGAACAGGAAGACGATCAGCCACACCGGGACGGCGTAGCCCGCGAGCCCCATGGCGAGCATGCCGATGGAGATGCCGGTCGCGTCGACGGCGGCCACCAGGATCTGGGTGCGCATGTACGCCGAGAGGGCCTTCCAGCCGCGCCGCACGGCCTCGTGCGTGGGCACGCGCGCGGGCGCGGGGAGCAGACGGACCACCCAGCGCCAGATCCCGCTGCCGCCCGAGAGCAGGAAGAAGAGCGTGAACAGGGCGATCACGATGCCGGTGACGACGTTGCCCACCGTGGTCACGCCCGTCATCGCGCCCGAGGCGATCGTGCCGGCGTTCTCCTGGAGCTTCGTGACCAGCTCGGTGATCGCGTCGCTGATCGTCGAGTCGTCGATCTGGAGGGTCCCCGTGACCCAGTCCGCGAGCTGGTTGAAGCCCGTCACGGCCTTGTCCTGGATGTCGCTCCACTGCGAGAAGAGCTGTCGGCCGGCAAGCGTGAACATGCCGATCACGAGCAGGATCAGCCCCACCAGGGCGATGCCGCTCGCGGCCGCGCGGCCCAGGAAGGTGTGGTCGGTCAGCAGGCGCACGACCGGGGTCAGGATCGTCGCCAGCAGGATCGCGACGAGCAGCGGGATCACGATCGTCGCGACCTTGGTCAGCGCCCAGATCACGACCACGCCGAGGGCGAGGACGAGCAGGATCCGCCACGACCACGCGGCCGCTCGGCGCATCCCGATGGGGATCTCGCGCACCTCCTGCGGCTGTGCCGGGGCGTCCTCGCGATCGGAACGGAGCCGGGAGAGGGATCGGACGGACATCGGTGCTCCTTCGAGCGGGTGCGGGGCCAGGAGCACGGCCGGGCCGGGTCAGGGGAACTCTATCGAACGGCTCGCGCCGCGCCCGGGTCGCCCGACCGGATGATCGGTCGTCGGGCCCGTGCGCCCGGACGACGGGCCCGGCTCCACGGAGGTGCCTGCGACAATGGCGCGCATGGCCACCCCGGCACCCATCCCCGTCGCCCCCTCCCGCCGTTCGACGCTCGGCGTCGAGTGGGAGCTGCTGCTCGTCGACCGCGACTCCGGCCACGCCCGCCAGTGCGCGGCCGCCGTGCTCGAGGCCGTGCACGACGCGCACGCCGGTCACTCCGGCATCGTGGGCGAGCTGCTGCAGAACACCGTGGAGCTCGTAACGGGCGTGTGCACGACCGTGGGCGAGGCGGGCGAGGACCTTCAGCGCTCGCTCGACCGGGTGCGCCGGGCGGCCGGCCCGATGCGGGTCGACGTCACGGGCGCCGGCGCCCATCCCTTCTCCCGCTGGGAGGAGCAGCAGGTCACCGACGCCGACCGCTACTCGACGCTGATCGACCGCACCCAGTGGTGGGGGCGCCAGATGACGATCTACGGGGTCCACGTGCACGTCGGGATCGAGGATCCGTCGACGATGCTGCCGATCATGAACGCGCTCCTGACGGAGGCGGCGTCGCTCCTGTCGCTCTCGGCCTCGAGCCCCTACTGGCAGGGCGAGGCGACCCGCTACGCCTCCAACCGCTCCCTGCTGTTCCAGCAGCTGCCCACGGCGGGCCTCCCCTACCAGTTCGACACGTGGGCGGACTACGAGTCCTACGTGACCGACATGCTCACCATGGGCGTGATCGACCAGCTCAACGAGATCCGCTGGGACATCCGCCCGGTGCCCGCCTTCGGCACGATCGAGATGCGCGTCGCCGACTCCATGTCGACGCTGCGGGAGGTGCTCGCCGTGGCCGCTCTCGTGCAGTGCCTCGTCGAGGACTTCGCCACCCGGCTCGAGGCGGGCGAGGTGCTGCCGCGTCTGACGCCGTGGCAGGTGGCCGAGAACAAGTGGCGCGCCGCCCGCTACGGGATGGAGGCGATCCTCGTCGTGGGCGAGGACAACGCCGAGGAGCTCGTGACCGACCATGTGCGCGGCCTCCTGGACCGTCTCGCGCCCGTCGCGGAGCGTCTGGGATGCGATCGGGAGCTCGCGGGCGTCGAGGACATCCTGAGGCGCGGCGCCTCGTACCAGCGTCAGCTCGCGGTGGCCGCGCGCGAGGGCGCCACCGGGCGCGACATCGTGCGCCATCTCGTCGCCGAGACCGAGGGCGACGTCCTGCTCGGGCCCGACGGGCGCGCCGGCCGCTGAGCCCCGCACGACCTCGCCGCGAGGCCCGGGCCAGTCCCGACGAAAGTCGGGGTCGCCCTGGCCGCAGGAGGCGTCGCGATCCGTGTCACACGGACCGTAGCCTGAGCGCATGAGCAGCCAGACACTCCCCGCCCCCGAGCCCGCCGCACCTGCTGCGGGCGACATCGCCCTGGCGCTGCGGGGCCTCACGAAGTCCTTCGATCGCACCGAGGTGGTCCACCAGATCGGGCTCGACGTGCCCGCGGGATCGTTCTACGGGCTGGTCGGTCCCAACGGCGCCGGCAAGACCACGACCCTGTCGATGGCGACCGGCCTGCTGCGGCCCGACGCGGGCGAGGCGCACGTGCTCGGCGTCGACATGTGGCGCGAGCCGGAGCGCGCGAAAGCCCACCTGGGCGTGCTCGCCGACGGACTGCGGACCTTCGACCGCCTCACGGGGCGCGAGCTGCTGACCTACTGCGGGCTCATCCGCGGGATGGAGGCCTCCGTGGTCGAGGAGCGCACCGACTCCCTGCTGCAGGCGCTCGGCCTGGCCGACCAGGAGGGCAAGCTCGTGGTCGACTACTCGGCCGGCATGACCAAGAAGATCCTGCTCGCGTGCGCGCTCATCCATGCGCCGCGGCTGCTCGTCCTCGACGAGCCGCTCGAGGCCGTCGACCCGGTCTCGGGCGAGGTGATCCGCACGATCCTGCGCCGCTTCGTGGCGGGCGGCGGCACCGTGATCCTCTCGAGCCACGTCATGCAGCTCGTCGAGGAGCTGTGCAGCCACGTCGCGATCATCGCCGAGGGGCGCGTGCTCACCGCCGGCACGCTCGACGAGGTCCGAGCGGGCGGCTCCCTCGTCCAGCGCTTCGTGGACATGGTCGGCGGGGCCGACGTGTCCGAGGGCAGCCTGTCCTGGCTCGAGGAGGACGCGCGATGAGCGGCACCGCGACCTCGACCCCTGCGCTGCACGCGGTCGGCGGCGTCGGCTACGGCACCGTGCCGCCCGGCACGCTGGTGCGCCTGCTGGTCCGGCTCAAGTGGACGCTGTGGAAGCGCTCCTTCCGCAAGAACATCGGCAAGATCATCGGCACCGCGTTCGGCGCCCTCTACGGCCTCGGCGGTCTCGCCGGGCTGACGGCGGCGCTGCTGGCCACGGCGCTTCTGGTCGACGGGGCCGGGCCCGACGCGTTCGGGCTCGTGGTCCGCGGGCTCGGGGTGGCCGCGGTGCTGCTGTGGGTGCTCGTCCCCCTGTTCGCGTTCGGCCTCGACGACACCCTCGACCCGCGGCGCTTCGCGACCCTGCCGCGCAGCGCTCGCGAGCTGCAGGTGGGCCTGTTCGCCGCCGCCGCGCTGTCCCTGCCGTCGCTGTTCACCCTGGTCGGCGTGCTCATCGCCTCGGTGTGCGAGGCGATCTGGCTGCTCGTCTCGGCGGTCCCGGGCACGGGCGGCACGATCGGCGGCCTGATCGTGCTGCTGCCCGCGAACCTGCTCGGCCTCGCGCTGTGCCTGCTCCTGCCCCGTGCCGTGCTCGCGCAGTCCGCGACCCGGCAGTCCTCGCGGCGCGGCCGGGAGCTCGGCGGCATCATCGCGATGATCGTGATGATCGCGGCCATCTACGGGGCGTCGCTGCTGGGGCAGAGCCTCGGCGAGGGCGGCGTGGGCTTCTCGCTCTGGCTGCCGGTCGAGGCGATCGGGTGGCTCGCCTGGACGCCGTTCGGCGCGGCCTTCGCGGTCCCCGTCGACATCGCCGAGGGCCATGTCCTCACGGGCCTCGTGCGGCTCGTGATCGCCGCGGCGGCGGTCGTGCTCGTGTGGCTGTGGTGGCGGCGCTCGATCGCCCTCGCGCTGCGCTCGGCCCTGCTGGGCGAGGCGTCCTCGGGCAGCGCGAAGGTCACCGCCCTCGTGCCCCGTGGCCTGCCCTCGAACGCGCTGGGCGCCTCGACAGGCCGGTCCCTGCGGTACTGGCGACGCGACGCCCGCTACATCGCGGCGGTCGCGATCCTGCCGGTCCTCGTCGTGTTCTTCACGCTCATGGGGCTCATCACCGAGCCGCAGCAGTACGTCGCGATCGGCGCCGTGGTGTTCGTGTGCGGCATGTCGTCGATCTCGATCACCAACGAGCTGGGCTTCGACGGGCCGGCCGGCTGGGTCAACATCACGGCGGGCATGCCGACGCGTGCGAACCTGGCCGGTCGCATCCTCGCGATGGCCACGTTCGCGGTGCCCTTCGCCGTGATCGCCTCCGTGGTGGTGCCGCTCGTCTTCGGCCGCGCCCCGCTGATCCTGCCCGTCCTGCTCGGCAGCATCGGCGTGATGATGTCGGCGTGGGGCACGTCGTGCCTGGGCTCGGTGCTCCTGCCGTATCCCACGGCGGCGCCCGGCACCAACCCGCTGCGGGACCGGTCCTCGAGCTCGGCCGCCGCCATGCTCGGCACCTTCGCGGCGATGATCGGCATGTGGGTGCCCCAGCTCCCCTCGATCGCGCTCGCGATCGTGGCGATCGTCCTGGGCTCCACGGCGATGCTCGTGGGCGCCGGGGCCCTCGCGGTGGTCCTCGGGGCGCTCACCCTGTGGCTGTGCCTGCGGGGCGCGTCCTCGATCCTGTCGCGTCGCTACGTGGACGTGTTCCAGAAGGTGCGGGCCTTCGTCTGACCGCCCTCGCGGCGCCGGCTCCGGCAGGGCCCGCTCCCCGAGGCCCTGTCAGAGCTCGCGACGCATGACGAGGGCGTCGATGCGGCGGCCTCGGATCCGGTAGTAGCCGCGGCGCCGGCCGATCTCGGCGTAGCCGGCGCGCGTGTAGACGGCCCGGGCCCGGTCGTTGTCCTCGCGGACCTCGAGCAGGAGCGCCCCGGCCCCGCCCTCGCGGGCCCGTTCCTCGCACCAGCCCAGCAGGGCGCGTCCGATGCCCTCGCCGGGGCGGGCGGTGCCGATCGTGTGCAGGTCGGCGGTGTCGCCGGCGATCATGATGCCGGCGTAGCCGAGGATCTCGCCGGTCCCGCTCTCCTCGGCGATCACGTACCGCCGGTCGGGGTGCTCGATCTCCTCGGCGAGCTGGAACACGGTCCAGGCCTCGTCGGGGAACAGCTCGAGCTCGAGGAACGCGAGGGCCATGGCGTCGTCCACGATGGCCGGTCGCAGCGACCAGCCCGTCGGCCCCACGGCCTCGACGGCGCCGTCGAGGGGCGACGTCACGTGCTCAGCGCCCCAGGGCGCTCTTGCGCGCGGTCGGCTTGGCGGCGTCGGGCTCGCGCAGGTACAGCGGCGCGGTCGAGGAGAGGTCCTCCCCCGCGGCGCGCTCGAGCGCGGCGGCCCGCAGCAGATGACCGGCGTCGACGTGGCGCAGGTCCGCGGTGGCGGGCAGCAGCTCCGGGTACAGGTGGGCGCCGGAGCCGACGAGCACGTCGCACGCGCGCAGCGAGTCGGCGATGTCGGCGGGGGCGTGCACCGCGGGGCCGTCGGTGCGGCGCAGCGAGCCGGCCGACGCGACGTAGCGCGCGTGGTAGACCTCGCGGCGGCGCGCGTCGAGGGCGACGGCCACGGTGAGCTCCTCGGGTTCCTCGGCGGTCGCGACGGGCCCCGGCACGATGGCGCCGATCGCGGCCTGGTGGGCGAGGGCGTCGAGCGAGCACAGGCCCAGGAGCGGCACGTCGAGCACGGCCGACAGCGTGCGCGCGACGACCAGGCCCACCCGCAGCCCCGTGAAGGGCCCCGGTCCGCGGCCGGCGACGATGCCGGTGAGGTCGCCGCGTCCGATGCCGGCCCGTTCCAGGGCCTCGTCGACGAGGCCGAGGAGGACCTCGTCGTGGTGCCGGGCGCGGTCGTCTCCGACGACCGCGCGCACCGTGCAGTCGGCGGCGTCGCGCGGGTCGTCGGCGACGGCGACGCTCACGGCGCCGGAGGTGTCGATGCCGAGCCACATGTCAGTTCTCTCCTGGGATCGCGGTGAGGTCGGCGCGCAGCGCCGCGACGGCGTCCGCGTCCCAGCGGGGGCCGATCGGGGTGAGGCGGAGGGTGCGCGGCTCGTCGAGCGCGTCCCCGTCGCCGTCGGCCGGGGCGTCCACGACGTCGGGGCGCTCGAGCTCGAGCAGC
Source organism: Brachybacterium huguangmaarense (assembly GCF_025725725.1). NCBI lineage: Bacteria > Bacillati > Actinomycetota > Actinomycetes > Micrococcales > Dermabacteraceae > Brachybacterium > Brachybacterium huguangmaarense. Next base: position 81,488 of record NZ_CP107020.1, read on the forward strand.
AGGTGGGAGTCGGCGAGCTGCTCGACGCGGTCGCGGCCCCACTCGATCACGGTCACGGCGTCGTCGACGTCCGCGTCGAGGTCGAGGTCGTCGATGTCGACGCCGCCGCCCAGGCGGTAGGCGTCGACGTGCACGAGGGCGGGGCCGCCCGTGAGCGACGGGTGCACGCGCGAGATGACGAAGGTGGGCGAGGCCACGGCGCCGCGCACGCCGAGCGCCTGCCCGAGGCCCTGGGTGAAGGTGGTCTTGCCGGCGCCGAGCGGACCGTCGAGCACGAGCAGGTCTCCGGCGCGCAGGTGCCGGGCGAGCACCCGGGCCACCTCGCGGGAGCCCTCGGCGTTCGCCGTGCGCACCGTGAGGACGCCCGGTGCCGGCGTGCCGAGCCCGGTGCCGCCGGTCGCCTCCGTCACGACTGGACCTCCCGCGTCACCCGGCTGCTCACCGACGTGAGCATCTCGTAGGGGATGGTGCCGGCCGCGCGCGCCCAGTCCTCGGCGGTCGGCACGGTGCCGTCGTCCAGGACGGCCTGGGCGCGCTCGCCGAACAGGATCACCTGGTCGCCGGACTGCGCCTTGGAGTCGGGGCCGAGGTCTATCACGATCTGGTCCATCGAGATGCGGCCCACCTGGCGGGCGGTCTGGTCGCCGATGCGGGTGCGCACCATGACGTCGACCTGGCCGGAGGCCGCGCGGTGCAGCCCGTCGGCGTAGCCGATGGGCACGAGGCCGAGCCGGGTGGGGGCGGGCGTGGTGTAGGTGTGCCCGTAGCCGACGTGCTGACCGGCCTCGACGTCCTTGACGAGGGCGAGCCGGCTCGTGAGGGACATGGCCGGGCGCAGGCGCTTGCCGTCGGGCAGGGGCAGCGGCGGGTAGCCGTACAGGGCGATGCCGGGGCGCACGATATCGCGGTGGAGGTCGGGCCGCGAGATGGTGGCCGCGGAGTTGGCGACGTGCTGGAGCGGCACGGGGCCGGTCTCCTGGCCGAGGATCTCGCACGCGGCGTCGAACTCGTCGATCTGCCGGTCGGTCTCGGGGTCGGCGGGGTCGTCGGCGACCGACAGATGGGTCCAGGCCGCGACCAGCTGGACGTGGTCGTCCTCGCCGATCTCCCCTCCCAGGCCCGCGACCTGGGAGGTGAGCACGCCGTTGCGCCCCATGCCCGAGTCGATCTTGACGTGCACGCGCGCGCGCCGATCGACGGAGCGGGCGGCCTCGGAGACCAGGCGCAGCATCTTGAGGGAGCCGACGGACACGTCGATGCCCGCGTCGATCACCTCGGGCAGCACCTCGGCGGCCGTGACCGGCTCGTACAGCCACGTGAAGATGGGGACGTCGAGGCCCGCCCGCGCGAGCGCGAGCGCGGAGGCGGGATGGGCGACGCCGAGCCACGTGGCGCCGCCCTCGAGGGCGGCGCGGGCGGCGGTCAGCATGCCGTGCCCGTAGCCGTCGGCCTTGACGATCGCCATGAGCGCCGTCTGCTCCTCGAGCAGGGAGGCCATCGCCCGCGTGTTGTGCGTGATCGCGCCGGGATCGATCACCGCACGGTTGGGGATGTGCCGCGGGTCCTCCGCGGGTATGGCGACGCTCATGCTCCTCCTCGGGATGCGACCGTGGTGATCGCGCCGCCCAGGATAGCGGTGAGCACGGCGGGCACGTGCTCGGCCACGTCGAGGGCCACGAGCGGGGCGGTGCCGCCCCGGCTCGCCGCGACCCCGGCGCGGCCGTGCACGGAGGCGGCGAGCGCGGCGGCGAGGGGCCCTGGCAGGCCGGCGGCGAGCAGGGTGCCCAGGATGCCGCCGAGCACGTCGCCGGTGCCCGCGGTGCCGAGCCAGGGCGTGGCCTCGGCCTGGGAGTACAGGCGGTCGGGGGCGTCGCCGTCGGCCACGAGGGTGACCTCGCCCTTGAGCAGCACGGTCGCGCCCGTGGCCCGGGCGAGCTCGCCGGCCAGGCGCGCCGGCGGGAGCGACGAGGGCAGGTCGAGGGCCTCGGCGAGACGGGCCGCCTCGCCCGCGTGCGGGGTCAGGACCACGTGCGAGGGCAGGCGGTCGCCGGGGCGGATCGCGCTGAGCGCGCCGGCGTCGAGCACGCCGACCGCGTCCTCGGCGCACAGCTCCTCGACGCCCCGGCGGCAGCGGGGGTCCTCGGGGGACAGCCCGGAGCCGATCACGACGGCCTGGTGGCGGCCGTCGGCGCCGACCACCTCGGGGCGGCGCGCGAGGATCATGTCCCGCACGGCCGCGGGACCGCGGTAGCGGACCATGCCGGCGCCGGCCCGGGCGGCGCCGCTCGCCGAGAGGACCCCGGCGCCCGGGAAGTCGGCCGAGCCGGCGTCGATCGTCACGACCCCGCGCGAGTACTTCTGGTCGGCGGGACCGGGCACGGGCCACAGCTCGCGCACGTCCTCGGTCTCGAGGCGTCGCACGGCCGGCTCGGAGGGCAGGTGCGGGGCGAGCCCGAGGTCGACGAGGTCGACGCGTCCGACGTGCGCGGCCGCTCCGGGCAGGAGGAGGCCGGCCTTGACCGCCCCCATGGTGACGGTGAGCTCGGCGCGCACGGCGTCGTCGGCGGCCTCGCCCGTCGTGGCGTCCACGCCCGTGGGCACGTCGACCGCGACGACGGAGGCCGGGCTCGCGTTCGCGGCGGCGAGGATGGCCGCGAGCTCGTCGGACAGCTCGGGCCGGCCGCCGATGCCGAGCACGCCGTCCACGACGAGATCGGCGTCCCCGAGCAGGCGCGCGGTCTGCTCGTCGGCGCCGCGGGCTCGGTGGAGACAGCCCCCGGCACGGCTCAGGGCGGCGGCGCCGGCGTCGTGCAGGGCCGCCTCGGTCTGCACGGCGGTCACGGCCGCGCCGCGGCGGGCCAGGTGCGCGCCGGCGAAAAGGGCGTCGCCGCCGTTGGAGCCCGGGCCCACGAGCAGCACGACGCGCGAGCCGGGGACCGTCCCGGCGCGCTCGCGCAGGAGGGGCAGGCAGCGGGCGGCGAGCGCGGCCGCCGCCCGCTGCATGAGGGGCACGTCGGCGTCGAGCAGGGGGCGCTCCGCGCGCCGCACGTCCTCGGCCGTGTAGGCGGTGATCATCGGGGCTCCTTCGCGGTCGGGTCGTCGTCCGTGGCCGTGCGCACGGTCCGCTCGGCGACGACGATGGCGGTCGCGACCCCTCCGTCGTGCGACAGGGAGAGGTGCAGGTGGGTGACGCCGAGGGCGCGCGCACACCGCTCGGTCGCGCCGCGCAGCACGAGGTAGGGGCGCCCGTCCGCGGTGCGCTCGACCGTGACGTCCTGCCACGAGAAGTCCCCGGGATGGCCGAGCGCCTTGCCCACGGCCTCCTTGGCGGCGACGCGGCCGGCGCGCGAGGCGTCGGACAGGGACCGCTCGCTCGGGGTGAGCAGGCGGTCGACCAGCGCAGGCGTGCGGTGCAGGGAGTCGACGAGGCGCACGATGTCCACGACGTCGACGCCGACGCCCACCACCGTCCCGTCGAGGCGGGGGAGGTATCGGGCGCCGGCGTCGTCGTGCGGGTCGTCGGGGCTCGTCGAGCCCGTGGGCTCGGGGGTGTCGGAGGGCTCTGCCGCGGGTGTCAGCACACCGGCAGTATCACTCGACCGTGACCGACTTGGCGAGGTTGCGGGGCTGGTCGACGTCGAGGCCCTTGGCGGTTGCGAGCTCGCATGCGAAGATCTGCAGCGGGATGATCGTCAGCAGCGGCGCGAACAGGGCGCGGGTCGCGGGCACCCGGATCACGACGTCGGCGTACGGCTCGACGGCGGCGTCGCCCTCCTCGGCGATCACGAGGGTGCGGGCGCCGCGGGCGCGGATCTCCTGGATGTTGGAGACGACCTTGGAGTGCAGCGAGTCGCGGCCGCCCGGGGAGGGCACGATCACGAACACCGGCTGGCCCTCCTCGACCAGCGCGATCGGCCCGTGCTTGAGCTCGCCCGCGGCGAAACCCTCGGCGTGGATGTAGGCGATCTCCTTGAGCTTGAGGGCGCCCTCCATCGCGGTCGGGTACCCGACGTGGCGGCCGAGGAACAGCACCGAGGTGGCCTCGCGCATCTGGCGGGCGAGGTCCTCGACCTGGCCCGAGGCGTCGAGCACGTCCTGGACCTTCGCGGGGATCTCCTCGAGGTCGGCCATGATGGCGCCGATCTCGTCGGGGAACAGGTTGCCGCGCACCTGGGCGAGGTAGAGGCCCAGCAGGTAGCAGGCGGCGATCTGGCCGAGGTAGGCCTTGGTCGAGGCGACCGCGATCTCCGGGCCGACGTGCAGGTACAGGGCGGCGTCGGCCTCGCGCGGGATGGTCGAGCCGCGCGTGTTGCAGATCGCGACGACCTTGGCGCCCTGCTCCTGGGCGTGGCGCACGGCCATCAGGGTGTCCATGGTCTCGCCGGACTGGGAGATGGCCACGACGAGCGTCTTCTCGGTGACGACGGGGTCGCGGTAGCGGAACTCGTGGGCGAGCTCGACCTCGACCGGGATGCGGCACCAGTGCTCGATCGCGTACTTGACGACGGAGCCGGCGTTGGCGGCGGTGCCGCACGCGACCACGACGATCTTGTCGATGCTGCGCAGCACGGACTCGTCGATCTTCATCTCGTCGAGGTGGAGGCGCCCGTTCTCCATGCGGCCGCGCAGGGTGTCGGCGACGGCCGAGGCCTGCTCGTGGATCTCCTTGGCCATGAAGGACGGGTAGCCGCCCTTCTGGGCCGCGGTCGCGTCCCACTCGATCGTGTAGCGCTTGGCGTCGGTCACGGGGGCGCCGTCGAAGGTGATCACGGAGACGGCGTCGGCGGTGACGGTGACGATCTGGTCCTGACCGATCTCGAGCGCCTCCTTGGTGGCGTCGACGAAGGCGGCGACATCGGAGCCGAGGAAGTTCTCCCCCTCGCCGAGCCCGACCACGAGCGGGGAGTTGCGGCGGGCGGCGACCACCCGGTCCGGGGTGTCGATGTGCACGGCCAGCAGGGTGAAGGCGCCCTCGAGGTGCGCGACGACGCGGCGCATGGCCTCGGTCAGGTCGGTGTGGTCGGTGCCGGCCTCGTCCTCCATCCGCTCCATCTCGCGGGCGACGAGGTGCGCGGCGACCTCGGAGTCGGTCTCGGAGCGGAACTCGAAGCCCTCGGCCTCGAGCTCGGCCTTGAGCGGGGCGAAGTTCTCGATGATGCCGTTGTGCACGAGCGCGAGCTCGCCGTGGCGTCCGCCGCGGTGCGGGTGAGCGTTGCCGTCGGTGGGCGCGCCGTGGGTGGCCCAGCGGGTGTGGCCGATCGCGACCTGGCTGTCGGAGGCCTCGTGGCCCGCGACGGCCTCGCGGAGGTTGGCGATCTTGCCGGCGCGCTTGTCGATGCGCACCTGGTTCTCGTCGATCACGGCGACGCCCGCGGAGTCGTAGCCGCGGTACTCGAGGCGGGTCAGGCCCGCGAGCACGACCTCGACGGGGCGGGGGGAGGGGCTGGAGGGACGGGGCCCTGCGTATCCGACGATTCCACACATGGGCTCCACAGTAGTGAGGCGCATGCCCCTGGCCAGGGCGTTCGGCCGCTCCGAGCGAGGTGTCCGTCACGAACGCGCCGGTCGCTGCCCGGCCGTGCGCGAGCGTGCACGGGTCCCGTCACGATCGGGCACGCGTCCGGGAGCCCTCGGTCGTGGTGAATGCGCGCGAGGCGAGCGTGCGCCTGGAACAATGTCGCCCCATGAGCTACACCGGGGTGCGCAGCACCGCCACGCCGTTCGACGAGATCCCCCGCGAGGACTGGGCGCGGCTGTCGCGTCAGACCCCGCTGCCGCTGTCGGAGGACGACGTGGCCCGGCTGCGCGGCCTGGGCGACCGGCTGGACCTCCAGGAGGTCGACGACGTCTACCGTCCGATCTCCCGGCTGCTCGCGATGCAGGTCGAGGCGGCCCAGAGCCTGCGGCGTGCCCGCGAGGAGTTCCTCGCCGAGGACCAGCGCCGGACGCCGTACGTGATCGGCGTGGCCGGCTCGGTCGCGGCCGGCAAGTCCACGACGGCGCGCCTGCTGCGCGAGCTGATGGCGCGCTGGCCGTCCACGCCGCGGGTGCAGCTCGTGACGACCGACGGGTTCCTGCGCCCCAACGCCGAGCTCGAGCGGAGGGGCATCATGCACCGCAAGGGCTTCCCCGAGAGCTACGACCGGCGCGCGCTGCTGCGGTTCGTCGCCGACGTGAAGTCGGGGCAGGACCGCGTCGAGGCCCCCGTCTACTCCCACCTGGTCTACGACATCCTCGAGGACGAGAAGGTCGTGGTGGAGCGCCCGGACGTGCTGATCCTCGAGGGCCTCAACGTGCTGCAGCCGCCCCTGCCGCGGCGGGACGGGCGGATCGGGCTCGCGGTCTCGGACTACTTCGACTTCTCGGTGTACGTCGACGCGAAGGCCGAGGACGTGCGGCGCTGGTACGTCGACCGCTTCCTGCGCCTGCGCGAGACGGCGTTCACCGACCCGCAGTCGTACTTCCGGCGCTACGCGGCCCTCACCGACGGGGAGGCGCGCGCGACGGCGCACCGGATCTGGGACACGATCAACGGACCCAACCTGGTCGAGAACGTGCTGCCGACGCGCGGCCGCGCGGACCTCGTGCTGCGCAAGGGCGGCGACCACCAGGTGCACAGCGTGCTGCTGCGCCGGCTCTGAGGCCGCGCGCCCCGCGGCGGCGTCAGAGGGCGAGGCGCTCGGCGACGATCTCGGAGAGGCGGTCGGTGATGGTCTGGGCCTGCCCGAGGGTCGCGGCCTCGACCATCACGCGCACGACGGGCTCGGTGCCCGAGGGGCGCAGCAGCACCCGGCCGGTGTCGCCGAGCTCCTGCTCGGCCTCAGCGACGGCCTGGAGCACGCCGTGGTCGATGCCGGCGCGGGTCTTGTCGACGCCCTTGACGTTGACCATCACCTGCGGGAGGCGGTCGACCACGGCCGCGAGCTCGGCGAGCGTGGAGCCGGTCTCGGCCATGCGCTGCAGGAGGTGCAGGGCCGTCAGCTCGCCGTCGCCGGTCGTGGCGTGGCGGCTCATGACGACGTGCCCGGACTGCTCGCCGCCCAGGGGGTGGTTGCCGCGGCGCATCTCCTCGAGCACGTAGCGGTCCCCGACGGCGGTCTGCACGAGGGCGATGCCCGCCTTGCGCATCGCGATCCGCAGCCCCAGGTTCGACATCACGGTCGCCACGAGGGTGTGGTCGGGCAGCTCGCCGCGCTCGTCGAGCGCGAGCGCGAGGATGCCCATGATCTGGTCGCCGTCGACCACGGAGCCGTCGGCGTCGACCGCGAGGCAGCGGTCGGCGTCCCCGTCGAAGGCGACGCCCGCGTCGGCGCCGAGGCGGACCACGGCCTCCTGGAGACCCTCGAGGTGCGTCGAGCCGCAGTCCTCGTTGATGAGCTTGCCGTCGGTGCGGTCCCCGATCACGTGGACCGTCGCACCCGCCGCGCGCAGGGCCGCGGGCCCGCTCTCGTAGGCGGCGCCGTTGGCGCAGTCGGCGACGACGGTCAGGCCGTCGAGCGGACGCGACAGGGTCTGCACGAGGTGGCCGACGTACTGGTCGACGGCGTGGGGGTAGGGGCGGATGGTGCCGACGCGGTCCCCCTGCGGGCGGTCCCACTGCTCGTGCATGCGCGCCTCGACGGCGTCCTCGACCTCGTCGGGCAGCTTGGTGCCGCCGCGCGCGAAGAACTTGATGCCGTTGTCGGCGGCCGGGTTGTGGGACGCCGAGAGCATGACGCCCAGGTCGGCGCCGGAGGACTGCACGAGGTAGGCGAGGCCGGGGGTCGCGAGCACGCCCGCGTCCTCGACGTCGACGCCCGCGGAGGCGAGGCCCGCGCTCACCGCGGCGGCGAGGAAGTCGCCGGAGGGGCGCGTGTCGCGGGCGATGATCGCGCGCGGGCGGGCGCCGTCGAAGGCGCCCAGGGTCGCCAGGACGTGGGCGGCGGCGACGGACAGCTCGACGGCGAGCTCCGCCGTGATGTCCACGTTCGCGCGTCCGCGGACGCCGTCGGTGCCGAACAGTCGAGCCATGGGGATCCTCGTTCTCGTCTCGGGTCGGGGGGAACCGGTCGCACCCTATCGTGCCCGCATGCGACGAGACCCCCGACCGTGTCCGGTCGGGGGTCTCGGCTGCGAGATCGAGGGATCGATCAGCGCTTGGAGTACTGCGGCGCCTTGCGGGCCTTCTTGAGACCCGCCTTCTTGCGCTCGATGACGCGCGCGTCGCGCGTCAGGAAGCCGGCCTTCTTGAGGGCGGGGCGGTTGCTCTCCTCGTCGATCTGGTTGAGAGCGCGGGCGATGCCGAGGCGCAGCGCGCCGGCCTGCCCGGAGACGCCGCCGCCGTGGATGCGGGCGACCACGTCGAAGCGGCCCTGGAGGTCGAGCAGACGGAACGGCTCGTTGACCTCCTGCTGGTGGACCTTGTTGGGGAAGTAGGTCTCCAGGTCGCGGCCGTTGATGGTCCAGGTCCCGGTGCCGGGGACGAGGCGCACGCGGGCGACGGCCTCCTTGCGACGGCCGGTGCCGCCGCCGGGGGCGGTCACGGACGTGCCGCGGCCGACGGGGGCCTCATCCGTGGACTCGGTGGTGTAGCTGCTCGGGACGTTCTCGTCCTCGACGACAGTGGGGGTGGTCTCGGTCACGGTTCTCCTCAGTTGTGTCCGTGCTGCAGGGCGATGCGCGGGCGAGCGCCCGTCACTGCGCCACCTGATCGATGGTGAAGGGCTGCGGCTTCTGCGCCGCATGGGGGTGCTCGCCGCCCTTGTAGACCTTGAGCTTCTTGAGCTGCTCGCCGGCCAGCTTGTTGTGGGGGAGCATGCCCTTGATGGCCTTCTCCACCGCCATCTCCGGGCGCTTCTCGAGCAGCTCGGAGTACTTGACGCTGCGGAGACCGCCCGGGTAGCCGGAGTGACGGTAGGCCAGCTTGGTCTCCCGCTTGTTACCGGTCAGCGCGACCTTGTCGGCGTTAATGATGATGACGTAGTCGCCTGCATCCACGTGGGGTGCGAAGACCGGCTTGTGCTTGCCCCGGAGCAGCTGAGCAGCCTGGGAAGCGAGCCGGCCGAGGACGACATCCGTTGCGTCGATGACGTACCAGGAACGCTCGACATCGCCGGGCTTCGGGGTGAACGTACGCACTCGTGCCTTCTTCTCTCGTTGTGGCGAGTCGGACCCGTGCGTGCACGGCTGTGCACTCGGGGACCGCTCGCGATTCGATGGACCGTGGACACGCTTCCTTCGGTTAAAGCATGACCTCATCGCCGCGCCCTGATCCCCGAGCCGCGAGGGTTCGCGGGCGGATCGGCTGTGCGTGTGAGGAGCCCTTTCGCGCCGGGCGTGAGAAATCGGCAGCGTTCAGGCGCGCACAAGGCACGACAACGGTCAACAGTAGTGGTCCGCATCGGTGCGGGTCAACGCCGACTCATGCGCCCGCTCTCCCTCCGCACGCCCGTGACCTGCGGATCCTTCGTGCCTGCGCTCGAATGTGTCGGAGTCCACGTCAGGCGCGGCGGGCTCGCGTGCGCTGAGCCTGCGCGCCGAGCAGGTGATCGGGCGGGTACTCGACGTGCTCGAGGGTCAGCCCGGTCGGCGGCGCCATGGGCGCGGCGCCCACGTCGTCGCGGCGCGCGGCGCTGCGGGTGCGGGCGGCGAGCACCCGGCGCGGCCAGTCCTCGTCGCGCCGCCCCTCGCCGACGGCGAGCATCGTGCCCACCAGGGAGCGGACCATGTGATGGCAGAACGCGTCGGCCTGCACGGACGCGACGACGAGCCCCTCGTCGCGGCGGCCCGGCCCCGGCCGCTCCCACGTGAGCTCGCGCAGGGTGCGCACCGTGGTCGCCCCCTCGCGCGGACGGCAGAAGGACAGGAAGTCGTGCTCGCCGAGCAGGGCCGCGCTCGCGCGCGCCATCGCCGCGACGTCGAGGGCGCGCCGGTGGCGCAGCACGTCGTGGCGCACGGGGTCGTGCACGGCCGGGCCGTCGGAGATGCGATAGCGGTAGCGGCGGGAGACGGCGCCGAAGCGGGCGTCGAAGTCTGCGGAGACCTCGCGCGCGAAGCGGACCACGACGTCGGCGGGGAGGACCCCGGTCAGGCGCGTCAGCAGGGAGTCGGCCGCCGGGCGGTCCGAGCGGCCGGGCAGGGCCGCGACCACCTCGCGCGGCAGATCGAGGTGCACCACCTGGCCGCGCGCGTGCACGCCGGTGTCGGTGCGCCCGGCCACGGTCACCGTGACCAGGGTGCGGGTCACCCGGGCGAGCGCGGCCTCGAGCTCGCCCTGCACGGTGCGCAGGCCGGGCTGGGCGGCCCAGCCGTGGAAGTCCGTGCCGTCGTAGGCGAGGTCGAGGCGCAGTCTCACCGCGTCAGCGCCCGCGTCAGCGCCGGCGACCGAGCCGCCCGCGTCCGGGGCGGGTCCGCCGGCGACCGCGTCGTCCGGCGTCGCCGTCTCGTGGGCCCGGCTCGGACCGTCCGTGACAGCCTGGGGCGCCGGGGCTCGCTCGGCGTCGGACGGCTCTGGGACCATGGGGCCCGATGCTAGCTGGATCGGTACTGTGGGCGCTGTGAAGATCCTCGTCATCGGGACCGGCGGCCGCGAGCACGCGATCGTCCGCCGGCTCTCCCAGGACTCCCCCGCCCCCGAGCTGCACGCGGCCCCGGGCAACCCCGGCATCGCAGCGCTCGCGACCTGCCACGACGTCGCGCTCGGCGACCTCGACGCGCTCACGGCGCTCGCCGTCGAGCTCGCGGTCGACCTCGTCGTCGTCGGCCCCGAGGCGCCCCTCGTCGCGGGCCTCGCGGATCGCCTGCGGGAGGCCGGGCTCACCGTGTTCGGCCCCTCGCAGGCGGCCGCACGGCTCGAGGGCTCGAAGTCGTGGGCCAAGGACGTCATGGCCGGCGCGGGCGTGCCCACGGCGCGGGCCGTGACGGTCTCGCAGGCCGAGCGCCTCGCGGCGGGCCTCGACATCGTCAACCCGCTGGGCGACGTGCCCTTCGTGGTCAAGGCCGACGGGCTCGCGGCCGGCAAGGGCGTCGTCGTCACCGAGGACCGCGAGCTCGCCCTCGACCACGGCCGGGCGTGCATCGACGCCGGCGGGTCGGTCGTGCTCGAGGAGTATCTCGACGGCCCGGAGGTCTCGCTGTTCTGCATCGCCGACGGCACCCGGGTGGTGCCGCTGGCCCCCGCGCAGGACTTCAAGCGGGCCTTCGAGCACGACGAGGGTCCCAACACGGGCGGCATGGGTGCCTACTCCCCCCTCCCCTGGGCTCCCGAGGGTCTCGTCGACGAGGTGGTCCGCACCGTGGCCGAGCCGACCGTCGCCGAACTCGCGCGCCTCGGCGCCCCGTTCGTCGGCGTGCTCTACTGCGGGCTCGCGCTCACCGCGCGCGGGGTGCGCGTGGTCGAGTTCAACGCCCGCTTCGGCGATCCCGAGACCCAGGTCGTGCTCGAGCGCCTCGCCTCCCCACTGGGCCCGCTGCTGCTGGCCGCCGCGCGCGGTGACGTGCGCGCGGCGGGAGAGCCCGCCTGGCGCGACGAGTCCGCCGTCGCCGTGGTCGTGGCCTCCCAGGGATATCCGGCCTCCGCCCGCACCGGCGATCCGATCGACGGGGTCGAGGCCGCCGAGCGACAGGGCGCGCACGTCATCCACGCCGGCACCGCCCTCGATGCGACGGGTGCCCTCGTGAGTGCGGGCGGCCGCGTGCTGGCCGTCGTCGGCACCGGACGCGATCTCGCCGGCGCCCGCGAGGTCGCCCTCGCCGGCGCCGAGGCGATCGTGCTCGAGGGATCCCATCACCGCGGCGACATCGCCCTCGCCGCCGCCGAGGACGAGGCCCGCCGCCCCCACACCCCCCAGGAGAGCGCATGACCACCTCCGCCCATCCCCTGACCGAGGCTCCCGAGCTGCCCGGCTGGGACCGTGCCGTCAGCGGCAAGGTCCGCGAGCTGTACGTGCCCGCGGGCGAGGACCCCGCGAGCGCACAGCAGGTGCTCGTCGTCGCGACCGACCGCATCAGCGCGTACGACCACGCCCTGGCTCCCGGCATCCCCGACAAGGGCCGGATCCTCACGGCGATGAGCCTGTTCTGGTTCGAGCAGCTCGCCGACGTCGTCGCCCACCACGTGCTGTCCTCGACCGACGTGCCCGAGGCCGTCGCGGGGCGCGCCCTGCTGTGCCGGGGCCTGGACATGGTGCCCCTCGAGTGCGTCGTGCGCGGCTACCTGACCGGCTCGGGCCTCGCGGACTATCAGCGCGACGGCGCGGTGGGCGGCCACGCGCTGCCCGCGGGCCTCGTCGAGGCCTCGCGCCTCCCGCGCCCCCTGTTCACGCCGTCGACCAAGGCGGAGCAGGGCGAGCACGACGAGAACATCACGGTGGACTCCGCGCGCGCACGCCTCGGCGACGAGCTCGTCGAGCAGCTCGAGCAGCTCTCCCTCGCGGTCTACAACCGGGCCCAGCGGGTCGCGCTCGAGCGAGGGATCGTGCTCGCCGACACCAAGCTCGAGTTCGGCCACGCGCGCGCCGACGGCACCCTCACGCTCGGCGACGAGGTGCTCACCCCGGACTCCTCGCGCTTCTGGTTCAAGGACACCTACCGCGAGGGCCTGGTCCAGCCGAGCCTCGACAAGCAGTACGTGCGCGACTGGCTGACCTCGGACGCCTCGGGCTGGGACCGCGGCGGCGACGAGCCGCCGCCCGAGCTGCCCGCGCACGTGGTCGAGGCGACCCGCGACCGGTACGTCGAGGCCTACGAGCGCCTCACCGGCCGCACCTTCTGACCGCGTCGGCTCTGGCGCGGTCGAAGGCCCAGGGCGGGACGAACGTCGCGGGGCAGCACGAGAGGTCGCGGCACGAGAGGTGGCGGCACGAACGTCACACGGCCTCACGCACGAAAGGTCGCGGCACGGACGTCACGCAGCGGCACCTGGGCGCTCTGCGAGGAGCCGCCGCGTGACGCTCCGCTGCCCGGCCGCCCCGATGGTCGAATGCCACCTCACGGCACCTATCGGGCGAATAGGTGCCGTGAGGTGACATTCGCGGGTGATCGGACCGGACAGCGGGGCCAGGCTCACGACCCCGCCCACCTCAGAACCGCTCAGACCTCAGGCTCCCGGCCCCGCCACCTCGATCCAGCCGTCCTCGGGCCAGTCCCGCACCTCGGTGCCCTCGGGCGCGAGGTTCGTGGACTGGGAGACGAAGATCGGGCGTCCGGCGGGGCTGACGATCGCGTCGTGGACCGGGAGCGCGAGGCGCGGCGCGACCTCGCGCAGGAAGTCGATCGTCTCGTGCATCTTCGACCAGGGCGCGACGACGGCGAAGGCGAGCACGTCGATGCCCCGGAACTCCTCGATCACCTCGAGCGAGTCGCCCGTGACGCCCAGACGCGGCTCCCCCTCTCCCGAGATCACGAGGCCCGAGTTGCCCACCCGCGGGATGTCGGGGTGGATGACCGCGTGCCAGCCGCCGACCCCCGCCACGTCGAGGCCGCCCACGTGCGCGGTCCCGCCCGCCGGCAGGGGCACGAGCTGCCCCTCGGCGAAGGAGACCTCGACGGCGCCGCCGGGCAGCGCCTCCCCCGCCGCGAGCGCGGCGCAGGTCTGGGGCTCGGCCACCACGGGGATGCCGGGATGGGCCTCGAGCACCTCGGCGAGCAGGGCGGGCGCGACGTGATCGGCGTGCTGATGCGTGATCACGACGCCGTCGAGGGAGCGCAGCGCGCGCACCTCCTCGGCCGCGGCGAGGCTGCCGGGATCGATGAGCAGGCGCGTCCCGGCCGCCTCGACGAGGAGGCAGGAGTGCTGCAGATGACGGATCTTCATGACGGGTCTCCTTCGCGTCCGGACGGGCCGACGGCGGCGCGGGCGTGCCTCCCGCGCGAGCGCGCGACATGACAGGGAGCGCTCACGGCGGGCGCGGTCAGCCCTTCGTCGCGCCCGCCGTCAACCCTGCCACGATCCAGCGGCTCGCGAGACCGAACAGCACCATCGTGGGCAGCACCGTCAGCACCGCGGCCGCCGACAGCGGCCCCCACTCGATGTTGAAGCTCGTGATGAAGCCGTTGAGCGCCGTGGGGATGGTGCGCCGGTCGTCGGTGTTCATGAGCGTGACGGACAGGAACAGCTCGTTCCAGCAGTTCACGAAGTTGAAGATGAACGTCGCGATGAGGCCGGGCCCCATGATGGGCAGGACGATCCGCAGCAGCGCGCCGAAGCGGCTCAGGCCGTCGATCATGGCGGCCTCCTCGAGCTCCTCGGGCACGTTGTCGAAGAACCCCTTGAGCATGATCGAGGAGAACGGGATGCACACGGCGATGTAGACGAGCACGAGCCCCTGCCGGGTGTCGACCAGGCGGAAGTTCACCATCATCTGGTAGAGCGGCCCGAGCGCGATGAACGCGGGGATCATCTGGGTCACGAGGAAGGCGAGCATGACGGCGCCGCGGCCGCGGAAGGCGAAGCGCGACATGACGTACGCGCTCAGGATCGCGATCACCGTCGCCACCGCGGCGGCCGCGAGGCTCACCGTGAGGCTCGAGTACATGTTCCAGCCGAACGTGGTCTTGCGGAACAGGTCCACGTAGTTGACCAGCGTGGGCGCGTGGGGCAGGTACTGCACCGGGTAGGAGGCGATGTCCGCCGGGGACTTCAGGGAGCTCACCACGATCCAGTACAGCGGGAACAGGGTGATGAGCATCCAGATGCTGAGGCCGGCGACCCGGAGCACCTTGAGGGGCACGGTGTCCTTGTCGATCATCGGTCGTCCTTCGAGAGGGCCTTGAGGTAGACGCTGGCGAAGACCAGCAGCAGCACCATCACCGTGAGGCCGAGGGCCGAGGCCACGCCGTAGTTGCCCTGCTGGGTGAACTGGACCATCCAGGTGGTGGCGATGTGGGTCTGGTCGGCGGGTCCGCCGCCGGTCATGGCCCAGATCAGGTCGGGGAAGTTGAAGATCCAGATGACCCGCAGCAGCACCGTGAGCATGAGCGTGGAGCGGATGTAGGGGATCACCACGCTGAACAGGGTGCGGGCCCTGCCGGCGCCGTCGATCGCGGCGGCCTCGCGCAGCTCGTCGGGGACCGACTGCAGCGCCGCGAGGATCATCATCGCGAAGAAGGTGACCCCGTACCAGATGTTCGCGAGGATCACCGCCGTGAACGCGAGGTTGGGGTTGGCGAGCCACGGGATCGGCGAGTCGATCAGGCCGACCTTCGTGAGCAGGTCGTTGACCACGCCGAACTCGGAGTTGAACATCCAGCGAAACAGCAGGCCGATGAGGAAGCCCGAGACCGCCCACGGGTAGAACACGAGCGCCTGGTAGAGGCCGCGGAAGCGGAAGCTCTTGCGCAGCCACAGGGCGATCGCGAAGCCGATCACGAGCTGCGGCACGAGGGACGCCACGACCCACACGACCGTGTTCAGCAGGATCCTGCCGAAGGCGGGGTCCGCGAGGATCGTGCGGAAGTTCGCGAGCCCCACGAAGGGCGTCTCGGTGAGGTTCCAGAGGTTCCAGTCGCGGAAGGCCATCTGGCTGCCGCGGATCATCGGGTAGTAGGTGAACAGGACCACGAACACGATGGCCGGGGCGAGGAAGGCGAGGATGAGCAGCGCGGTGCGCACGCTGAACCGTCGCCGGCGGACCGGGGCTCCCGCGGCGGGGCGCCGGCCCCGGCCCGAGCCCCGGGCCGGGGCTGCGCTGCTCATCGGCTCACGCCTTCCACTTCTCGGTCCAGAACCCGTCCCAGCCCTTGAGCAGGTCGGCGGTGGTCATGCCGCCCGTGAGCACCTTCTGCAGATCCGCCTCGGAGCGCTGCATCCACTCGGTCCACCACGAGACGCCGCGGGGCTCCTCGCACGAGAGGTATGTGTCGGGCTCGGACGTCATGGTCACGTACGCGGCCCACGGGCCGGTCTTGAAGAACTCGTCCTCGGACGCCGACTTCTGGATCGGGACCAGGCTGTTCTTCTCGGCGAAGGTCGTGGACGGGTCCTTGCCGGCGAGCCACTGCACGAGCTTGACGGCGGCCTCCTTGTTCTTCGCGCTCTCGGCCACACCCCAGCCGGCGGTCGCCATCGGCCACGCCGCCTTGCCGGTGGGACCGGTGACGTTGGGGGCCACGTCCCACTGGTCGTCGGTCAGGGAGGACTCGCGCACGGCCGCGATCACCTCGGGGTCTTGGAGCAGGAAGGCCGTCGAGCCGTTGGTGAAGCCCTGCACCATCTCGGCGTAGCCCCACGCGACCGAGGACTCCGGGGAGCCGGTCGTGAACAGCTCGACGTAGGTGTCCAGGCCCTGCTGCGACTCGGGCGAGACGAAGATGGTCGAGCCGTCGGCGAGCTTGTAGGCGTTGGTCAGGTCGAGGTTGTCGGCGTTGTAGGCCTCGAGCACGCTCATGAGCTGGCCGGCCGAGTTGGTGCCGCCGCGGAAGGCGTAGCCGTAGCGATTCTTGGCGGGGTCCTGGATCTTCGCGGCCTGCTCGACGAGCGCGTCCCACGTGGCGGGCGGCCCGTCGAAGCCGGCCTCCTTCACGAGGTCCGTGCGGTAGTACAGGCTGAGCCCGTAGAAGCCGTACGGGATGAAGTAGCTCTTGCCGTCCTGGGCGGTCGAGAACTTCTGGGCCTGCTCGGTGAGGTCGGCGAAGCCCGACCACGCCTTGGTCTCCTTGGTCATGTCGTACAGCCAGCCGTTGTTGCTGAAGGGGCCGACGGTCAGGTCGCGCACCTCGAGCACGTCGATCCCGGAGCCGGCCTGCAGCATCTGCTGGATCTTCTGGTCGGCCTGCTCGGTGGGCGGGGAGACGAGCTTGACGGTGATGCCCTCGTTCTCCTTCTCGAACTGGTCGAGGAGGCTGCGCAGCAGCGCCGTCCGGTCCGGGCTGGTCAGGCTCTCCACCATCTGCAGCTCGTTGCCGGAGCTCGAGCCTCCCCCGGGGCTGTCGCACGCGGCCAGGGCGGTCACGGCGAGGCCGCCGGCACCCGCCATCATGAAGTCCCTGCGTCGAATGGTCATGGCCATTCCCTTTCCTGAGTGGTCAGCCGATCCCTCGAACGAGGGCCGGCACGCCCGACGAGGCCATCGCCTGGATGTCGTCGGGTGTCGTATAGGCATGGGCGGACAGCCGGACGTAGGCCCGGCCCTCGAACTCGGTGAACGAGACCACGAGCCCGGTGCTGTCCATGAAGGGGACCCGCAGCGCGTCCACCTCGTCGTGGGTCCAGGTCCTCTCGCCGGGCAGCCGCAGCAGCCGCATCGGGCCCACCGCCTGTCCGACGTCGGGCACGGGGTCCTCGACGCCGGACTCGGCGAGCGCGGCGCCCACCTCGTGCTCGGCGAGGTCCATCATCGCGGCGCTGTGGGAGCGGATCGCGTCCCAGCCGATCTCGTGCTCGAGATGCTCGGCGGCGTGGGGAGCGGCGAGCCACGCGGTGAGGTCGAGCGTGCCCTGGTGGTCGAAGCGCTCGGGGTAGCCCAGCGTCGCGCCCCACGAGTCGATGAGCGGCATCAGGTCGAGCGCCGGTCCGGCCGCGGTCTCGTGGGCCGCGATCACGGCGGTGCCGCGCGGCGCGCACCAGAACTTGTGGAGGTTGCCGACCCAGGCGTCGGCCTTGGTCTCGATCGCGGCGGGCAGCACGCCGGGGCTGTGGGCGCCGTCGACGAGCACGCGCACGCCGTGGGCGTGGGCCAGGTCGCAGATCGCCGCGGTCGGGAAGGCACGGGCGGTGGGCGAGGTGACCTGGTCGACGACCAGGAGGTCGGCCCGGTTCGCGGCGAGGTGGGTCTCGAGGCGACCGAGCACGTCCTCGGGCGTGGCGTCGAGCGGGATGTGCACGCGCGAGGCGGTGCCCCCGGACTCGCGGGCCAGGCGCTCGGCGCCCATGGTCACGGCGCCGTAGCCGTGGTCGGTCGTGACCACGTGTACGGGGCGGCGCTCGGCCAGCAGGGTCCGGTAGACGATCGAGGCGCCCGCGCTCGCGTTGGCGACGAGCGCGGCCGAGCCCGGCTCGGCGCCCAGGCGGTGCGCGACCGCGGCGCGCGCCCGGGCGACGTGCCCGGGGAGCTCGACGAACCACTTGACGGGGTTCGCCTCCATCTGCGCGCGGAACTCGGCCTGCTTCTCGAGCGTGGCCGTCGGCACGGCGCCGAAGGAGCCGTGGTTCAGATGCCGGTAGGCGGGGTCGAGCCGCCACAGCTGCGCCGCGGGCAGGCCGCTACGGGTGAGCAGCCCCGCGGACGGCGCGTCGGCCTGCTGTCGTGTGGATCGCTCCGATCCGATGAGCGTCTGCTCAGCTCCCATGCCGTCTCCGTCGTCCTCGCGCGATGGCGGCGCATGTGCGCCTGCCCAGATCGTCTGACAGGTTCGCTGAAACAGCGACGAAAACGCATCCTCCGTTACCAACTTGCAACTATCTGTCTGACAGATTCGTCGATCTGCGCCCCAGACCCACGGCTCGCACACGTGCGGCCACTACCATCGGAGGCGCCACCGGCGAGGATCCCGGCGGGGGCTGGGCCGAGGGCCCGAGGAGGGACACGATGAGCGCCAAGGTCGAGCAGGCCGTCGAGGGGCTGCGCGCGATGATCGCCTCCGGGCGCCTGCGGCCCGGCGACCGCCTGCCGAGCGAGGCGGATCTGTGCGAGCGCCTGGACGTGTCCCGCAGCTCCCTGCGCGAGGCGCAGAAGATGCTCGCCGTGGCCGGGGTGCTGATCTCGCGCACAGGCTCGGGCACCTATGTCTCCGCCCTCTCGGCCGACGACTTCATGTCGGGCCTGCGCATCGCCGTCCCGCTGCTCCCGCTCGAGCAGTTCCTCGAGCTCCTCGACCTGCGCTGCGTGCTCGAGGGGCACGCGGCGGCCGCCGCGGCGGCCTCGTTCGACGACGCCCGGCGCCATCGCCTCCTCGAGCTGGCCGCGAAGATCGCCGCCCAGCCGTGGGACGCGGACGCCGAGGGCCTCGACGACGCGTTCCACCGCCTGCTCGCCGACGGGACCGACAACGCCTCCTTGCGCACGCTGCTCGCGATCATCCGCGAGCGCAGCCACCACTACCGCCTGCTCGACGGCGCGAGCGGCGCGGAGCTCAAGCGCTCGAGCGACGAGGCGCATCGCCGGATCGCCGAGGCGGTGCTCGCGCGCGACCCCGAGGCCGCACGGGTCGAGGCGCAGCAACACGTCATGACCACGCGGCGCTGGCTCGCGAGCATGCGTCCGGACCCCGAGCCCTGAGACCGGGGCCCGGCGTCCCGATCGGGCCGGGCCGCGCGGTCTCCCGGCCTCCGGCGGGGCCAGCGGATCGCCTCGCCCCTCATCTAGACTGTCGACGCCCGAGCACCCTGGCCCCAGGAGATCCCATGCCACGAGTCGTGGTCCACGTCATGCCCAAGCCCGAGATCCTCGACCCGCAGGGCAAGGCGGTCGCCGGCGCCCTCCCCCGCCTGGGCTTCGACGGCATCTCGAACGTCCGCCAGGGCAAGCGCTTCGAGCTCGAGGTGGAGGGCGAGGTCACCGACACGGTCCTCGCCCGTCTGCGCGAGGCCGCCGAGACGCTCCTGTCCAACCCCGTGATCGAGGACGTCGTCGAGATCGAGGTCGACCGCACCGGGGCCTCGTCCGCGTCGGAGGCGAGCGCCTGATGCGCATCGGCGTCGTCACCTTCCCGGGCACGCTCGACGACCGGGACGCCCTGCGCGCCGTCCGCCTGGCCGGCGGGGAGGGCGTGCCCCTCTGGCATGCCGACGACGACCTGCTCGACGTCGACGCCGTGGTCCTGCCGGGAGGATTCTCCTACGGCGACTACCTGCGGGCCGGCGCGATCAGCCGCTTCGCGCCCATGATGGATCGCGTGGCCGACGCCGCCCGGGGCGGCATGCCCGTGCTCGGCATCTGCAACGGCTTCCAGATCCTGTGCGAGTCCCACCTCCTGCCGGGATCGATGATCAAGAACGCGCATCGCACGTTCATCTGCCGCGACCAGCCGCTGCGCGTCGAGAGCACCCGGACCGCCTGGACCACGGACTTCGAGCAGGGACAGGTCATCCGGGTCCCCCTGAAGAACCAGGACGGCCAGTTCGTGGCCGACCGGCGCACGCTCGACGAGCTCGAGGGCGAGGGCCGCGTGGTCTTCCGCTACGTCGGCGGCGCCACGCACGGACCCGCCGGCTTCGAGGACAACCCCAACGGCTCGTGGAACGACATCGCGGGGATCACGAACTCCTACGGCAACGTCGTGGGCCTCATGCCCCACCCCGAGCATGCCGTCGAGCCGGGCTTCGGCCCCGACGAGCCGGGCAAGGCCACGCGCACGGGCACGGACGGCCTGGGCGTCTTCACCTCGGTGCTGCGCAGCCTCGTCGCCTGAGCCCCGCCGCCTCCGCGCCGGGGCTGGCCGGGAGTCCGGCGAGGCTCCGTCGTGTGCCGTCAGGCGCTGCCGCCCGCGATGGCGCGCAGCGCCTCCAGGTGGAGTCGCCATCGCCGCAGCCCCTGGGCGGTCAGGGAGAGGGTGGTCCGCGGCCGCTTGCCCACGAACCCCTTCGCGACCTTGACGAATCCGGCCTTCTCGAGCTCGGTGATCTGCTTGGAGAGCACCGAGTCGGAGACCTGCAGCTCGTCCCGCAGCTCGCCGAAGGCCATGGACTCCACGGCGGCGAGCGCGGCCACGATCGAGAACCGGACGGGATGGGCCAGCTCGGACTCGAGCGCGAAGCGCGGGTGCCGGGTCTGCTGCGTCATCGCCGCTCACCACCGGCCGTGCGCTCTGCGCCCTGATCCTGGCGAGCCCGGGCGGCCTCCTGCGTGATCGCCACGACGAACAGCACCAGGAAGGCCGGGGCGAGGAAGATTGCCATGGTCGTGGTCGCGAGCACCACGCCGGCCACCCAGAACAGGGCCCACAGCCCGATGTACACGCCCCATCGGACGCCCAGTCCGCGGCGCCAGCGGTCCCGGAAGATCCAGATCGGGATCAGCGAGACCGCGACCCACGCGAAGGCCATGATGAGCACGAGCAACTTGGGGTCGACGCCCGGGGCGGCCGGGATCAGCTCCACCAGATGGAGGCCGATGGTCGTGAAGGTGCCCACCGCGCACAGCCCTGCGTAGGTGATGAGCACGGCCGGCGTGCCGCTGGGCAGCTTCCGCGCGACCCGCCCCGCGCGATCGAGCATCTGCTGCGCCTGCTCCGCCGTGAGGTCCGGTTGAGGGTGTGCCTGCGTCCCGTGGGCGTCCATGGTCCTGTCCTTCCGTCGTGTGCGACCCGGGCCCGTCGGAGGCGCCGGCTTCATCGGTCGGGGTCCCGATCGGGATCCGCTGACAGGACCAGTATCAGAAACTACTTTCCACTATGTCAAGTAGTTTCTGGCTATCACCGCATGACCGTCCGAGAACGGCGCGACCGGTCGCCGGAGGGGGTCAGGCCGAGCGCCGCACCGCTCGCAGCACGGTGAAGCGGCGGTCGCGCGCCCGCTGCTGGACCGGCCCCACGCGTCGTTCGACCTCGGGCCGATAGCGCAGGTGCGAGTTGTGCACGAACCACAGCGCACCGCCGGGGCGCAGCACGCGTGCCGCCGCGTCGAGCAGGCCTTGCACGAGGGTCGCGTCGACGGCCGTGCCGTCGTGGAAGGGCGGGTTCAGCACGATCAGGTCCGCGGACCCGTCGCGCTGCGAGGCGAGCGACGCCTCCCAGCGCACGTCGATCCCGGGGCGCTCGAGGCCGGATGCCGCGAGGGTCGCACGGGTCGAGGCCACCGCGTCGAGGTCGTCGTCGCTCCCGACGATCACGGCGTCTGGGAGAGCACGGGCGAGGTAGGCGGTCAGCAGCCCGTTGCCGCTGCCGAGGTCGAGGGCCCGCAACGGCGCGTCGTGCACGGCCGGGGCATGCTCCTTGAGGGCGGCGTCTTCCTCGAGGGCGGCGTCGAGGGCCCGCAGCAGGAGCAGGCTCCCGGCGTCCGCGCGGCCGCCGCCGAAGACGCCGCCGATGCCGCGCAGGGCGAGCGTCCCGGTCGCGCCGTGCACGTGCACCTCGGCGCTGCCGTGCTCGGCCGTCGCGGGGGCGGTGTCGGGGCGGGGCCGCGCCGCGACCAGACAGCGCGAGGACCCGCTCCCCCGCGTCGCGTGGACCTGCGCGAACGCGCCGCCGAGCACGTCGTTCTGCGTCCGCGACATGTGCTTGACGGCCCCGCCGCCGACCAGGACCAGGTCGGGGGTGCCTGTGCGGGCCACGGCGCGGGCGGTGGCCTCGAGCGAGCGGAGGGACTTGGGCAGGCGCACGAGCGCCGTCGCGAGCGCGATCCCGGTGGAGCGCACGAAGTCCTCGAGGCCCGCCGGCTCCCGGGCCGCGTCGCCGCGGTGGGGCAGCAGCAGGCGCCCCTCGGCGAGCGCCGGAGCATGCGCCCGCGCGGCCGCCTCGACGGCCAGGCCCGAGGTGTGGAAGGCGAGCACGGGTCCGGTGCCGCGCGCCAGGGCGGCCTCGGTGAGGGCCCCGGTGCGGTCGGCGACCACGAGCACGGCGGCGTCCTCGCTCCCCCACGCCCCCTCGTGCGAGGCGACCTCGAGGATCAGCCGGTCGGTGCGGTCGGCCGTCTCCGGGGCGAGCCCGTCGCCGGGAGCGGGCGCGGCGGCGGGGAAGTGCGGTGCCGGCTCGGGGGTCGCAGGGACGTCGGGCGCATCGGGGTGGGTCACGGTCCCCGAGGCTACCGGTCCGCCCCGCGCGGCCTATCGTGGGAGCCATGCCCGCTCCCGTGCTCCTGGACTGCGACACCGGCATCGACGACGCGATCGCGCTCACCTATCTCGCGGCGACGCCCGCGGCCCGTCTGGTCGGGATCGTCTCGACGGGCGGCAACGTGCCCGCCGCGCAGGTGGCCCGCAACAACCTCGACCTGTGCGCCCTGCTGGACCTCGACGTGCCCGTGGCCCTCGGGGCGAGCGCACCGCTCGTCGAGCCGGCGCGCTTCGCGGAGGACACGCACGGACCCACCGGCCTGGGGTACGCGAGCCTTCCCGCGTCGGATCGCGCGCTCGCGGACCGCAGCGGTGCCGAGCTGTGGGTCGACGCGGCCCGCGCCCATCCGGGCGAGCTCGTCGGCATCGTGATCGGCCCGCACACGAACCTCGCACTCGCCCTCGACCTCGAGCCCGAGCTCCCACATCTGCTGCGGCGCCTGCACATCATGGGCGGCGCGATCAACCATCGCGGCAACACGGGGCCGACGGGCGAGTGGAACATCGCGGTCGACCCCGAGGCGGCCCAGCGGGTGTTCGCGGCGTTCTCCTGGGCCCCGGCGCGGCCGGTGCTGGGGCCCCTCGACGTGACCGAGGAGGTCGTCTTCACGGCCGAGACCCTCGCCCGTCTCGGCGCAGCCTCGACGCATCCCGTGACGGCGGTGCTGCTGGACGCCCTGCGCTGGTACGTCGAGTTCCACGAGGCCGACGGCTTCGGGCCGATCGCGCACGTCCACGACCCCTTCGTCGTCGCCCACGCCGTCACGGGACGCTTCGCGCGCACGGCGCCCCTCGCGCTCGACGTGGAGCTGGACGGCACCCTCACTCGCGGGCAGACGGTGGGCGACTGGCTGGGCCGCTGGGGGCGCGAGCCGAACGTCGACGTGATGGTGCAGGCCGACGCCGCGGGCTTCGTCGACCATCTCGTCGAGACCCTCGGCCTGCTGCGCGTCGTCCCGCCCGCGGGCGGGCCGACCTCACGCCAGTGAGGTCACCTCGACCTCGAAGCAGCGCCGCGGCTCCCGTCCCTCGCGTCCCGGCCTCCAGCCCACGCAGCGCACCCGCTCGCCCGCCTCGTCCGCTCCCTCGTCGGTGAAGCGCACGAGGACGGTGCCCGGCAGCGTGACCGGGGCGTCGAAGCTGACGTCCCAGCGCAGCGGCCGGTGCAGGTCCACGCGCGCCTCGGTGAAGGCGCGCGAGGCGGTGTACATCCCGTGGGCGATCGCCGACGGGAAGCCGAACAGACGGGCCGACAGCGCCGACAGATGGATGGGGTTGGCGTCCCCCGAGACGGCCGCGTAGCGGCGCCCGGTGTCCGCGCCCAGCCGCCAGCGCGCCGTCGGCACGGGCGGCTCGAAGGCGCGGTACCGCGTCTCGTCGGCTCCCGAGCGTTCGGGGGCCGAGGAGGCGCCGCCGTCCCGCGTGAGATAGGTCGACACGTCCGTCGCCACGATCTCGCCGTCGACGCTCACGGTCGAGACGGCCTCGAAGGTCCGGCCCTTGCGGTGGGGGCGCAGGTTGCGCACGCGGCACTCGACGTCCACGAGCTCTCCCACGCGCACCGCGCGGTGCTGGAGCACCTGGTTGCTCACGTGGACGAGACCGAGCAGGGGCGCGGGGAAGCGGGGGCGCGCCATGAGGGCGAGCGAGACGGGGAAGGCGAGCACGTGCAGCACGCCGGGGTGGACGAGGTCGGTCGCGGCACCGCCCATGAGGTGGTCGAAGGCGGCGGCGCGGTCGGGGTCGATGCGGACGCGGCGCACGCGGTAGGCCACGTCGGGCAGCTCGCGGCTGCGGCGCACGCCGGGCCGCGGGGCGACGGCCGCGGTGTAGATCGCCGGGAAGGACGGGACGTCCGACAGCTCTCGCACGCGCTCGGATCCCGCCCGTGCGCCCGTCACCGGCCCACCAGGTTCTGGCCGCACACGCGCAGCGTCTCGCCGCGCAGGCCGCCGGCGGGTCCCGAGGCGAGGAACGCGACCGCCTCGGCCACGTCGACGGGGAGGCCGCCCTGCTGCAGCGAGTTGGCGCGCCGCGCGATCTCGCGCGGGATCGGGGGCATGCGGGCCGTCATGTCGGTCTCGATGAAGCCGGGGGCGACGGCGTTGGCGGTGCCCCCGCCCGCCTCGAGCGCGTGGGCGAGGGCGGGCATCAGGGTGATCACGCCCGCCTTGGAGGCGGCGTAGTTGGTCTGCCCGCGGTTGCCGGCGATGCCGCTCGTCGAGGCGAGCGACACGAAGCGGGGGGCGACGGCGAGCACGCCGGCCTCGGTCCCCTCGCCCGAGGCCAGGAGGGCCTCGTCGAGGGCGATCTGGCTCGCGAGGTTGACGGCGATGACCGGGTCCCAGCGCTCGGCCGTCATGTTCGCGAACAGCTTGTCGCGCGTGATCCCCGCGTTGTGCACGACGATGTCGAGCACGAGGCCGTGGCTGCGGCAGTGGGCGACCAGGCGGGCCCCCGCGTCGGGGGCCGTGACGTCGAGCTGGAGGGGCACGCCGCGCAGCTCGTTGGCCAGGCGGGCCAGGTCCGTGCCCGCCGCCGGCACGTCGAGCAGGACCACCCGTGCGCCGTCGGCGGCGAGGGTGCGGGCGATCGCCGCGCCGATGCCGCGGGCCGCCCCCGTGACGAGCGCGGTGCGCCCCTCGAGCGGGCGGTCCCAGGCGGTCGGCAGCTCGCCCGCGCTCGAGGCCACGGTGAGCAGCTGGCCGTCGACGAAGGCGCTGCGGCTGGACAGCAGGAAGCGCAGGGTGCCCGTCACGCCGGGGGCGTCGAGGGCGACCCCGTCGGCGACGAGGATGCCGCCCGCGGTTGCCCCGGCGCGCAGCTCGTGCGCGAGGGAGCGGACGAAGCCCTCGACGCCGCCGCGCGCGGCCTCGACGGCGGGCCGCTGCCGGCCTCCGGTCGCGGGCCGGGAGATCGTGACGACGCGGGCGGCGGGCGCGAGGCGGCGCATCGCGCGGGCCAGCGGCAGGAGCGCGTCCGACAGCTCGCGCGGATCGGCCAGCTCGTCGAGCACGACGACGACGGAGCCGACGGTGCGCACGTCCTCGAAGCGCCGGCGGACGTCGGCGCCCCAGCCCAGCAGGGTGCGCGCGACCTGGTCGGCACCGGCTGTCGAGCCGAGCACGACGACCGGGTCGAGCACGGCCGCGCTGCGATCGGCGCGGCGCGGCAGCCGCGCGGGCCGGGGCAGGCCGAGGCGGGAGGCGATCGCGGCGCCGGGCGCGGAGCGGACGAAGCGGGTGTAGGGGTCGGTCCGGGGCATCTCAGGCCCTCCCGTCGGACTCGAGCAGGGCGACCGTGCCCTGTCCGCCCGCGGCGCAGATCGACACCAGGCCGCGCTGGGTGCGGCCGGTCTCCCGGGCCGCCTCGTGCAGGAGCTTGGCGAGGGTCGCGACGATGCGGCCGCCGGTCGCGGCGAAGGGGTGGCCTGCGGCGAGCGAGCTGCCGGCCACGTTGAGACGGTCCTCGTCGATGCGGCCGACGGCGCCGTCGCGCCCGAGACGCTCGCGCCCGAAGCGCTCGGACTCCCAGGCCGCGAGGGTCGTGAGCACGGTCGAGGCGAAGGCCTCGTGGATCTCGACGAGGTCGAGGTCGGCGAGGGTGAGCCCGTGGGCGTCGAGCAGGGCGGGCACGGCGTAGGCGGGGGCCATCAGCAGGCCCTCGTCGCCGTGCACGAAGTCGACGGCGGCGGTGCGGGCGTCGACGAGGCGGGCGAGCGGCACGTGGCCGTGGCTCTCGGCCCAGTCGGCGCTCGCGAGCAGCACGGCGCTCGCGCCGTCCGTCAGCGGGGTCGAGTTGCCGGCGGTCATGGTGGGCTCGGCGACGGCGGGCGTGCTCGTGCCGAAGACGGGCCTCAGCGAGGCGAGCTTCTCGAGCGTCGAGTCGGGCCGGAGGTTCTCGTCGCGGGCCAGGCCCCGGTAGCCGCTCACGAGGTCGTCGAGGAACCCGCGGTCGTAGGCGGCCGCGAGGCGCTGGTGGGAGCGCAGGGCGAGCTCGTCCTGCGCGGTGCGCGTGATGCCCCAGGCTGCGGTGGTCAGCGCCTGGTGCTCCCCCATCGACATGCCGGTGCGGGGCTCGGCGTTGCGGGGCGGCTGCGGCGCGAGGTCGGCGGGGCGGAGGGCCGCGAGCGCCCGCAGCCGCCGGGCCGGGGTCTTCGCGGAGGAGACCCGGTGGAGGATCCGGCGCAGACGGTCGGAGACCTCGATGGGCGCGTCGGAGGCGGTGTCGACGCCGCATGCGATGCCCGCGTCGATCTGCCCCAGGCGGATCGCGTTGGAGATGTGCAGCGTCGTCTCGAGCCCCGTCGCGCACGCCTTGGAGAGGTCGAGGGCGGGGGTGCGGGGGTCCAGCGGCGTCCCCAGCGCGCTCTCGCGCGTGAGGTTGAGGTCGGCGGCCCGCTTGAGGACCGCGCCGCCGGCGACCTCGCCGAGCCGCTCGTCCTGGAGCGAGAAGCGGGCCACGAGGCCGTCGAGGGCCGCCGTCAGGAGGTCCTGGGCGGAGACCCCCGCATACGCGCCGCCGCTGCGGGCGAAGGGGATGCGGTTGCCGCCGAGCACGTAGGCGTCGCGGGGCGCGGGAGCGGGCGGGGCCTGCTCGTCGCTCGGGTGGTCTCGCACGGTGGCGGCATCGGCCATCGGGTACGCCTTCCCGGGGCGGCGGTCGCACACCCCTTTACATAGAACCGTGGGTACTTGGTACTCTAGGTTTCGTGAACCGGAGCACGCAACCCCCTGTCGCCGCGCCCGAGCTCGAACCGAGCTCCGGCGCGGATGCGATCGGCCTCGAGCTCGACACCGGCGGCGGCGCTCCGCCGGTCGACGGCCGCTCGGCCCGCTGGGCCCGTCATCGCGAGCAGCGTCGTGCCGAGCTGCTCCACATCGCGCGCCGCCTCATCCACACCCAGGGTCCGGACGTCACGATGGAGGGCATCGCGGCGGCGTCCGGGACCTCGAAGTCGATCGTCTACCGCTACTTCGC
The DNA here is from genome assembly GCF_025725725.1 of Brachybacterium huguangmaarense. Lineage (NCBI taxonomy): Bacteria > Bacillati > Actinomycetota > Actinomycetes > Micrococcales > Dermabacteraceae > Brachybacterium > Brachybacterium huguangmaarense. Next base: position 109,153 of record NZ_CP107020.1, read on the forward strand.
CGACAAGTCGCAGCTCCAGCGCGCGATCGGCATGCACATCCTGTCCGGCATGCACCGCCGGCTGGTCGAGCAGATGGACCAGGTCGAGGCCGAGTCCGGCCGCAGCGCCGGGCCCGAGCAGCGCATCCGGGCCATGATCGCCGCCTACGTCGCGGCGGCCGAGGCCTCGCCTCACGTCTACCGCTTCGTCACCCGCCCGAGCGAGGGCCTGAACCACTTCCTGACCTCGGTCGCCCGGCTCGTGGCGACCGCGCTGCCCGACGGCACCCCGGCGGCCGTCGCGGAGGTCTGGTCCTCGGGCGCCGTGGGCTTCGTCCAGGGCTCCGTGGACCGCTGGATGAACGCCGCCGCCCCCCGCCTCACCGCCGACGAGCTCACCGACGAGCTCGTCTCCTGGCTCATGCACGGGATCCTCGAGGACTCCGCGCTCCTGGCCGACATCGAGAAGGAGAACCGATGACCGCCCCCGCCGCCCGCGCCGTGCCCTCCCTGCCCTCGGGCTCCGGCGTCACGCCCACGCCGACCGGCCCGATCCCGGTCCCTCCGCCCGGCGCGCCGCGCGTCGACGTCGAGGCCCTGTCGACGACCCTGCTGGGCCGCTGGGCCGACGTGCGCCGGGCGGCCCGCGCCCGGGCCGCCCGGCCCGAGCTGCATCGCCTCGACGACCTCACCGTGGCCCAGCACCGCGAGCGCGTGCTCGAGCAGATGCACCTCCTCGCCCGCGAGGGCGTCTCCCGGATCATGCTCCCCGAGTCGCTCGGAGGCCCCAACGACAACGGCGGCAACGTCGCCGGCTTCGAGGAGCTCGTCGTCGCCGACCCGTCGCTGCAGATCAAGGCCGGCGTGCAGTGGGGCCTGTACACCTCGGCGATCCTCCAGCTGGGCACGGCCGAGCACCACGCACGGTGGATCGAGGACGCGATGACGCTCGCGACCCCCGGCGCCTTCGCGATGACGGAGACGGGCCACGGCTCCGACGTGCAGTCCCTCGCGACCACGGCGACCTACGACCCCGAGACCCAGGAGTGGGTCGTGCACACGCCGTTCCGCGCCGCCTGGAAGGACTATCTCGGCAACGCGGCCCTGCACGCCCGGGCGGCGACCGTCTTCGCGCGACTCATCACGAACGGCGTCGATCACGGCGTGCACTGCTTCTACGTGCCCGTGCGCGACGAGCACGGCGCCATGATGCCCGGCGTGCGCAGCGAGGACGACGGGCCCAAGGGCGGGCTCAACGGCATCGACAACGGCCGCCTCGCCTTCGACCACGTGCGCATCCCGCGCACGAACCTGCTCAACCGCTACGGCGACGTGGCCCCCGACGGCACCTACACCTCCCCGATCGACTCTCCCGGGCGCCGCTTCTTCACCATGCTGGGCACGCTCGTGCAGGGGCGCGTCTCGCTCGACGGCGCCGCCAACCGGGCCTCGCAGCTGGCCCTGCACATCGCGATCACCTACGCGTCCCAGCGTCGCCAGTTCACGGGCGCCTCGCCCACCGAGGAGACCGTGCTGCTGGACTACCAGAGCCATCTCGCGCGCCTGCTCCCCCGCCTCGCCGAGACCTACGCGGGCGCGTTCGCGCACGAGCAGCTCCTGATCGCGTTCGACGACGTGTTCTCCGGTCGCGGGGACTCCCCCGAGGCGCGGGAGGACCTCGAGACCCTCGCCGCCGCGCTCAAGCCGACCTCCACCCGCCTCGCGCTCGACACCGTCCAGGAGTGCCGCGAGGCCTGCGGCGGCCAGGGGTTCCTCGCCGAGAACCGCCTCGTGGGACTCCATCAGGACCTCGACGTGTACGCGACCTTCGAGGGCGACAACACGGTGCTCCTGCAGCTCGTGGGCAAGCGTCTGCTGTCGGACTACACCGACGAGCTGCGCAGCATCGACCGGGCCGGCGTCGGCCGCTTCATCGCCCAGCGGGCCGAGGCCCTCTCGCGGCGGCACACCCCGTGGAACCGGCTCGTGCAGACCGCGAGCGACGCCGGGAGCATGCGCCGCTCCTCGGAGTCGCTGCGCCTACCCGAGTTCCAGGAGGCGATGCTCACCGAGCGCGCCCGTCTGAAGGTCGAGGAGGTCGCGCTGGCCCTGCGCTCGGCGGCCGGCAAGGAGCCCGCCGAGGCGGCCGCGATCGTCAACAAGCACCAGGTCGAGCTGCTGGACGCCGCACGCGCCCACGCCGATCTCGTGCGGTGGGAGGCGTTCACCGCGGGGATCGCGGGGATCGACGACGAGGGCACGCGCCTCGTGCTCACGGACCTGCGCGATCTGCTCGGGCTGACCCTGATCGAGCGGGACCTGGCGTGGTTCCTGCTGGACGGCATGATCTCGGCGCAGCGAGGACGCACGGTGTCCAAGGACATCCGCCGCCTGCTGTGGCGTCTGCGCCCGCACGCCCTCGACCTCGTCGACGCCTTCGGCCTCGAGCCCGGCCACGTGCGTGCCCCGATCGCGCTCGGCGCCGAGCGGGAGCGCCAGGACGAGGCGGCCGCGTACGTGCGCGCCCGCCGGGCGAGCGCCGACGCGCCGCTGAGCGAGAAGGCGCAGAAGGCGGCGCTCGCCGAGGCCGAGCGCGCCTCCGCGCGGCAGGGACGGGGCCGCCGGCGTCCGTGATCGCCGCGCATGCCGCGCACGGCCCGGGACATAGGATGTGACCCGTCGTCCCGGGCCCGAGCGCGCCCGGGCGAGGCCCTGCCCGTCCGAGCCGAACGGATGCCCCCGCAGCGATGAACCAGCCTGGACCGACCCCGCACTCCGACCCGCACGACCCGCTGGACCCGGTGGACGCCGCGAGCGACCTCGACACGGTCGAGCATGCCGCGGCGACGCCCGAGCAGCCCCAGCCCTCCGCGGACCTCGGCCTCACGGACGACGAGTACGCCCGGATCCGGGAGATCCTGGGCCGCCGCCCGACCAACGCCGAGCTCGCGATGTACTCGGTCATGTGGTCCGAGCACTGCTCGTACAAGTCCTCCAAGACGCACCTGCGCATCTTCGGGGAGAAGACGACGGAGGCGATGCGCGAGCACCTGCTCGTGGGGATCGGCGAGAACGCGGGCGTGGTCGACATCGGCGACGGCTGGGCGGTGACCTTCAAGGTCGAGTCCCACAACCATCCCAGCTACGTCGAGCCCCATCAGGGTGCCGCGACCGGCGTCGGCGGCATCGTGCGCGACATCATCGCGATGGGCGCCCGCCCCGTCGCCGTCATGGATCAGCTGCGCTTCGGCGCGATCGACGCCCCCGACACGGCGCGCGTGGTCCACGGCGTCGTCTCCGGGGTGGGCGGCTACGGCAACTCGCTCGGCCTGCCCAACATCGGCGGCGAGACCGTGTTCGACGCCGCGTACCAGACCAACCCGCTCGTCAACGCGCTCGCGATCGGCGTGCTGCGCCACGAGGACATCCACCTCGCCTCGGCGACCGGGACCGGCAACAAGGTGGTCCTGTTCGGGGCCCGCACGGGCGGCGACGGGATCGGCGGCGCCTCGATCCTCGCCTCGGAGACCTTCGAGGAGGGCGGACCGGCCAAGCGGCCGAGCGTGCAGGTGGGCGACCCCTTCATGGAGAAGGTGCTCATCGAGTGCTGCCTCGAGCTGTTCGCGGCCGACGTCGTCGAGGGCATCCAGGACCTCGGCGCGGCCGGCATCTCGTGCGCGACGAGCGAGCTCGCCTCCAACGGCGGCTCGGGCATGCACGTGGACCTCGAGAACGTGCTGCTGCGCGACCCGACGCTGAACGCCGGCGAGATCCTCATGAGCGAGTCCCAGGAGCGGATGATGGCCGTCGTCCGCCCCGAGCGGCTCGAGGAGTTCCTGGCCATCACGCGCCGCTGGGACGTCGAGACCGCCGTGATCGGCGAGGTGACGGGCGACGGACGCCTCACGATCGACCACTTCGGGCGCCGCATCGTCGACGTCGACCCGGTGACCGTGGCCCACGGCGGCCCCAGCTACGAGCGCCCCTACGCCCGACCCGCCTGGCAGGACGCGCTCCAGGCCGACCGTGCCGAGGCGCTGCCCCGGCCCGTCGGGGCCGAGGAGATCGCCGCGCAGATCCGCACCCTGATCGCCTCGCCGAACCTCGCGTCCGCCCAATGGATCACCGACCAGTACGACCGCTACGTCGGCGGCAACACGGCCCTGGCCATGCCCGATGACGCGGGCGTGCTCCGCATCGACGAGGCCACCGGGCGGGGGGTCGCGCTCGCGACCGACGCCAACGGCCGCTACACCAAGCTCGACCCCCGCACCGGCGCCCGGCTCGCGCTCGCCGAGGCCTACCGCAACGTCGCGACCACGGGCGCCGTCCCGCTCGCCGTCACCGACTGCCTGAACTTCGGCTCCCCCGAGGACCCGGGCCCCATGTGGCAGCTGGTCGAGGCGATCGACGGTCTCGCCGACGGCTGCCGGGAGCTCGGGGTGCCCGTGACCGGCGGCAACGTCTCGCTGTACAACTCGACGGGCGAGCCGGGGCGCATCGACTCCGCGATCCATCCCACCCCCGTCGTGGGGGTCCTGGGCGTGTTCGACGACGTCGCCCGGCGCACCCCCTCGGGCTGGCAGGGCGAGGGCCTCGCGATCTTCTGCCTCGGCACCACGCGCGAGGAGCTCTCGGGCAGCGCCTGGGCCGATGTCGTGCACGGGCACCTCGGCGGCCTGCCCCCGCGCGACGATCTCGAGGCCGAGCGCGTGCTCGGCGAGATCCTCGTGGCCGCGAGCCGCGACGGCATGGCCGACGCCGCCCACGACCTCTCCGAGGGCGGCCTCGTCCAGGCCCTCGTCGAGTCGTGCGTGCGCTTCGGGGTCGGGGCGCGCATCGTGCTCGACGACCTGTGCGACCGCGACGGCCTGGACCCGTTCACCGCGCTCTTCTCCGAGTCCTCCGCGCGCGCGATCGTGGCCGTGCCGCGCAGCGAGGAGGTGCGCTTCACGGACATGTGCACCGCGCGCGCCTTCCCGGCCCTGCGCATCGGGGTCACGACGGGGCGGTCCCTCGACATCCAGGGCGTCGGCTCCTTCGACGTCGAGGAGCTGCGCGCCCTGCGCGCGGCGACCCTGCCCTCCTACTTCGGCTGAGGCCCGGGCTCGGGCTCGGACCGGGCACACGTGGGCGCGGGCACGGACGGGGCTCGAGTACGGACGGGGCGCTCACTCCCCTCCCCGGTCGCCGAATGTCACCCCACGGCACCTATCAGGGCGGATAGGTGCCGTGGAGTGACACTCGCGGCGCCCGGGGCGGTCCGGGGTGCTGCGGCGGCCCCGGCGCGCGGGGCAGCCCGGAGCGCCGGGGCGGCCCGGAGCGCCGGGGTCGAGCAGCCAGACCGCAGCGAACCGCGGGCACGCCTCGGCTCAGCACACGGCACGCCTCGGTTCAGCGCACGGGACGCTTCGGCTCAGCGCACGACCTTGGTGGCCCCGCCGGGAGCCGAGTCGGGCCGTCCGGTGCCGCGCCGCGACCCGTCGCTCGGGGCGGCGCGCAGCGCCTGGACACCGCGGTCGGAGCGGGTCGTCGCGAAGCGGAGCACGTCCCAGGCCCGCGTGAAGGAGTAGTCGGCGGGCCCGGTGACCCACCGCTCGCTGTTCGAGCACGCCTCGAGCTCGTACTCCCCCTCGACGTACCGGCTGCCGGACGGCAGGGTCAGAGACGGCACCGTGAACTCGAGCTCGACCGTGAGCGTGCCCGCGAAGCCGCGCGTCGCCGTGATGTCGACCTTGCTGCCCAGGAGCGTCGCCGTGACGCCGGGGACGGGGCGCCCGCGGAAGTCGAAGGCCCTCGCGAGGCGCATCCGCTGGAAGTAGTCCTCGGCGCGGAGCTCGGCTCCTCTCGACGACGTCGCGTACAGGCCCAAGCGGACCGTGGTGGTGCCCTGGATCGCCCGGGCGACGGCATGCCCGTCGCTGTCGTCCGGACCGAGCGTGAGGGTGATCGAGTAGGTCTCCCCCGGCAGCACCGTGGTCGCCTCCGACTCCGGATCGCCGTTGGTCAGGGTCCACGCGTCCAGGGCGACGGTGGAGACCCGGGCCACCGTGTTCCCGTCGGCCGGGTAGGCGAGGAACGGGTTCACGCGCCGCATGAACGCGGCCATCGCGTCACGGTTGACCGAGGACAGCGGACGGAAGGTCCCGTCGGCGTATCCGCCCGCGACCCCGGCGTCGGAGAGCCAGCAGATCTCCTTGTAGAACTGCGTCGACGGGGTCACGTCGCGGAACGGCGACGTGCGGGGCGGGGTGTAGGGCTGCTGCCCGGCGAGCCGGTACAGGAAGGCGGCCATCGCGTCACGCGCGACGGGCAGCAGCGGCCGGTAGTAGCGGGCGCCGCCCTGGGTCCAGCCGGTCGACACGCCCTGCGCGGCGAGCCACTCGATCTCCTTCGAGAACTGCAGGGACGCCGGGACGTCGGCGAAGGTCGGAGGCGCTGCGAGGGCGGGCGCCGCGAGGGCTCCGCGCGCGCCGAGAATGCCAAGGGTCAGCGCACTGCGCCGCGTCATGCCGTGCTTGGGGGTCCTCGACGAAGGGGCGACCGACGGCCGCAGGTGAGGTGAACTGTATCCCGTCCCGGCCCGCCGCGAGGCCGTTGCGCCGAGATGGCCTCGATGCGGCGTCACCCCAGGTCAGCGTCGGAAGAGCGGGCGTCCCCAGGCGGCCCAGCGGGCGGTCGACGCCCCCGTGTCGGCGGCCGTCGCACGCAGGCGCGCGGTCGTGACGGCGGAGACGTCGGCGGCGATCTCGGCGGTCGTGCCGGGGGCGACGCGCGCGCTCGCAACGACGGCCCCGCTCGCGGCGTCGACGACCTCGAAGCGCACCGAGGCCGACGACGTCGCGGAGGCGTGCGCGACCGTCGCCGTGAGCCGCCGCGCTCCGATCGGCACCGGATGATCGCTGCTGCCCCGCGCATCGGCGCCGAAGAGCGTCACGGAGATCGCCGTCTCGAAGGTCGAGCCCGCGATCGTGTGGTGGTCCTCGCCGCGGATCGCGGCATAGGGGTGACCGAAGCCCACCGTGAGGTTCGCATCGGTCGCGTCGTCGAACAGGACGGCGGCGGTGCTCTCCCCCGACGGCATCGAGCGCAGGCGGTACATGAACGCCGCCATCGCGTCGCGGGCGACGGCCAGACCGGGACGGTACGTGCGGTCGGGCCATCCCGTCGAGATGCCGCGCGCGGACAGCCAGCAGATCTCGGTGTAGAAGAGCGAGGAGGTGGCGACGTCCGTGAAGGGAGAGCTCGTGGGGGCCGCGTACCAGGGGCTCCGGGCGAAGCGGTACATGAACGCGGCCATCGCCTCACGGGAGACGGGGGCGAGGGGACGGTAGGTCGCATCGGCGTAGCCCGTCGAGATGCCCTGGTCCGCGAGCCAGCAGATCTCGGCGTAGAACTGGGAGCCGCGCGGCACGTCCGTGAACGGCGAGACGAGCGGCGCCGGGTACGGCGGCGTGCCTGCGAGACGGTAGAGGAACGCCGCCATCGCGTCACGGTTGACGGGGTCGAGGGGGCGGTAGACCTTCTTCCCGCCCTGGTCGTAGCCGGTGCTGATGCCCGTCGAGGCCATCCACTCGATCTCACGGGCGAACTGGGCATCGGGGCCGACGTCGGCGAAGGTGCTCATGGGTCACGTCCTGCGCAGGGCGCCGGCGGCGCGGTAGAGGGCGCTGCGGGCGCTGCGGGCGCCGCGGCGGGCGAGCTGGACGGCGCTGCGCTCCTCGAGCCGGGCGCCGTGGTGGCGCGACTCGTCCTCGAGAGCGGCGAGGCGCGCACCGACCTCGGCGAGCTGGCCGGAGACGGCGTCGAGCCGTGCGAGCAGCTCGTCGTGGGTGCGTGCGAGGCCCTCGGTCGCGCGGTCGACCTGCTCGCCGACCGTGCGGGAGATGAACATCGGCAGCCCGATGCCGTGCTCTCCCACCCACTCCCGGAAGTACGCGTCGGCCAGGGTGAGGTCGACGTCGTGATGGGCGTCGTCCATCGCGAACATCGAGTTGGAGTCCGCGCCCGCGGCGCTCGGCCGCAGGTGCCACCGGGCCAGCGGCAGGTCGAGGAAGCCGACGGCGCCGTGCTGGAGCAGGCGCAGATGGAACTCGTAGTCGCCGACCGCGGGCAGGTCCTCGCGGAACAGCCCCAGCTCGTCGTGCACGCGGCGCCGGTGCACGACGGCGATGGGCGTCGTGCGGTTGACCGTCATGAAGTCGGCCAGCCGCATCGCGTGCAGGCGCGGCCACGAGAGGAAGCGCTCGTCCTCGACGAGCGTGGTCCCCTCCTGGTGCTCGTGCACGATCTCCGTGCGCACGACGACGGCGGACTCCTCGGGGTGCCTCCGCAGATGCTCGACGGTGCGCTGGAGGAAGGTGGGGTGCCACGTGTCGTCGTCGTCATGGATGCACAGCAGCTCGGACGCGGTGGCCGTGATGCCGGCATTGCTCGCCGCCTCCATGCCGGTGGACTCGGCACGGTGCAGCACGCCGATGCGGCCGAAGGACTCGTGGGCGTAGCGGGCGACCACGGCGTCGACGGCCTCGGCGTCGCCCGCGTCGTCGACGATGACGAGCTGCCAGTCCGCGCGGGTCTGGGAGAGCACGTCGCGCACGGCGCGATCGAGCATGACCGGGCGGTCCTTCGTGCGCATCACGACGGCGACGGTCGGCTCGTCGTGGCGGCCGGCCTGCTCCTGCGGGCTGAACGGGGCGAGCAGGGCCCGCAGAGGGGCGTCGAAGCGGGCGTCGGCCCCGAGGGCGGCGGCCCCGGGGTCCGGATCGGGCGCCTCCTCGCCCGTCACGGCGGCGGCGACCGCGTCCCACCAGCGCTCGGAGCATGCCAGGAGCTCGTCGCGCCGGGCCGTCAGACGGGCGTGCTCGGCGGGGCGGGCGGCGACGAGGGCGTCGAGGGCGGCGTCGAGCACGGCCGTGGCGCCGCCCGTGGCGGGGTCCCAGAGCGCGGCGAAGGGCACGCTGGCGTGGGTCATGCCGGCGTGGCGGAGGGCCCCGTCGAGACGGCTCGCGCCGTACCGGTCGAGCGGCACCGCGAGCACGGACGAGGCCGCGAGGGTCCCGAACACGACGGGGTGGAAGCGGGTCGAGACGATCCATCGGGACCGTGCCTGGCGGGCTGCGGCGCGATCGGCCCGCTCGAGGGGCGCCAGCGTGCTCGGGGTGCCCATGGCCGCCGCGACCCGCTCGTGCAGGCTCACGTCCGAGCCGCCGGTGTCGGGGTCGGCCATGTGGGGGACGAACTCGACCTCGGCCCCGGTCCGGTCGGCGAGGCCGTCGAGGGCCGCGGCCATGACCTGCACGTAGTCCTCGACCGGGAAGGGCCAGGGGTCCGAGCCCAGGGTCACCGAGACCCGGTCCTCGAGAGGCTCCGCCCAGGAGAGGGGGAGCCCCACGGCGTCGTCGACGGTCTCCACGAGCGCGGGATGGTCCGGCCTGATCGCCCGGGCGCGCGCGAGGCTGCCGGCGTCGCGGAGCCCGACGAGGCTGCAGAGGTCCAGGAGCTCGCCGAGCGCCTCGGCGTCGGTCACCGAGAGGTCCGGGCCGATGCTCTGGCCGCTCAGCACGACGCGCGCCCCCTGGGAGGCGGCGACCATCGCGGTCGCGGCCCGCTCGGCGAGCAGCCAGCCGTAGCGGGAGTTCAGGGCTCCTCCGCCGCCGATCACGAGCGCGTCGACGTCCCGGTACCGCTCGATGATCCCGAAGAGCTTGTCCTCGGGCGGCAGCGCGCCGGACTCGCCCGCGAGCACGCGGCAGATCTCGTCGAGATAGCGCTCGCGGTCGCGCTCGGGCCACGGGAACGTGAGCGCGGGGATGCAGCGCGCGGGCGGGGCGCCGTCGGGCCCGTACTTCTCCTGGCGCGAGACCATGACGACGTCGAGCCCGCGCCGACGCAGCCGGTCCGCTCCCGCGAGGCCGATCGCCTCGTCGCCGACGTGATAGACGGTCTGGTCGACGTCGCACAGCAGCGCCACGCGGACGGTCCGGGACGATCCCCTGGCACGTGTCATGGGGTCAGCGTCCCACGATCGCCAGCCAGCGCACCATGAAGGCGGCCATCGCGTCGCGCGCCGTCGGGTCCAGCGGGCGGAAGGTGCCGTCGGGCCACCCGGTGCTGATGCCCCGCGAGGCCATCCAGGCGATCTCGCGGTGGAACTCGCTCGTCGCGGGCACGTCGCGGAAGCCGGCGCTCCCGGACACCGAGGGCGAGCCCGCCGCGCGGTACAGGAAGGCGGCGACGGCCTGGCGCTGCACCGGGGCGATGGGGCGGAACGTCGAGTCGTCGAAGCCCTTGACGATGCCCTCGGCGCGCGCCCAGCAGATCTCCTTGTAGTACATCGTCGACGGGCTGATGTCGGTGAACGGCGACCGCGACGGGGCGGTGAAGGCGGGTGACCCCAGGGCGCGATAGACGAAGACGACCATGGCGTCCCGCGCGACGGCGTCGAGCGGACGATAGGTCCCGTCGGGCCAGCCCGTGACGATCCCGCTCGCCGCGAGCTCCTCGATCTCGTCGTGGAACTGCAGGGTGGGCGGCACGTCGACGAACCGCGAGGTCGAGAACGACACGCTGCCGCCGCGGCGCACCGCCGTCCCCTTCTCGAAGGTCTGCGACTCCGCGCCGCCGCCGCTCGTGACCTTCCCGGTCGGGCGCCCCCACGACGGCCGCCACGAGGAGCCGAAGGTCGTCGCGTACGCGACCGCGTCGCGATCGCCGTCGCTCAGGACGAGGCCCGCGGTCAGGACGGTGACGGTGTAGTCGCCGTCGTCGTGCGCGACCTGGGTGACGGTGCCCAGGGCCGCCTCTCCCCCGGCGGCCGTGAAGGCGTCCAGATGCAGGCGCCAGGCGCCGTCGAGCCGGGCCTGGATCGCGGAGCGGATGGCGTCGAGCTGGTTGAACAGCGCGGTGCCGGGGCAGTCGGTGACGTTGACGTCGCGGTGGCTGAACAGGCGCGGGAGGGACATGGTCGAGCCCACGGGGTAGCGCAGGCCGCTCACGGTGACGGGGAAGCCGCTCTTCTCGGACACCGTCGGGTGGAAGGCGGAGATGAGGCGCCAGGCCGCGACCTGGGCGATCGCCTCGCGGGCGGCGGCGGGGGCCTGGGTGCTCGTGTAGCTGCCCAGCAGCGAGATCCCGAAGGTGCGCGAGTTGACGCCGCGGGCATGGGCGCCCGTGACGTTGAGCAGGAGGCCGCCCTTGCGCCCCTCGAAGATCTGTCCGTACTTGTCGACGAAGGCGTTGTACCCGACGTCGGCCCAGCCGTTGGACTGGGTGTGGTACGTCAGGATCCCGCGGATGATCTGGGCGGACTGGGCGGCGGTGTAGCTGTTGGAACCCTCCGTGTGGTGCACGACGACGGCCTGGGTCCGGTCGTGCGTGCTGACGCCGCGGGTGAGGGACTCGTCGGCTCCCCAGCCCTCGCGGGTCACGAAGGCGGGGGCGTTGGGGCCGGGCACGGTGGTGCCCGCCGCCGCGGACGCCGCGAACGTGCGCGCGGAGCCGCCGTCCGCGGAGGCCGCCGAGGTGGTCACGACGTGCGCGGTGAGCTCGGTCGTGACGTCCTGGCCATCGCGCGTCGCCCTCACCTGCAGCCGGGTGACGGGTCCGAGCCAGGCGGGCTCGGTGCCGTCGATCGTCTCGCCCGTCATGGGGTCGAGCGCCTCGTGCAGCTCGTACCACGTGCCCCACGTGCCGTCGCCCGCGAGGCCGCGGACGGCGGTGCGGTCGGGGGCGGCGCCGGTCCAGGTGACGCCGAGCATCGTGCCGGGGCGGTCGATCGTGCGGACGCCGCCCGTGCCGGCGATCTCCTCGAGGTCGACGTCCCCGAGCGGGACGTCGACGACGCGGGTCGCGCCGCCGGTGACGTCCGGGTCGACGGGGTCCTCGGCGCGGGCCGCCGTCGGCACGAGCACGGCGGCGGGCACGGCAGCGGCGCCCGCGGCGAGCAGGAGGCGCCGGGACACGGAGAGGCGGGGGGACGGATCGGTCATGACGGGGCTCCCGGGGGGGGGGGGGAGGGTGCGGGGTTCAGGGGGGTCCTTCCATTGTGGGCCACCCCTCCCCCGGGGTTCGTCGACGGAAGGTCAACGCCGGGTCACGACATGGCAAGGGCCCCGATCCTCGCGGATCGGGGCCCTGGCGCCGGCGATGAGCGGGAGTGCTCAGGCCTCGTCGGTCGCGGCGTCCTCGACGGCGGGAGTCTCCTCCGGCGCCGCTTCGGTCTTCGCGGCGTTCTTGGTCGCGCCCTCGGCCTCCTTGACGACCGCCTGCTTGGGCGAGTACGCCTCGGTGACGAGCTCGATCACGGCCATGGGGGCGTTGTCGCCCTTGCGCGGCGCGATCTTCACGATGCGGGTGTAGCCGCCCGGACGCTCGGAGAAGGTCGGGGCGATCTCCTCGAAGAGCGAGTAGACGACGCCCTTGTCGCGGACCGTGCGCATGACGCGACGGCGCGAGGCGAGGTCGCCCTTCTTCGCCTGCGTCACGAGACGCTCGGCGAGGGGGCGCAGCCGCTTGGCGCGCGACTCGGTGGTGGTGATCGCCTTGTGGCGGAAGAGCTCGGTGGCGAGGTTCGCCAGGATCATCCGCTCGTGCGCGGGGGATCCGCCGAGACGAGCGCCCTTGGTGGGTGCAGGCATGATCGTTCTCCTAGATCAGATGAGGTCAGTACTGGTCGCCGAAGTCGTCGTCGCCGTAGGACTCGAGGGCGGCCGACGGATCGAACCCGGCCGGGGAGTCCTTGAGCGACAGGCCGAGCTCTGCGAGCTTCGCCTTGACCTCGTCGATGGACTTCTGCCCGAAGTTGCGGATGTCCAGAAGGTCGGCCTCGCTGCGGGCGACGAGCTCACCGACGGTGTGCACGCCCTCGCGCATGAGGCAGTTGTACGAGCGGACCGTGAGGTTCAGGTCGTTGATCGGCAGCGCCAGATCCGCGGCGAGGGCCTGGTCGGTCGGCGACGGGCCGATCTCGATGCCCTCGGCCTCCTCGTTCAGCTCGTGGGCCAGGCCGAAGAGCTCGACGAGCGTCTTGCCCGCCGACGCGACGGCGTCACGGGGCGAGATGGCCGGCTTGGTCTCGACGTCCACGATGAGACGGTCGAAGTCGGTGCGCTGCTCGACGCGGGTCGCCTCGACCTTGTAGGTCACCTTGAGCACGGGCGAGTAGATCGAGTCGACCGGGACCCGGCCGATCTCGCCGTCGAAGCCCTTGTTCTGGGCCGCGGAGACGTAGCCGCGGCCGCGCTCGACGATCAGCTCGATCTCCAGGCGTCCCGCGTCGTTCAGGGTCGCGATGTGCAGATCCGGGTTGTGGATCTCCACGCCGGCCGGCGGGGTGATCTCGGCGGCGGTCACCGCGCCCTCGCCCTCCTTGCGGAGGTACATCACGACGGGCTCGTCGTTCTCCGAGGAGACGACGAGGTTCTTGATGTTGAGGATGATCTCGGTGACGTCCTCCTTGACCCCGGGGATCGTGCTGAACTCGTGCAGCACGCCGTCGACGCGGATCGACGTGACCGCGGCACCGGGGATGGAGGACAGGAGGGTACGACGCAGCGAGTTGCCGAGGGTGTAGCCGAAGCCCGGCTCGAGCGGCTCGATGACGAACCGGGAGCGGTGCTCCGACACGACCTCTTCGGTCAGCGTGGGGCGCTGTGCAATGAGCACGTTGGGTCCTTTCTGCGAGCGTCCGCCATATGACGCTCTTTAAGGGGTGATGGCCTCAGAAGGGGTGGAGGGAATCTCGATGCGCCGAGCCCCTGCCGGTCCTGCCGGTAGGGACGGCGCCCGGATCAGACGCGCCGACGCTTGGGCGGACGGGTCCCGTTGTGGGGCTGGGGAGTGACGTCCTGGATCGAGCCGACCTCGAGGCCCGCCGCGGTGAGCGAGCGGATCGCGGTCTCGCGGCCGGAGCCGGGGCCCTTGACGAAGACGTCGACCTTCTTCAGACCGTGCTCCTGCGCCCGGCGCGCGGCGGCCTCGGCGGCCATCTGCGCGGCGTACGGGGTGGACTTGCGCGAGCCCTTGAAGCCGACCTGGCCGGCCGAGGCCCAGGAGATGACGGCGCCCGTCGGGTCGGTGATCGACACGATGGTGTTGTTGAAGGTGGACTTGATGTGGGCCTGGCCGTTGACGACGTTCTTCTTGTCCTTGCGGCGCGGCTTGCGCGCGCCGGAGGCCTGGCGGGTCTTGGGTGCCATGCGGCAGAACTCCTCGGGTGGGTTCAGGTGATCGATGTGCCGCTCGCGCCACGGGTCGTGGCGGCGGCGAAGAACTGCTGGACCGTGCGGGCCAGCGAGGTCAGCGGGCCTTCTTCTTGCCGGCGACCGTGCGCTTGGGGCCCTTGCGGGTGCGGGCGTTGGTCTTGGTGCGCTGACCGCGGACGGGCAGGCCACGACGGTGACGCAGGCCCTCGTACGAGCCGATCTCGACCTTGCGGCGGATGTCGGCGGCGACCTCGCGGCGGAGGTCGCCCTCGACCTGGTAGTTCGCGTCGATGTGGTCGCGCAGCGCGACGAGCTGCTCGTCGCTCAGCTCACGGACCCGGATGTCGCCCGAGACGCCGGTCGCGGCCAGGGTCTCGAGGGCGCGGGTGCGGCCCACGCCGTAGATGTACGTGAGGGCGACCTCGACGCGCTTGTCGCGCGGCAGGTCGACTCCCATAAGACGTGCCATGGTGCAGTTCTCCTACTTCTCCGGAGGCCTGATCCGTCACCTCGCATCGCCGACCTCGAGGGTCGTGCCCGATGCGCCGCAGCCTCCGTCTGCGAGTGGTCCCGCCGGGGCGGGATGGTGGCGGCTCTTGCGTTGTGTGGTGCCCCGAGGGGCGGGCGGCCCGAGGGCCTGGCCGCTCGTGCGGCCGGTGCGTCGACAGCGGCGGGGCTCAGCCCTGGCGCTGCTTGTGGCGCGGGTTCTTGCAGATGACCATGACCACGCTGTGGCGACGGATCACCTTGCAGTTGTCACAGATCGGCTTGACGCTCGGCTTGACTTTCATGGCTTCCTTCTTCGATCCGGGGCCGTCGGCAGACGGCCCCGCTCCGGACCGCGCGGATGCGCGGACAGGTCACTTGTAGCGGTAGACGATGCGGCCCTTGTCGAGGTCGTAGGGGCTGAGCTCGACGACCACGCGGTCCTCGGGGAGGATGCGGATGTAGTGCTGGCGCATCTTCCCGGAGATGTGTGCGAGGACCTTGTGCCCGTTGTCCAGCTCGACACGGAAACGCGCGTTGGCGAGCGCCTCCGTCACCGTGCCCTCGACCTCGATGACGCCGTCCTTCTTGGCCATTGATCCCCTATCTCCTGGTGCCCGTGCGGGCACAGGGTGTCGCGTCGTTTACGGTCCACGAGCAGGGAACGACCCGTGCAACCGCCCGGACGGCCGATCCCCTGGGGATCCGTGGTCGTCCGCTTCCGCAGATGAACGGGGCGCTCGAGTCGTCTCGTGCGCGGGTGCCTCCGAACGCGCGCGGAAAGCACCCGAGGATCGATCTTACACATGCCCGTCGGATCCGCCCAGACCGCCGAGGCGTCGGGTGGGTCACGTCTCGAGTCGACGCCCGCCCGGCCGCCGGCCGATCAGGCGGCGAGGGGGTCCGGTGCGGCCGTCACGCCGCGCGCGGCCAGCTCGGCCGCTCCGGCGTCGGAGGCGGTCAGCACGAGCAGGCCCTGGGCGGTGACCGCGACGGAGTGCTCCCAGTGCGCGGCACGGCCGCCGCCCGTGGCCACGACCGTCCAGTTGTCGTCGAGCATGACCCAGTCCCCCGGGCCCTGGATGAGCATGGGCTCGACGGCCAGGCACATGCCCACCTGGATCCGGGGGCCGCGGTCCCGCGTGCGGTAGTTCATGACGTCGGGCGGCTGGTGCATGGCGGTGCCGATGCCGTGGCCGCCGAAGCCCTCGAGGTGCGAGAGCCGGCCGCCCTCGGTGCGGGCGCACTGCTCGTCGACGTAGTCCTCGACGGCGGCGCCGATCTGGCCGACGCGCGTCGCGCCCGCGATCGCGGCGATGCCTGCCCACATCGCTCCCTCGGTCACGGCCACGAGGCGTTCGTCCTCGGCCGAGCGGGGGGTGCCGACCACGTGCGTGCGGGCGGCGTCGGAGTGCCAGCCGTCGACGATGCAGCCGCCGTCGATCGAGACGACGTCGCCGTCGCGCAGCTCCCGGGGCCCCGGGATGCCGTGGACCACCTCGTCGTTGACGCTGATGCAGACCGTCGCCGGGTAGCCCTGGTAGCCCAGGAAGTTGGGCGTCGCCCCGTGGTCGCGGATCATCTGCTCGGCGAGCGCGTCGAGCCGGCCGGTCGTGATCCCGGGCCGGAGCTCGGCGGCGAGCATGTCGTGAACGTCCGCGAGGAGGGCGCCCGAGCGACGCATCACGGCGATCTGCTCGGGGGTCTTGAGCTCGACCCGCTCGCGGCGCAGACGCGGGCTCACCGGGCCAGGGCCTCCATGATCGCGGCGTTGACCTCGTCGATCGAGGCCATGCCGTCGACCCGGCGGATCAGCCCGCGCTGCTCGTAGACGTCCACGAGGGGCGCGGTCTGCTCGGCGTAGACGTCGATCCGCCGCCGGATGGTGTCCTCGGCGTCGTCGGCGCGCCCCTGCTCCTTGCCGCGCTGGACGAGGCGAGCGACGACCTCGTCGAGGTCGACCTGGAGCAGGATCACGGCGTCGAGCGCGGTGCCGGCCGCGGTGAGCATGGCGTCGAGGGCGTCGACCTGGGCGAGGGTCCGGGGGTAGCCGTCGAGCAGGAAGCCGTCGGCCGCGTCGGCCTGCGAGAGGCGGTCGGCGACCATGTCGTTGGTGACCTCGTCGGGCACGTACTCGCCCTTGTCCATGTAGGAGGTGGCGAGCACGCCCAGCTCGGTCTTCCGGCTCACGTTGGCGCGGAAGATGTCGCCGGTCGAGATGGCGGGGATCGAGAGCGCCTCGGCGATGCGCGCGGCCTGCGTGCCCTTGCCGGCCCCGGGGGGCCCGACGATCAGCAGCCGGCGTGCGGGCGTGCGGTCAGGTGCGGTCATCGGAGGATCCCTTCGTAGTGGTGCTGCTGCAGCTTGGCGTCGATCTGCTTCACGGTGTCCAGGCCCACGCCGATGATGATGAGGATCGAGGCGCCGCCGAGCGGGAAGTTCTGCGAGGTCCCGAGGAACACGAGCGCGAGCATCGGGATCAGCGCGATGATCCCGAGGTAGAGGGCGCCCGGGGTCTGGATCCGGTTGATCACGTACTGCAGGTAGCGCTCGGTGGGCTTGCCCGCCCGCACGCCGGGGATGAACCCGCCGTACTTCTTCATGTTGTCGGCGATCTCCTCGGCGTTGAAGGTGATCGACGTGTAGAAGAAGGCGAAGAAGACGATGAGCGCGAGGTAGATCAGCGTGTAGAACCACGAGAAGCTCTGGCCCTGCACGAGATGGTTGTTGATCCACTGCACCCACCCGGCGGAGGGGTCCCCGAACTGGGAGATGAGCTGGGGGACGGTGAGGATCGAGGTCGCGAAGATGACCGGGATGACGCCGGCCTGGTTCACCTTGATGGGGATGTAGGTGGAGGTGCCGCCGTACATGCGACGCCCCACCATGCGCTTGGCGTACTGCACCGGCACCCGGCGCTGGGACTGCTCGACGAAGATGACGCCGATCATGACCACGAGCGCCACCAGGATCACGAGCGCGAAGGTGATCCAGCCCTGGAGCTGGAAGATCTGGCCGAGGGCCGAGGGGAAGGACGCGGCGATCGAGGTGAAGATGAGCAGCGACATGCCGTTGCCGACGCCGCGCTCGGTGATGAGCTCGCCCATCCACATGATCAGCACGGTGCCCACCGTCATGGTCAGCACCATCAGCAGGAGCGTGAGGATGGACTGGTCGGGGACCAGGGCCGCCGGGTCGCAGTTGGGGAAGAACTGGCCCGAGCGCACGAGCGTGATGATCGTGGTCGACTGCAGGACCGCGAGGCCGATGGTCAGGTAGCGCGTGTACTGCGTGAGCTTGGCCGTCCCGGACTGGCCCTCCTTGTGGAGGGCCTCGAAGCGGGGGATCACGACGCGCAGCAGCTGGATGATGATCGACGCGGTGATGTAGGGCATCACGCCGAGCGAGAACACCGACAGCTGCAGGAGGGCCCCGCCGGAGAACATGTTGACCATGCCGAGCACGCCGGCGCCGCCGCTCAGCGCCGCCGTCGCGCACGCGGTCACGTTCGTGTAGTCGAATCCCGGGGTGGGGACGAAGACGCCCAGCCGGTAGATCGCGAGCAGACCCAGGGTGAACAGGATCTTGGCTCGCAGGTCGGGGGTGCGGAACGCACGGATGAAGGCGTTCTTCACGTGTCCCTCCTCAGGGTCGCGGACGGACCGCGGGCCGGAAGGGCCCGGACGGTCCCGCGGGACGATGTGGGGCGCGCGGCACCGATTGGGCGCGCGGCCGCTCCGGATGCCGGGAACGTACGACGACGGGGCACCGCGGCACAGAATATTCTGCGCCGCGATGCCCCGTCAAAAGAGGATCACGCGGTCGTGACGGTCCCGCCCGCCGCCGTGATCTTCTGCTCCGCCGAGGCGGAGAACTTGTTCGCCGTGACGTTGAGCTTGACGCTCACGTCGCCGGTGCCGAGCACCTTGACCGGCTGGTTCTTGCGCACCGCGCCCTTGTCCACGAGGTCCGCGACGGTCACGTCGCCGCCCTCGGGGAACAGCTCCTGGAGCGCCGACAGGTTCACGACCTGGTACTCGACGCGGAACGGGTTGGTGAACCCGCGGAGCTTCGGGAGCCGCATGTGCAGCGGCATCTGGCCGCCCTCGAAGCCGGCAGGCACCTGGTAGCGGGCCTTCGTGCCCTTGGTGCCGCGACCGGCGGTCTTGCCCTTGGAGCCCTCACCACGGCCGACGCGGGTGCGCGCGGTCTTGGCACCGGGCGCGGGGCGCAGGTCGTGGAGCTTGAGGGGCGAGCTCTCGGTGTTGTTGTTCTCAGTCATGGATCAGTCCACCTCTTCGACCGTCACCAGGTGGGCGACGGCGCGGATCATGCCGCGGATCTCGGGGCGGTCCTCCTTCACCACCACGTCACCGATGCGCTTGAGGCCGAGGCCGCGCAGGGTGGCGCGCTGGGGCTGGGTGCCGCCGATGTCGGAACGGACCTGGGTCACCTTCAGCTGCATCACGCACCCACCTTCTCGGCGCGGGCAGCGGCGCGACCCTCGGCCTGCGCACGCAGGAGCTGCGCGGGCACGACGTCCTCGACGGGGAGCCCACGACGGGCCGCGACGGCCTCCGGCTCCTCGAGCTGCTTGAGCGCCGCGATGGTGGCCCGCACGATGTTGATCGCGTTGGTCGAGCCGAGCGACTTGGACAGCACGTCGTGCACGCCGGCGCACTCGAGCACCGCACGCACGGGGCCGCCGGCGATCACGCCGGTGCCCGGAGCGGCCGGACGCAGCAGGACGACGCCCGCCGCCGCCTCGCCCTGGACGGGGTGGACCACGGTGCCTTGGATGCGCGGGACGCGGAAGAAGTTCTTCTTCGCCTCCTCGACACCCTTGGAGATCGCCGCAGGGACCTCCTTGGCCTTGCCGTAGCCGACGCCCACGGTGCCGTCGCCGTCACCCACGACCACGAGGGCCGTGAAGGAGAACCGACGGCCGCCCTTGACGACCTTGGACACGCGGTTGATCGAGACGACGCGCTCGAGGAAGGCCGACTTGTCGGCGTCCTGGTTGCGGCCGCCGCGATCGCCCCGGCGCCCGCCCTGGCGGTCGCCGCGGCCCTGACCGCGATCGTTGCTGGTGTTGTCGTCCCGCCGACCGGAGGTCGCGGGACCGTTGTTCCGCTGCTGTGCAGCCATATCAGATCCTCTTCTCACTCGTCCGGGGGGCGATCACAGCGTTAGCCCGGCCTCGCGGGCGCCGTCGGCGACGGCGGCCACACGGCCGTGGTACTTGTTGCCGCCGCGGTCGAAGACGACCGCGTCGACGCCGGCGGCCCGGGCGCGCTCGGCGACCAGGGTCCCGACGGTGCGGGCCTTGTCCGACTTGGTGTCGCCCGAGGCGCGCAGGTCCTTCTCCATGGTCGAGGCCGACGCCAGGGTGACACCCCGGGTGTCGTCGACGACCTGGACGAAGACGTGACGCTGCGAACGGGTGACCACGAGGCGGGGGCGCTGCGCGGTGCCGACCACGCGGCGACGGACGCGCAGGTGGCGACGGCCGCGTGCGCGCAGCCGGGTGCCGCGGCCGCCGACGGAGTGCTTGCTTGCGTAACCCATGCTCACTTACCAGCCTTTCCGGCCTTGCGCAGGACGACCTCGTCGGCGTACCGCACGCCCTTGCCCTTGTAGGGCTCGGGCTTGCGGATCTTGCGGATGTTCGCCGAGACCTCGCCGACCTGCTGCTTGTCGATGCCGCTGACCGAGAACTTGGTCGGGGTCTCGACCGCGAAGGTGATGCCCTGGGGCGCCTTGACGACCACCGGGTGGGAGAACCCGAGCGCGAACTCGAGGTCGGTCCCCTTGGCGGTGACGCGGTAGCCGGTGCCGACGATCTCGAGCTTCTTGGTGAAGCCCTCGGTGACGCCGTGGACCATGTTGCTGATCAGGGTGCGCGTGAGGCCGTGCAGGGCCTTGGACTCGCGCTCGTCGTCCGGGCGGGCGACGACGATGGCGCCGTCCTCCGCTCGCGCGACGGTCAGGGGCGACGGCACGATGTGCTGCAGCTCGCCCTTGGGGCCGGAGACCGTGATGGTCTGGCCGTCGATGTTGACGTTCTGGACAGAGGCCGGCACTGCGACCGGCAGGCGTCCGATGCGGGACATTTCGCCTCTCCTCTTCAGCTCACCAGATGTAGGCGAGGACTTCCCCACCCACACCCTTCTTGGCTGCCTGCTTGTCGGTCAGGAGGCCGGAGGACGTGGACAGGATCGCCACGCCCAGGCCGCCGAGCACCTTGGGCAGGTTGGTGGACTTCGCGTACACACGCAGGCCGGGCTTGGAGATCCTGCGGATGCCGGAGATGGCGCGCTCACGGCTGGTGCCGTACTTGAGCTCGAGCACGAGGTTCTTGCCGACCTCGGCCTCCTCCTCATGCCAGCCGAGGATGTACCCCTCGGCCTTCAGGATGTCCGCGATGCGGGCCTTCAACTTCGAGTACGGCATGGACACGGTCTCGTGGTACGCCCCGGAGGCGTTCCTGATCCGGGTCAGCATGTCCGCGATCGGGTCGGTCATGGTCATGTCGTTTGCTTCTTCCTCACCGTGGTTTCCTGCGGCCAGCCGCAGGACCTGTGGCGATAGTCCTTACCAGCTGCTCTTGGTGACGCCGGGCAGCTCACCGCGGTGAGCCATCTCGCGCAGGCACACGCGGCACAGCCCGAACTTGCGGTACACGGAATGCGGACGGCCGCAGCGCTGGCACCGGGTGTAGGCGCGCACGCCGAACTTCGGCGCGCTCTCCTGCTTCTTGATCAGGGCGGTCTTTGCCATGTCAGTTCTCCTTGAAGGGGAAGCCGAGCAGCTTGAGCAGCGCGCGTCCCTCGTCGTCGGTGGTGGCGGTGGTGACGACCGTGATGTCCATGCCGCGGGTCCGGTCGATCTTGTCCTGGTCGATCTCGTGGAACATGACCTGCTCCGTGAGACCGAAGGTGTAGTTGCCGTTGCCGTCGAACTGCCGGGGCGAGAGGCCGCGGAAGTCACGGATGCGGGGCAGCGCGGTGGACAGCAGACGGTCCAGGAACTCCCACATGCGGTCGTTGCGCAGGGTCACGTGGGCGCCGATCGGCATGCCCTCGCGCAGCTTGAACTGTGCGATGGACTTGCGGGCCTGGGTCACCTGCGGCTTCTGGCCGGTGATGGCGGCGAGGTCGCGGATGGCGCCGTCGATGACCTTGGAGTCACGAGCGGCGTCGCCGACGCCCATGTTGACCACGATCTTGGTCAGGCCCGGGACGAGCATGACGTTGGTGTAGCCGAACTGGTCGGTCAGGGCGCCCTTGATCTCCTCGCGGTAGCGCTTCTTCAGGCGCGGCAGCTCGCGGGTCGCGGTGGTCTCGGTCATCAGATGTCCTTCCCGGAGCGCTTGGCGTACCGCACGCGCACCTGCTTGGAGCGGCCACCCTCGAGCTCGACGGTCTCGACGCGGAAGCCGACCTTGGTCGGCTTGTTGTCCTCGGGGTCGACGAGGGCGACGTTGGAGACGTGGATAGGCGCCTCGCGCTGCTCGATGCCGCCGCTGCCGCCCGCCGGGCTGGCCTTGAGGTGGTGGGTGCGGCGGTTGATGCCCTCGACGAGCACCTTCTGGGTCTCGGGGAAGACCTCGAGCACGCGGCCCTGCTTGCCCTTGTCGCCGGCGGCGAGGTCACGCTTGCCGGCCTTGTCGGAGTCGCTCGTGCGACCCGTGATGACCTGGACCAGGTCACCCTTCTTGATCTTCATCTTTGCCATGTCACAGCACCTCCGGTGCCAGCGAGATGATCTTCATGAAGCGCTTGTCGCGCAGTTCGCGACCGACGGGGCCGAAGATGCGCGTACCGCGCGGCTCGCCGTCACCCTTCAGGATCACCGCCGCGTTCTCGTCGAAGCGGATGTAGGAACCGTCCTGACGACGACGCTCCTTGGTGGTGCGCACGACGACCGCCTTGACGACGTCGCCCTTCTTGACGTTGCCACCGGGAATGGCGTCCTTGACGGTCGCCACGATGGTGTCGCCGATGCTTGCGTAACGACGACCGGAGCCACCGAGAACGCGGATGCAGAGGATCTCCTTGGCACCCGTGTTGTCGGCGACCTTCAGTCGCGACTCCTGCTGAATCACTCAGTACTCCTGTCGTCTCGTCGGTTCTCACCCGCGTGCGGGCCGAGCCTGACGGAACGGATGGTGGACCGTTGCGCGGGGATCGCTCCTCGCCGGGACGGCGGCGGGCATCAAAAAACCCTCCGGCGGACTCGGGCACACAGGACGCACGGGCCGGGGCCTGTGCTCATGCGGTGCGAGGTCTCCGTCGGGGGATGGACGCTGCCGTCCGCAGATCCGCGTCGACGCCGGACGAACCGGCGGCGTCGCGAGATCGCAACCCGTCCAGCATACGCGAGTGCGCGGCGCCCCGGAAGAGCGGGGCACCGCGCACGGTGTGTGCTTGGGCACGATGATCTCGTGCGGTCCCGGGTCGTGCGTGACGACGCCGGCGCCGCGGCGCCGGCGTCAGGCCCGGGCCATCTCCTCCTGCTCGAGCACGGCCTCGGCCTCCGCGACGATCGGCATCTCCGCGGTGTTGATGAGGGGGTTGGCGTCCTGGGTCGCGACGAGCTCGCGCGCCTCCTCCTCGCTCTCGACCGAGGGGAACGAGCCGATCAGGGGCCGGTTCGCGCTCTCGCGCATGCCCAGGCCGAGCACGGCGAGCCCGGAGAGCAGCGCGAACAGCATGATCCACAGCGCGGGCATGTAGCTGTTGCCGGTGAGGTGGATGAGCTCCTGCGAGATGAGCGGGGTGGTGCCGCCGAACAGGGACACGGACACGTTGTAGCACAGGCCCATCGCGCCGTAGCGCGCGGCGGTCGGGAACAGGGCGGGCAGGGAGCCCGCCGACGGCCCCGCGAAGAGGGCGACCGGGACGGCCATCAGGAACATGGCGAGCTGGATCAGCAGGAACGAGTCGGCGTGCATGAGCCAGAAGGCCGGGACGGTCAGCACGACGCCCGCGATCGCGGCGGCGCCGTAGACCCGGCGGCGGCCCACCCGGTCGGAGGCCCAGCCGACCACGGGGATCATCGCGCACAGCACGAGCAGGGCCGGGATGGTCGCGGCCGCGCTCGTCATCTCGTCATAGCCGAACTGGTCGCCGAGGTAGGTCGGCATGTAGCTCGTGAGCGCGTAGCCGGCGGTGTTGGTCGCGGCGACGAGCGCGATGCCGATCAGCAGCTCGCGCCAGTGGTGACGGATGATGCCGACGACGTTCTTGCGGCTGTGCACGCCTGCCGGGTCCGCGACGGCGGCGGTCCCGTCCTCGCGGGTCTGGTCGGTGGCCTCGAAGGCGGGCGTCTCCGGGATGTGCGCGCGGAACCAGATCGCGACCGCGCCGAGCGGGATCGCGAGCAGGAACGGGATGCGCCAGCCCCAGTTCTCCATCGCGTCGGGCCCCCACACCTGGGAGGTGATCAGGTGGGTCACGGCGACCGCGCCGGCGCCGAGGGCGAAGCCGAGGTAGGAGCCGACGTCGAGGAACGAGGCGAACAGGCCGCGCTTGCGGTCCGGCGCGAACTCGGCGACGTAGGTGGTCGCCCCCGCGTACTCGCCGCCGGTCGAGAAACCCTGGATGAGCTTGAGCGCGTACAGGCCGAAGGCCGCCCAGATGCCGATCTGGGACTGCGTGGGCAGCAGGCCGATGAGGGCGGTGGCGCTCGCCATCATCGCCATCGTGAAGAACAGGACCTTCTGGCGGCCGATCCGGTCCCCGAGCGGGCCGAGCACGAGGCCGCCGAAGGGGCGCACGATGAAGCTCACCGCGAAGCCGAGCAGGGCCAGGATGAGGTCGAGCTGCTCGTTGCCGGTCTGAAAGAACAGGTCGGCGAGCATGATCGCCATGTACCCGTAGACGCCGAAGTCGAACCACTCCATGATGTTGCCGACCACGGTCCCGCCGATCGCGGTGCGCATGCGCGGCCGGTCGACGACGTGGACGTCGTCGACGGCGAGGCGGGGATCGGGGGTGCGGGCGCGGCGGCGGGAGCGGCGACCGCCAGAGCCGGGGCCGTCCTCGGGGCCGCCCGGGGCGGGCGTCGGGCGCGGGTCGGCGGACGGGCAGAGGGGATGCGACGGGGTCGGGGAGTTCATCCAGGGCCTTCGATCGGCGGAGTGCACGAGGGGCCGCCGGAGCAGCGCTTCCTTCCTCGCGCCCCGTACCCGGAGCAGAGGCCGCGCCCCTCGGGAGACGGCGGCCGCCGCCCCGCGGGGCTGAGCACGGCGATATACCCAACCACCATTCGGGACGCTTGTCAGATCAGGTGCGCGCCCATGACCTCGGCAGATGCGCGCTGACCACCCGCATTATGCCCACAGCGAACACCTGGCGGAGGGCCCGATCGGGCCGCCACGGCGGCCTGGCAGGGCGGTGTCATGGCCCTCCGGCAGACCGGCGCCGGAGCTGGCTGCCGGGTGGGCGCTGAGGGCGGAGAGAGCGGAACGGGCCGGCCATCCCGTGAGGGATGACCGGCCCGTCTTGTGCGCGACCGTCAGGTCACTTGGCCTTCTCGATGACCTCCACCAGACGCCAGCGCTTGGACGCCGACAGCGGGCGGGTCTCCATGATGAGGACGCGGTCGCCGACACCGGCGACGTTCTCCTCGTCATGGGCCTTGAACTTGTTGGTCTTCTTCATGACCTTGCCGTACAGCGAGTGCTTCACGCGCTCCTCGACCTCGACGACGATGGTCTTGTCCATCTTGTCGCTGGTCACGTAGCCGCGCAGCACCTTGCGGTAGGGGCGCTCGTGGGAGGACGCCGGGGCGCCCTCCTTGTCGAGGTTCTCGACCTCAGCAGTGTTGTCGTTCATGACGTCTCAGTTCCTCGCTTCGCAGTCACTCGGCCGAGCTGGGGGCCTGACGGATCCCCAGCTCGCGCTCGCGCAGGATCGTGTAGATCCGTGCGATGTCCTTCTTGACCGACCGCAGTCGGCCATGGCTCTCGAGCTGACCGGTGGCGGACTGGAAGCGGAGCTTGAACAGCTCGTCCTTGGCCTTGGACAGCTCGTCGGCCAGCTTGACGTCGTCCAGCTTGTCGAGCTCCTCAGCGGTGAGCTTGGTCGCTGCCATCAGATGTCACCACCCTCTCGGCTCAGAATCCGGCACTTCATGGGGAGCTTGTGGATCGCGAGGCGCAGAGCCTCACGAGCCACATCCTCGGGGACGCCGGCGATCTCGAACATGACGCGGCCGGGCTTGATGTTGGCGATCCACCACTCGACCGCACCCTTGCCGGAGCCCATGCGGACCTCGGCGGGCTTCTTGGTCAGCGGACGGTCCGGGAAGATGTTGATGTACACCTTGCCGCCACGCTTCATGTAGCGCGTCATGGCGATACGAGCCGCCTCGATCTGACGGTTGGTGACGTACGCCGGCTCGAGAGCCTGGATGCCGTACTCGCCGAACGCCAGCTCGGTGCCGCCCTTGGCCATGCCACGACGGGTCGGGTGGTGCTGCTTGCGGTGCTTGGTCCTGCGCGGGATCAGCATGCTCAGGCCTCCGTTCCGGTCTCGGCGGGCGCCGACGCCGGCTGCTCGGCGGGAGCCTGCGGGGCGCTGCCCTGCTCCTCCCGGCGAGCGGCGGCGTTGCGCTCGTTGCGACGACCGCGCGGGCGCTCGGCACGCGGGCCGCGCCCGGAGCGGGGGGCCTGCGCCGCGGCCTGGGCCGCGAGCTCCTTGGCGGTGACGTCGCCGTTGTAGATCCACACCTTCACGCCGATGCGGCCGAAGGCGGTGCGCGCCTCGTAGAAGCCGTAGTCGATGTTCGCGCGAAGGGTGTGCAGCGGCACGCGACCCTCGCGGTAGAACTCGCTGCGGCTCATCTCGGCGCCGCCCAGACGGCCGGAGACCGCCACGCGGATGCCCTTGGCACCGGCGCGCTGCGCGGACTGCATGCCCTTGCGCATCGCGCGTCGGAACGACACGCGGCTCGCGAGCTGCTCGGCGATGTTCTGGGCGACCAGCTGCGCATCGGCCTCGGGGTTCTTGACCTCGAGGATGTTCAGCTGGATCTGCTTGCCGGTGAGCTTCTCGAGCTCACCGCGCAGACGCTCGGCCTCCGCACCACGGCGCCCGATGACGATGCCCGGGCGGGCGGTGTGGAGATCGACGCGGACACGATCACGGGTGCGCTCGATCTCGACCTTGGAGATGCCGGCACGCTCGAGCCCCTCGGACATGAGCTTGCGGATCGCGACGTCTTCCTTCACGTAGTCGCGGTAACGCTGCCCCTCCTTGGTGGAGTCGGCGAACCACCGGCTGGTGTGCTCCGTGGTGATCCCGAGGCGGAACCCGTTCGGATTGACCTTCTGGCCCACTGCGGGTCTCCTTACTTCTTCGCGGGAGCGACCACCACGGTGACGTGGCTGGTGCGCTTCTTGATCTGGAAGGCACGACCCTGAGCACGCGGCTGGAACCGCTTCATGGTCGGGCCCTCGTCGACGAACGCGGCGGAGACGACGAGCTCGCGCTCATCGAAGCGCTCCCCCGCCTGATCCGCCTTGACACGGGCGTTGGCGATCGCGGATTCCACGAGCTTGAGGACGGGCTCGCTGGCGGCCTGCGGTGCGAACCGCAGGGTGTCCAGCGCCTCGCCCGTGCTCTTGCCACGAATCAGGTCCACGACGCGCCGGGCCTTCATGGGCGACATGCGGAGATACCGCACCTGCGCCTTGGCTTCCATTGCTGTCCTGCTTTCTCTTCGATTCGAGAGGGCTGTCATCGTCCGACCGCGGTCAGCGACGACGCCCCTTCTTGTCGTCCTTCTCGTGGCCCTTGAAAGTCCGCGTGGGAGCGAACTCGCCGAGCTTGTGGCCGACCATCGACTCGGTGACGAACACCGTGACGTGCTTGCGGCCGTCGTGCACTGCGAAGGTGTGGCCGAGGAAGTCCGGGGTGATGACCGAACGACGCGACCAGGTCTTGATGACGTTCTTGGTGCCCTTCTCGTTGGCGACGTCCACCTTCTTCTGCAGGTGGTCGTCGACGAACGGGCCCTTGGCGATACTGCGAGGCATATCTGTTCTTCCCTCGGTTCCCTATCAGCGCTTCTTGCCGGTGCGACGACGGCGCACGATGAGCTTGTCGCTTTCCTTGTTGGGGCGACGCGTGCGACCCTCGGGCTTGCCCCACGGCGAGACCGGGTGACGGCCGCCGGAGGTACGGCCCTCGCCACCGCCGTGCGGGTGGTCGACGGGGTTCATGACGACGCCGCGGACGTGCGGACGCTTGCCCTTCCAGCGCATGCGCCCGGCCTTGCCCCAGTTGATGTTCGACTGCTCGGCGTTGCCGACCTCGCCGATCGTGGCGCGGCAGCGCAGATCGACGTTGCGGATCTCGCCGGAGGGCATGCGCAGCTGCGCGAAGCGGCCCTCCTTGGCGACCAGCTGCACCGAGGCGCCGGCCGAGCGGGCGATCTTGGCGCCGCCACCGGGACGCAGCTCGATGGCGTGGATGACCGTGCCCAGCGGGATGTTGCGCAGCGGCAGGTTGTTGCCGGGCTTGATGTCCGCGGTCGGGCCGTTCTCGATCCAGTCGCCCTGGCGAAGCTTCGCCGGCGCGAGGATGTAGCGCTTCTCGCCGTCCTCGTAGTGCAGCAGCGCGATGCGCGCGGTGCGGTTGGGGTCGTACTCGATGTGCGCGACCTTGGCCCGCAGGCCGTCCTTGTCATGACGACGGAAGTCGATCAGACGGTAGGCGCGCTTGTGGCCGCCGCCGCGGTGGCGGGACGTGACACGGCCGTTGTTGTTGCGGCCGCCCGACTTCGACAGGGGGCGGACCAGCGACTTCTCCGGCTCGCTGCGAGTGATCTCGACGAAGTCGGCGACGCTCGAGCCGCGACGGCCCGGCGTGGTCGGCTTGTGCTTGCGAATTCCCATGGTGGGTTTTCCTCAGACTCTCTAGACGGCTCTTCGATCCCGGGCGCCTCAGGCGACCGAGCCTCCGAAGATGTCGATGGTTCCGTCGACGAGGGTGATGATGGCGCGCTTGGTGTCCTTGCGCTTGCCCATCCCGAAGCGCGTGCGACGCGCCTTGCCCTGCCGGTTGATCGTGTTGACCGAGGCGACCTTGACGTCGAAGACCTTCTCGACGGCCACCTTGATCTCGGTCTTGTTGGCGCGCGCGTCCACGAGGAACGTGTACTTGCCCTCGTCCATCAGGCCGTAGCTCTTCTCGGAGACGACGGGGGCCAGCAGGATGTCGCGCGGGTCCTTGTTCAGCGTGGTCACTTGGACTCCTCCTCAGCGGCCGCAGCGCTCTTCGCCTGGGCGAAGGACGACGTGGGCACGGACAGGGTGGCCGAGGCGATGAAGTCCTCGAGCGCGCCGGAGGTGAACACGATGTCGTCGGAGAGCATGACGTCGTAGGTGTTCAGCTGATCGGCGTACAGGACGTGCGCGTTCGGCAGGTTCCGCGAGCTGAGCGCGCCGAGCTCGTCGTCGCGACGGAGCACCACGAGCACGTGGTTGCGGACCGAGGCGGCCGACAGGGTCTTCAGCGCGGCCTTGGTCGAGGGGGCCTCCCCCTCGAGCAGGGCGCTCACGACGTGGATGCGGCCGTTGCGGGCGCGATCCGAGAGGGCACCGCGCAGGGCGGCGGCCTTCATCTTCTTCGGGGTGCGCTGGCTGTAGTCGCGCGGGACCGGCCCGTGCACGACGCCGCCGCCGGCGAACTGGGGAGCGCGGATCGAGCCCTGACGGGCGCGGCCGGTGCCCTTCTGCTTGTACGGCTTCTTGCCGCCGCCGGCCACCTCGCCACGGGTCTTCGCCTTGTGGGTGCCCTGACGGGCAGCGGCCAGCTGGGCGGTGACGACCTGGTGGATGAGGGGCACGTTGGTCTGGACGTCGAAGATCGACGCGGGGAGCTCGGCCGTGCCGGACTTCGCACCGGTGGTGTCGAGCACGTCGACGGTCAGGTTCGCTGCCATCGGACTCAGGCCTCCTTCACGGGGCTCTTGGCGGCCGAGCGGATCAGCACGATCCCGCCCTTGGGGCCGGGAACGGCGCCCTTGACGAGCACGAGGCCCTTCTCGGCGTCGACCGCGTGGACGGTCAGATTCTGGACGCTGGCGCGCTCGTTGCCCATGCGGCCGGCCATGCGCAGGCCCTTGAACACGCGTCCGGGGGTGGAGGCGCCACCGATCGAGCCGGGCTTGCGGTGGTTGCGGTGCGCGCCGTGGGAGGCGCTCACACCGGCGAACCCGTGGCGCTTCATGACGCCCGCGGTGCCCTTGCCCTTGGTGGTGCCGACGACGTCGACCTTCTGGCCGGCGCCGAAGACGCTCGCGTCGATCTCCTGGCCGACGGAGTAGTCGCCGGCAGCGGCGGTGCGCAGCTCGACCAGGTGACGGCGCGGGGTCACGCCGGCCTTGTCGAAGTGGCCCTTGAGCGGCTTGGACACCTTGCGGGGGTCGATCTGCCCGTAGGCGATCTGCACGGCGTCGTAGCCGTCGGTCTCGACGGAGCGGACCTGCGTGACGACGCACGGACCGGCCTGGACGACCGTGACCGGGACGAGCTTTCCGTTCTCGTCCCAGACCTGGGTCATGCCGAGCTTGGTGCCGAGCACGCCGGTGAGGGCGCGCGCACGCTGCCCTGTCAGTTCGTTGCTCATGTCCGGTTACCTCAGAGCTTGATCTCGATGTTGACGTCCGCCGGCAGGTCGAGACGCATGAGCGAGTCCACGGCCTTGGGCGTGGGATCGACGATGTCGATCAGTCGCTTGTGCGTGCGCATCTCGAAGTGCTCGCGGGAGTCCTTGTACTTGTGGGGCGAACGGATCACGCAGAACACGTTCTTCTCGGTCGGAAGCGGCACCGGGCCCACGACCGTCGCACCCGCACGGGTGACGGTGTCGACGATCTTGCGCGCCGAGCTGTCGATGACCTCGTGGTCATACGACTTCAGCCGGATGCGGATTTTCTGTCCCGCCATAGCCTTGTTCGACTCTCTCTTCTACACACGTGCTGACATGACTGCTGGTCACTCCGGCCCCCGAGGACGGGCGTGTCGGCATTCCTCCGGAGCGCAAGAGCGCCCCGCCGGATCGCCTCCGGCCGTGACCAGCACGTCTGCGCCCGATCTCTCGGCTTCCCTCGAACGATGCGCGTTCAACGGCGTGTGCACGCTGTTCGCATCCTCGGGACGGACCACATCCGGTGATCATTCGCCGCCGCAGGACGTGTGACCCTGTGCGGAGAACGGAACCGGGCATGGCGGCCCGCGCAGACAACTCGAACAGTCTGCCAGGTCGGGCCCCGCCCTGCCAAGCGGGCCCGGCGGTGGAGCCGGTCACACGGGGCCGTGTCCGCCGCGGAGGGAGCGACGCGGCGTCCTGTCGACCCGCTCCCCTGCGACGTCACTTGTCGGTGCTCGGGCCCATGCCGCCCTGCAGCTGGCGCTGGAAGATCACGTACACGATCAGCACCGGCAGGATCGTGATGGTCACCGAGGCGAACATGCCCGACCAGTCCGTCTGGTAGCCCTGCTGCGCCTGCATCTTGTTCAGGCCCTGGGCGAGCACCGACTTGGACTCGTCGGTGTTGAGCACGACGGGCAGCAGGAACTGGTTCCACAGGCCCAGGAAGTTGAAGATCGTGACCGAGGTGAGCCCCGGCAGCGCCATCGGCACCATGATCTGGAAGAAGGTGCGGAAGTCCCCCGCCCCGTCGATCGCGGCGGCCTCGGCGATCTCCTCGGGCAGCTGCCGGAAGAACGCGTAGAGGAAGAACACCGTGAACGGGAGGGCGAAGCCCACGTACGTGAGGATCAGCCCCAGATAGCTGTTGGACAGCCCCAGGTTCTGGATCACGAAGAACAGCGGCACGACGGCGAGGAACAGCGGGAACGTGAGCCCGGCGATGAGGCCGTAGTAGACGAGGCGCCGGCCCGGGAAGGTGAAGCGCGCGAGCACGTACGAGCACATCGCGCCCAGGAGCATGACGAGCACGAGCGCGCCGCCCACCACGATCAGGGTGTTGACGAAGTACCGGCCGATGCCTGCCGTGTTCCACGCCCGCACGAAGTTGTCGACGTGCCAGACCTTGGGCAGCGCGAACGGCGTCGCGAGGATCTCCTGGGAGGTCTTGAACGAACTGATGACCGTCCACACCAGCGGGAGCACGACCATGAGCGCCCAGATGGTGAGGACCGTGTGGGCGACGACCGAGAAGGTCCGGTCCCCCGCGCTGCGGGGGCGATGCCGGCGCGGTGCGCCGGCGGCGACGGGGGCGGTCGAGGAGGTGCTCATGCGTCGTCCTTGGATCGGGTGGCGAACAGGACGATCACGGCCATCAGCATCGTGACCAGGGCCAGCACGACGCCCATCGCGGAGGCGAGGCCGAACTCGGAGCGGCTGAACGCGGTCTCGTAGAGGTAGCGGGACACGACCTCGGTGCTCTGGCCGGTGCCGCCGAGCGGGGTCATCACGCTCACGTACACGAACATGTCCAGCGCCATGATCCCCATGTAGACGACGGCCGTGGAGACGTTCTCCCGCACCATCGGCAGGATCACCTGAGCGGCCAGGCGCAGCCGGCCGCAGCCGTCGAGGCGCGCGGCCTCGACGATCTCGGCGGGCACCGCCTTGATGGCGGCCACGAACAGCACCATGTAGAAGCCCACGAGGGACCACACCACCGCGGCGACGATCGCGGCCAGGGCGAAGCGCGGGTCACCGAGCCAGCCGATCCCGCGGTCGAGCCCGACCAGGCCGAGCAGGCCGTTGAGCAGACCGCCGTTGGGCGAGTAGATGAAGGCGAACAGGATGCCGACGACCACGGCGGGGATCGCGTACGGGAAGAAGCTGATGACGCGATAGATGCTCGCGCCGCGGATGCCGCGGATCTCCCCGCGGCTGTCCCCGCCGACGGTCACCAGGATCGCGAGCGCGAAGGCGAGCGCGATCGTGATCGTGGGCAGCACGATCATGAGCACGAGATTGTGCAGGAGGGCCTTGCGGTAGTGCGGGTCCTCGAAGATCTGGATGTAGTTGTCCAGCCCGACCACGTGGGTCTCGGCCGACAGGCCGCGCCAGTCGGTGAGCGAGTAGTAGAAGGCCTGCAGGAAGGGCGAGACCACGAAGACGATGTAGATGAGCAGCGGCAGCCCCAGGCACACCGCGAAGAAGGCGATGCGCTCGGGGGTCAGCCGCGTGCGACGCCCCCGGCGGCGCGGGGCGGCCGGGGGCGCCGCCGTGGGGAGGGCGGCCATCACTGGACGTCGAACTTCTCGATGCTGTCGTCCTCGCGGATCGCGTCGATCAGCTTCTGGCTCTCCTCGCGGACCTGGTCGGCGTTCTTGTCGCCGTTGATGAACTCGGTCCACAGCGGCTTGAGGTCCGGGCCCATGCCGTACCAGTCGTTGAAGTTGAAGTGGAAGACGTTGTCGCCCGCGGCCGCGATCATCGAGTTGACCGAGGCGAGGGCGGTCGAGCCGAACGCGTCGTCGGGGATCGTGTCCTTGACGATGGTCGGCGAGGACGTGATCTTCGCGAAGTTCTCGCACTGCTCCTTGGACAGCATGACCCGCAGGAACTCGAGGCCGCCCGCGCCGTTCTTGGCCTGGGCGGGCACGAAGAAGGGCTCGCCCGCCGTGCCGTGGATGGCCTCGAAGGGCAGCTTGGCGTCGGAGGACAGGAGCGGCACTGGGCTGCCGGTCATCCGGTAGTCCTCGGGGGTCACGCCCCGCTGCTCGTTCTCGATCCACGAGCCGGACGGGTACATGACGGCCTTGCCGGTGACCCACTGCGTCTGCGCCTCGGTGTGCTTGATGCCGGCGCCGCCCGGGAGGAAGTACCCGGCCGTGATCGCGTCCTGCATCGCATTGTAGGCGTCGACGATGCTCTGCTGCTCGAAGGCCTTGGCGTCGAGCTTGTCGAGGTTCTTCTGGACCTCGACGCCGCCCTGCTTGATGGCGATCGACAGCGCGAGCTCCTGGAAGTAGTCGGCGGCGTTCTGGCCGCCCCACGCGAACAGCGCCTGGCCGGCACCCTTGGCGGTCTCTCCGAGCGCCATCAGCTCGTCCCACGTGGTGGGCGCGCTCCAGCCGCGCTCCTCGAACTCCTTGGCGGAATACCACAGGGCGAAGACCGTGTAGACGTAGTTGAGCGCGTAGAGCTTGCCCGAGTAGGTGCCGGGAGCGGTCGCGCCGGGCAGGAGCGAGTCCTCCACGGTGCCCCCGTCGATCGACTCCGCGCTCAGCAGCGCCTCGATCTGGGCGAGCTTCTTCTCGCTGATCAGGGCGCTCTGGTTCATGTTCTGAGCACCCGAGTTGTCGAACAGGTCCGGCGGGGTGCCGCCGATGAAGCGCGGCTGCAGCTCGGGCTGGATGTTGACGGTCGAGGAGACCTGGACGTCCGCGTCGGGGTGCAGCTTCTTGTAGCCCTCCCCGGCGTCCTTGGCGTACTGGTCGCCGTAGCCGCCGTTGAAGATGACGACGTCGACGGCGGCGTCGGGCTTCACGCCGAAGGGGTTGTCCTTGGTCTTCTCCGCGCCGCCGTCGGCGACATCGCCGCCGCCTGCATCGGAGCCGTCGGAACCGGAACTGGAGCCGCCGCCCGTGGCGCACGCGGCCAGCGCGGTCCCCGAGGCGCCTGCCCCCGCGAGGGCGAGGAAGCGGCGGCGCGAGGCGCCCAGACGGTCGGCGGGGGTCAGGGGCACGCTGGGGTCGTCCATGAAGGCCTTCTCTCATCATTGCGCGCGGCCCGCGGGCGCGAGGGCCGCGGGAGCCGGGATCCGGGGATCCCCGGCGGGTGGACGCCCGCCGACATCGGCTGGATCACAGCCTACGGCGGGACGCGCGCGGTGCCCGCCACTTGGACGATGCCACCGGTCACGAATGGGTAACGGGGGCGTGCGACCATGCGGGGCGGGCACCCGGGGAGCGCGCACCTGCCTGGTCTAGTCTTCGGCCATGACGTCTCCGCAGAACTCCCCGCTCGACAACCAGCTGTTCCGTCTGAAGTTCCCCCGGTCTCTCGGCGCCTACGGCACCTACGCCGAGGTCCAGGCGGTCGTCGACACCCTCGCCGACCACGAGTTCCCGGTCGAGAACACGATGATCGTCGGCACCGACCTCAAGCTCATCGAGCGCGTGACCGGGCGTCGCACGTGGGGTCGTGTGATCGGGGGCGGCGTGCTGAGCGGGCTCTGGATGGGCCTGTTCGTGGGGATCCTGTTCTCCCTGTTCACCGCGCAGGTGCTCACCACGGTGGTCATGTCGATGCTGATGGGCATCGTGTTCTTCACGATCTGGTCGGCCATCTCGTACGCCATGAGCGGCGGGCGGCGCGACTTCACGTCGATGACGGCCACGATCCCGATGCAGTACGAGCTCCTCGTCGAGCACAGCCACGCCGATCGGGCCCGCGAGATCCTCGGGGCGGCGGGCACCGGACCGGCCGCGTTCGCCGGCGGCGGCTACGCGGGCACCCCGGCACCGGCGCCGGTTCCCGACCACGGCGGCTACGGGCAGCCGGCGGCGCCCCAGGGCGACGGCCGCTACGGGCAGCCCGCGGCCGAGCCGGTCGCCTCGCCTGCACCCGGCGGCTACGGCTCCTCCCCCGCTCCCGAGGCGCCCGCGGGCTCCGACGGCGGCTACGGGCAGGTCGCGCCCGATCCCCGCGATCGTCCCGTGTACGGCCGGCCCGCCGGCGAGGACGAGCCGCGCGAGCGCTGACGGGCGGGCCCGTCGGCACGGCCGGCGGCCGCGCCGCGGGGGCGCCGGGCATGCAGAAGGGCCCCGGACCAGTGGTCCGGGGCCCTCGCCGTGTTCCCTCCGCGGAGGGGACCGGTCACCTCAGGCGGGCATCACGCCCGCGCGATCACTTGGTGATCTTGGTGACGCGGCCGGAGCCGACGGTGCGGCCACCCTCGCGGATGGCGAAGCCGAGGCCCTCCTCCATGGCGATCGGCTGGATGAGCTCGACCGACATCTCGGTGGAGTCGCCGGGCATGACCATCTCGGTGCCCTCGGGCAGCGTGATGACGCCGGTGACGTCCGTGGTGCGGAAGTAGAACTGCGGACGGTAGTTCGAGTAGAACGGGTTGTGACGGCCGCCCTCGTCCTTGGACAGGATGTAGACCTGCGCCTCGAAGTTGGTGTGCGGGGTGATCGAACCCGGCTTCACGACGACCTGGCCGCGCTCGACGTCATCGCGCTTGGTGCCGCGGAGCAGCAGGCCGCAGTTCTCGCCGGCCCACGCCTCGTCCATCTGCTTGTGGAACATCTCGATGCCGGTGACCGTGGTCTTCTGCGCCGGGCGGATGCCGACGATCTCGACCTCGGCGTTGATCGGCAGCTTGCCGCGCTCGACCTTGCCGGTGACGACGGTGCCACGACCGGTGATCGTGAAGACGTCCTCGATCGGCATCAGGAAGGGCTTGTCCATGTCGCGGACCGGGTCCGGGATGGACTCGTCGACGGCCTCCATGAGGTCCTCGACCGACTTGACCCACTGCGGGTCGCCCTCGAGCGCCTTGAGAGCGGAGACGCGGACGACGGGGGCGTCCTCGTCGAACTCCTGGCTGGCCAGCAGCTCGCGGACCTCCATCTCGACGAGCTCGAGGATCTCCTCGTCGTCGACCATGTCGGACTTGTTCAGCGCGACCAGCAGGTAGGGGACGCCCACCTGGCGGGCGAGCAGGACGTGCTCGCGGGTCTGGGCCATCGGGCCGTCGGTCGCCGCGACCACGAGGATCGCGCCGTCCATCTGGGCCGCACCGGTGATCATGTTCTTGATGTAGTCGGCGTGACCAGGGGCGTCGACGTGCGCGTAGTGGCGCTTCTCGGTCTGGTACTCGATGTGGGAGATGTTGATCGTGATACCGCGCTGCTTCTCCTCGGGCGCGTTATCGATCTGATCGAAGTCCCGCTTCTCGTTCAGGTCCGGGTACTTGTCGTACAGGACCTTCGAGATGGCAGCGGTGAGCGTGGTCTTGCCGTGGTCGACGTGACCGATGGTGCCGATGTTGACGTGCGGCTTGGTCCGCTCGAACTTGGCCTTGGCCATGGTGGTGTCCTCCTAGGACTTCTTATCTCTGGGTACTTCAGGTTCGGGATCCGGGGGGCGCCGCTCGGACGCCCCCGCTGGGAACCGGGGGAGGTCAGGCTGATCGATACTACCTGCCCTCCCCCGGCTCTCACTCGCCCCGGGTCTTCGCGACGATCTCGTCCGAAATGTTCTTCGGGACCTCCGCGTAGCTGTGGAACTGCATCGTGTACATCGCACGGCCCTGGGTCTTGGACCGCAGGTCGCCGACGTACCCGAACATCTCCGACAGCGGGACGAGAGCGCGGACGATCTTCACGCCGCTCGCGTCCTCCATCGACTGGACCTGCCCGCGACGCGAGTTGAGGTCGCCGATGACATCTCCCATGTACTCCTCGGGGGTGCGCACCTCGACATCCATGAGGGGCTCGAGCAGCACGGGGTTCGCCTTGCGCAGGGCCTCCTTGGTGGCCATGGACCCGGCGATCTTGAACGCCATCTCCGAGGAGTCGACGTCGTGGTAGGCACCGTCGAGCAGCGTCGCCTTGACGTTGACGACGGGGTAGCCGGCCAGCACGCCCGACTGCAGGGCGTCCTGGATGCCCGCGTCCACGCTCGGGATGTACTCGCGCGGCACGCGACCGCCGGTGACGGCGTTGTCGAACTCGTAGAACACGCCCTCCTCGGCACCCTCGAGGGGCTCGTAGCGGAGCTGGACCTTGGCGAACTGGCCGGAGCCGCCCGTCTGCTTCTTGTGGGTGAAGTCGAACTTGTCCACGGTGCGACGGATCGTCTCGCGGTAGGCCACCTGCGGCTTGCCGATGTTGGCCTCGACCTTGAACTCGCGGCGCATGCGGTCCACGAGGATGTCGAGGTGCAGCTCGCCCATGCCCTTGATGACGGTCTGACCGGTCTCCTCGTCGAGCTCGACCTGGAAGGTGGGATCCTCCTTGGCGAGCTTCTGGATGGCGACCGACAGCTTCTCCTGGTCGCCCTTGGTCTTGGGCTCGATGGCCACGGAGATCACGGGCTCGGGGAAGCTCATCGACTCGAGCATGACCGGGTTGGCCAGGTCGCTCAGGGTGTCACCGGTGTTGGTGTCCTTGAGGCCGATGAACGCGTAGATGTGGCCGGCGAAGGCCTCGTCCACGGGGTTCTCCTGGTTGGAGTGCATCTGGAACAGCTTGCCGATGCGCTCCTTGCGGCCGGTGGTCGAGTTGAGCACCTGGTCGCCGGACTTCACGTGGCCGGAGTAGACGCGCACGTAGGTCAGGGTGCCGAAGAACGGGTGCGTGGCGACCTTGAACGCGAGAGCCGAGAAGGGCTCCTCGGTCGAGGGCTTGCGGATGATCTCCTTCTCCTCGTCCTTGACGTCGTGGCCGACCATCGGCGGCACGTCGAGCGGGGACGGGAGGTAGTCGATCACGGCGTCGAGCATGGGCTGCACGCCCTTGTTCTTGAACGCCGAGCCCGCGAAGACCGGGTAGGCCTGCGAGGTGACGGTGAGCTCGCGGATGCCCTGCTTGAGCTGAGCGACCGTGAGGTCGCCCTCCTCGAGGTAGGCCTCCATGAGCTCCTCCGAGCTCTCGGCGACGTCCTCGACCAGCTGGGAGCGGTACTCGTCGACCGTGTCCTGGAGGTCGGCGGGGATCGGGATCTCGGTCTGGTACTGGCCGAGCGCCGCGTCGCCCTTCTTCTTGCCGAGCAGCGGGGCGTCCTCGGGGAACACCTCCGGCCACTCGTAGGCCTTCATCTCGACGAGGTCGACGACGCCGCGGAACTCGTTCTCCGCGCCGATCGGGACCTGCATGACGAGGGGCTTGGCGCCGAGGCGCTCGATGATCGTGCGGACGGTGAAGAAGAAGTCCGCGCCCAGCTTGTCCATCTTGTTGACGAAGCAGATGCGGGGGACGTCGTACTTGTCCGCCTGACGCCACACGGTCTCCGACTGGGGCTCCACGCCCTCCTTGCCGTCGAACACGGCGACGGCGCCGTCGAGGACGCGCAGCGAGCGCTCCACCTCGACGGTGAAGTCGACGTGACCGGGGGTGTCGATGATGTTGATCTGGTTGTCGTGCCAGTAGCAGGTCGTCGCGGCGGACGTGATGGTGATGCCGCGCTCCTTCTCCTGCTCCATCCAGTCCATCGTGCCGGCGCCGTCGTGGGTCTCGCCCATCTTGTAGTTGACACCGGTGTAGTACAGGATGCGCTCGGTCGTGGTGGTCTTGCCGGCATCGATGTGGGCCATGATGCCGATGTTGCGGACCTTCGTGAGGTCGCTGAGCACTGCGAGTGCCACGGGCTGCTGCCTTTCTGAGGGCTTGGAGGTCGACGTGAGTCGAGGTGGGGTGGGTCCCGCCGGGGGCGGGACCCACCCGGGAGATCACCAGCGGTAGTGCGCGAAGGCCTTGTTGGACTCGGCCATCTTGTGCGTGTCCTCGCGACGCTTGACGGCGGCGCCGAGACCGTTGGAGGCGTCGAGGATCTCGTTCATCAGACGCTCGGTCATGGTGTGCTCGCGACGGGCGCGCGAGTAGCCGACGAGCCAGCGCAGGGCCAGCGTGGTCGAGCGGCCCGGGCGGACCTCGACGGGGACCTGGTAGGTCGCGCCGCCGACACGGCGGGAGCGGACCTCGAGGCTCGGACGGATGTTGTCCAGGGCCTTCTTGAGGGTCGCGACGGGATCCTGGCCGTTCTTCTCGCGGCAGCCCTCGAGGGCGCCGTAGACGATCGACTCGGCGACGGTCTTCTTGCCGTCGAGGAGGATCTTGTTGATGAGCTGGGTGACCAGCGGCGAGCCGTAGACGGGGTCGACGACGAGCTGGCGCTTGGGAGCTGCTCCCTTACGAGGCATTACTTCTTCTCCTTCTTCGCGCCGTAGCGGCTGCGGGCCTGCTGGCGACCCTTGACAGCCTGGGTGTCCAGGGCGCCGCGGACGATCTTGTAGCGGACGCCGGGGAGGTCCTTCACACGGCCGCCGCGCACGAGCACGATCGAGTGCTCCTGCAGGTTGTGGCCGACGCCGGGGATGTACGCGGTGACCTCGATGCCGGTCGACAGACGCACGCGGGCGATCTTGCGCAGCGCCGAGTTCGGCTTCTTCGGGGTGGTCGTGTAGACGCGCGTGCAGACACCGCGGCGCTGGGGCGAACCCTTGAGCGCGGGCGTCTTGGACGAGGTCGTCTTGACCGTGCGTCCCTTCCGCACCAACTGCTGAATAGTGGGCACTTCGACTCTTCCTGTTCGGCCTCGGACCGTGTTGGGGTCCGGGCATCGACTTCTTGCAACCGCTCGCGCGGTCAGCGACCCGTGCCGCCGCTCCCCGGAACGGAGAGGTGGGCTGACGACCCGCTCGGGCGGCACCGGAGCCGTCCGTGCGCCCGGTACCGTGACCGCCCGGGACGGAGGGCCGAGGGCCGTCTCCGTCCGTCTGCGGGCACGCCGCGAGGATCCGCTCCTCGCGGGGGACCCTCACGCCCCGCGGCCGACGTGGTCGGCTCGAGGACGCTGGTCCCGATACGTGGTCCGAACGCACGATCGCACCGCGGGCGATCAGGCTGCGGACCCGAGGGTCCGTGGTCGATCCGATGCGGTGCGAGCGGGCTGCCAGAGGGCACTCCGGACGCAGGCTTCAGTCTACAAACGCCGTTCACACAGGGTCAAAGGTCCAGGGCTTGTCGGTCGCACATCACAGTCCGCAGGCCACGTGGGCCCGGCCGGCAGCGAGGTGGGACAGGCCCCGGCGCCGCCGCGACCCCGGGCCACCTCGACCCCTGACCGCCTCGACCCTGTCGAGCCGCGCACCCCTTGCAACGCGGACGGCGCCCCGGGTGTTCCCGGGGCGCCGTCCGCGTGGGGTGGTGGGGGTCAGCCGACCTTCTGGTACGTGACCGTCATGGTGCCCGCACCGGTGTCGCCGATCGCGTCGAAGGCGCCGGCCGAGAGGTCGAGGCAGCGGCCGCTCACGTACGGCCCGCGGTCGTTGATGCGCACGACGACGCTCTGGCCCGTGGCGGTGTTGGTGACCCGGATCCGGGTGCCGAGCGGCAGCGACTTGTGCGCGGCCGTCATCGCCTCGGAGTTGAAGGTCTCGCCGCTCGCGGTGGGGCCGCCGTCGGTGCCGTCGCCCCGACCGTAGAACGACGCCTTGCAGGTGGTCGTGTCGCCCGAGGCCGTGCCGCCCTGGTCGGTGCTCGACGAGGACGAGGACCGCGAGGACGAGCTCGAGGAGGACGAGCCGGAGCCCGTCGACGAGGACGACGAGTCCGAGCTCTTCGAGGAGGAGCCCGAGTCCTTCGAGGACGACGCCGAGGAGGAGTCCTGGGACTCCGAGGCGGCGGGCGCCGGCTCCGGGGCCTCCTTGGTGCCCTTGAGCACGACCTTGTCCTGCGGCTGCTTGGTGACGTTCTCGGAGACGACGGTCTCCTCGACGGGCTTGCCGTCGACCGTCTTGGTGCGCGTCACGACGTCCTTGGATCCCGCGACGCCTTCGGTCTTGGTGGTCGTGGTGCCCTTGTCGGCGTTCGCGTCGTCCTCGGTGACCGTCTTGTAGTCGATCTCCTGGGTCGAGGTGGCCTCGCTGAAGCGGACGCGCTCGATGCGCACCGACATCCCGGAGGTGACGGGGGTGTCGGCGGCGACCGGCTGGTCGGACGCGTCGTAGAAGGTGTCGCTCTCCTGGTAGTCGGTCAGGTGGGCGGCGGCCGCCTCTCCGAGCGTGGGCTCGGTGACGCGGAACGTGGCCGAGCCGTTCTGGCCCGAGACGGTGAGGTCCTTCCTGGTCGTGACCGTGATGGCGGTGCCCTGGGCCGAGAGCTCGGTGGTGGGCGCCGGCGAGACCGTGGCGGTGGAGGCGTCGAACTCGAAGTCCTGCAGGGCGTCGGCGACCGAGGTGCCGGAGGTCATGAAGGTGTGCTGGGTGCCGTCGATGGTGACGGTCACGGGGCGCTGCTGGACGACGGTGATGGCGGTGCTCTCGCCGACGGGGGTCGCGACGGAGGGGGTGACCTTGTCGGTGGGCTTGACGTCGACGCCCTGGGCCTCGAGCACGTCGCCTACGGTGCCCGAGAACGTGCGCACGGTCGAGGACTTGCCGTACACGTTCACGTCGACCTCGTGGGTCATGGCGTAGGCGCTGCTCGAGCCGCCGACCACGAGGGCCGCGGCGAGGCCGCTCACGATCAGGGGGGTCTTCTTCACCGGTGTCCACCTATTTCCGTCTGCGCGCCCTCGGCGCGTCGTCATCCGTCTGCTGCGCCCTCGGCGCCTCGTCGTCGTGCGGGG
This sequence comes from Brachybacterium huguangmaarense, assembly GCF_025725725.1. Classification (NCBI taxonomy): domain Bacteria; kingdom Bacillati; phylum Actinomycetota; class Actinomycetes; order Micrococcales; family Dermabacteraceae; genus Brachybacterium; species Brachybacterium huguangmaarense. The sequence continues at coordinate 151,121 of NZ_CP107020.1, forward strand.
GCCTGCATCTCGTTCGGCGCACGGAGCGGGTGTCGTGCGCCCGCTGGGGAAGGAGTGCGTCTGCCTGCCCGCGTCCTCCATGGTGCCGGGGTGCCGGGGGCGCCCGGAAGGGGACCCCGGAGGGTTTGAGGCAAAGCCAGGGGGTCCTTTACCCATCCGTGACGGTCGGCGTCGGCCAGGTCACGCCGCGGTGGTGACGGCGGTCGCACGAACCACTGCACGCCGCAGGGCCGGCCCCCGGAACGGGGACCGGCCCTGCGGTCTCAACGAGGCGGCCAGGCGGCAGGCCCGGCTCCTCGACTCAGCGGAAGTCCGTGCGGAACGGATCCGAGAAGTCGAAGTCGTCGAGGTTGACCGACGGCTGCGGGCTGCCGAAGCCCGAGTAGTCCAGCTCGTCGTAGCCCGGCACCTGGTACATCTGCGCCTTGGCCTCATCGGTCGGCTCGACCTCGATGCGGCGGAACCGCGGCAGGCCGGTGCCCGCCGGGATCAGCTTGCCGATGATGACGTTCTCCTTGAGCCCCATGAGCTGATCGCTCTTGCGGTTCAGGGCGGCCTCGGTGAGCACGCGGGTCGTCTCCTGGAAGGAGGCGGCCGAGAGCCACGAGTCCGTCGCGAGCGACGCCTTCGTGATGCCCATCAGCTCGGGACGGCCCGAGGCGGGCTGCGCGCCCTCGGACATGATCCGACGGTTCTCCTTCTCGAAGACCACACGCTCGGTGAAGTCGCCCGGCAGGAGATCGGTGTCGCCCGACTCGATGATCGTCACGCGACGCAGCATCTGGCGCACGATGACCTCGATGTGCTTGGCGTGGATGTCCACGCCCTGCGAGATGTAGACCTTCTGGACCTCGTCCACCAGGTGCTGCTGCACCGCGCGGGGGCCGAGGATCCGGAGCACCTGCTTCGGGTCGACCGAGCCCTGGGTGAGCTGCTGGCCCACCTCGGCCCGCTCGCCGTCGCCGACCAGCAGCGTCACGCGGCGCGAGACGTTGTAGGAGATCGGGTCCGAGCCGTCGTCGGGCGTGATCGTGATCCGGCGCTGCTTGTCCGTCTCCTCGATCTCGACCCGACCGGCCACCTCGGTGATCGGCGCGAAGCCGGCCGGGGTGCGAGCCTCGAAGAGCTCCTGCACACGCGGCAGACCGTGCGTGATGTCGCCGTCGGCGCTCGCCACACCGCCGGTGTGGAAGGTGCGCATGGTCAGCTGCGTGCCGGGCTCGCCGATCGACTGGGCCGCGACGATGCCGACGGCCTCGCCGATGTCCACGAGCTGACCGGTCGCGAGCGAACGGCCGTAGCACTTGGCGCACACGCCCACCGCGGAGTCGCACGTCAGCACGGAGCGGACCTTGACCTCGGTGACGCCCGCCGCGATCAGCTGGGCGATGAGCTCGTCGCCGGCGTCGGCACCCGCCTCGGCGAGCACCGTGCCGTCGGCGGCCGTGACCGCGGTCGCGAGCGAGCGCCCGTACACCGTGGTCTCCACGTTGTCGGCCTCACGGACGACCCCGGCCTCCTCGACGCCGATCGGCAGGACGAGGCCCTTGGTGGTGCCGCAGTCCTCCTCGCGCACGATGACGTCCTGGGAGACGTCCACCAGACGACGCGTCAGGTATCCCGACTGCGCGGTCTTGAGCGCCGTGTCCGCGAGACCCTTGCGGGAGCCGTGCGAGGCGATGAAGTACTCGAGCACCGAGAGGCCCTCGCGGTAGTTCGAGAGGATCGGGCGCGGGATGATCTCGCCCTTCGGGTTGGTCACGAGGCCACGCATGCCGGCGATCTGGCGGATCTGCATCCAGTTGCCGCGGGCCCCCGAGTCCACCATCCGGTAGATGGTGTTGTCGCGGTCGAAGTTGGCGCGCATGGCCTGGTCGACCTCGTTGGTCGCCTCGGTCCAGATGTCGATGAGCTCGGAGTTGCGCTCCTGCTCGGACACCAGACCCAGGTCGCGGTTCTCCTGGACCTGCGCCGCCTTCTTCTCGTACTCGGCGATGATGTCCGCCTTGCTGGGCGGGGCCACGACGTCCGAGAACGCGAAGGTCACGCCCGAGCGGGTCGACCACGAGAAGCCGTAGGCCTTGAGCGCGTCGAGCGACGCGGAGACCTGGACCTTCGGGTAGCGCTCGGCCAGCTCGTTGACGATCTGGCCCAGGCGCTTCTTGCCCACCTGTCCCTCGACATACGGGAAGTCGACCGGCAGCGTCTCGTTGAAGTAGACGGTGCCGAGCGTGGTCGTCAGGGTGATCGGGTCGCCCTCGTTCCAGCCCTCCGGCGCCTCCCAGCCCGTGGGCGGCACGATGTCGTCGAAACGGATCCGGATCGGCGCGTTCAGGTCGAGCTGATGCGCGTCGTTGGCCATGATCGCCTCGGACACCGAGGAGAACGCGCGGCCGGCGCCCTCGGCCTCGTCCTTGACCGTCGTCAGGTGGTACAGGCCGATGACCATGTCCTGGGCGGGCATGGTGACCGGACGGCCGTCCGACGGCTTGAGGATGTTGTTGCTCGAGAGCATGAGGATGCGGGCCTCGGCCTGCGCCTCCGCCGACAGCGGGACGTGCACGGCCATCTGGTCGCCGTCGAAGTCCGCGTTGAACGCGGCGCACACGAGCGGGTGCAGGTGGATGGCCTTGCCCTCGACGAGCTGCGGCTCGAACGCCTGGATGCCCAGACGGTGCAGGGTGGGCGCGCGGTTGAGCAGCACGGGGTGCTCGGTGATGACTTCCTCGAGCACGTCCCAGACCTCGGGACGGGCGCGCTCGACCATGCGCTTGGCCGCCTTGACGTTCTGGGCGTGCGACAGGTCCACGAGGCGCTTCATCACGAAGGGCTTGAACAGCTCGAGCGCCATGCCCTTGGGCAGACCGCACTGGTGCAGGTGGAGCTGGGGGCCGTTGACGATGACGGAGCGGCCCGAGTAGTCCACGCGCTTGCCCAGCAGGTTCTGGCGGAAGCGGCCCTGCTTGCCCTTGAGCATGTCCGAGAGCGACTTGAGCGGGCGGTTGCCCGGTCCGGTCACGGGACGACCGCGGCGGCCGTTGTCGAACAGCGAGTCGACCGACTCCTGCAGCATGCGCTTCTCGTTGTTCACGATGATCTCGGGCGCGCCGAGGTCGAGCAGCCGCTTGAGGCGGTTGTTGCGGTTGATCACGCGGCGGTACAGGTCGTTGAGGTCGGAGGTCGCGAAGCGGCCGCCGTCCAGCTGCACCATCGGACGCAGGTCCGGGGGGATGACCGGGACGGCGTCCAGGACCATGCCCTCGGGCGAGTTGGTGGTCGAGCGGAACGCCGAGACCACCTTGAGGCGCTTGAGCGCGCGGGCCTTCTTCTGGCCCTTGCCGGTCGCGATGATCTCGCGCAGGGTCGCGGCCTCGGAGTCGAGGTCGAAGTCCTGGAGGCGCTTCTGGATCGCCTCGGCGCCCATGCCGCCGGAGAAGTAGGTGCCGTAGCGCAGCTTCATGGCGCGGTAGAGCTGCTCGTCGCCCTCGAGGTCGGCGACCTTGAGGTTCTTGAAGCGGTCCCACACGGCCGTGATGCGATCGATCTCGGCGTCGTACTTCTTGCGGATCTGGGCCTGCTCGCGCTCGGAGGAGTCGCGGACCTTGCGCTTGGCGTCGGCCTTGGCCCCCTCCTCCTCGAGCTTGGCGAGATCCTGCTCGGCGGAGACGGCGCGGTCGTTGATGGCCGCGTCGCGCTCCTTCTCGAGCTCCTTGACCTCGAGGTCGAAGCGGGCCTGCAGGTCCGGGAGATCCTCGTGGCGGGCATCGGCGTCGACCGACGTGATCATGTACGCGGCGAAGTAGATGACCTTCTCGAGGTCCTTCGGCGCGAGGTCCAGCAGGTAGCCGAGACGGCTCGGCACGCCCTTGAAGTACCAGATGTGGGTGACGGGGGCGGCGAGCTCCACGTGGCCCATGCGCTCACGGCGCACGTTGGACTTGGTGACCTCCACGCCGCAGCGCTCGCACACGATGCCCTTGAAGCGCACGCGCTTGTACTTGCCGCAGTAGCACTCCCAGTCCCGGGTGGGACCGAAGATGCGCTCGCAGAACAGGCCGTCCATCTCGGGCTTGAGGGTGCGGTAGTTGATGGTCTCCGGCTTCTTGACCTCGCCGTGGGACCAGGTGCGGATGTCATCGGCAGTGGCGAGGCCGATGCGCAGCTCGTCGAAGTTGTTGACGTCGAGCACAGATGTCCTTCTCTCGAATCGAAAATCTCGTAGGTCTGATGGATCTCAGGTCGGGGCGGGCGGGCCGGGGAGGCGCCTCGCGCGAGCGCTCGGCGTCTCCCCCACCCGGATCCGTCAGACCTCTTCGATGGAGCCGACGCCCTCGTGGGGTCGGCGGGACAGGTCGATGCCGAGCTCCTCGGCGGCGCGGAACACGTCCTCGTCGCTCTCGCGCATCTCCATGCTCTGACCGTCGGAGGACAGGACCTCGACGTTCAGGCACAGCGACTGCATCTCCTTGAGCAGCACGCGGAAGGACTCCGGGATGCCGGGCTCGGGCACGTTCTCGCCCTTGACGATGGCCTCGTAGACCTTCACGCGGCCGGAGATGTCGTCGGACTTGATGGTCAGCAGCTCCTGCAGGGCGTAGGCGGCGCCGTAGGCCTCGAGGGCCCACACCTCCATCTCGCCGAAGCGCTGGCCGCCGAACTGGGCCTTACCGCCCAGCGGCTGCTGCGTGATCATCGAGTACGGGCCGGTCGAGCGGGCGTGCAGCTTGTCGTCGACCAGGTGGTGGAGCTTGAGGATGTACATGTAGCCCACCGAGATCGGCTCGGGGAACGGCTCGCCGGAGCGGCCGTCGAACAGCCGCGCCTTGCCGTTGCCCTTGACCATGCGCTCGCCGTCCCGGTTGGGGGTGGTCGAGGAGATCAGGGAGTTGAGCTCGTCGCCCGTGAGGCCGTCGAACACCGGCACCGCGACAGGGGTGCCGGGCTCGCCCGTGAGCGCCGCCTCGGGCAGCTCCCCCGCGACCTCGGAGTCCGTCAGGTCCCAGCCGTTCTTGGCGACCCAGCCCAGGTGGGTCTCCATCACCTGGCCGATGTTCATGCGGCCGGGCACGCCCATCGGGTTGAGGATGATGTCGACCGGGGTGCCGTCCTCGAGGAACGGCATGTCCTCGACGGGGTTGATCTTGGCGATGACGCCCTTGTTGCCGTGGCGGCCGGCCAGCTTGTCGCCGTCGGTGATCTTGCGCTTCTGAGCGATGTAGACGCGCACCATCTCGTTGACGCCGGTGGGCAGGATGTCGCCCTCGTCGTCCTCGGTGAACACCTGGACGCCGATCACGGTGCCGGACTCGCCGTGCGGGACGCGCAGCGACGTGTCGCGCACCTCGCGGGCCTTCTCGCCGAAGATCGCGCGCAGCAGGCGCTCCTCCGGGGTCAGCTCGGTCTCGCCCTTCGGGGTGACCTTGCCGACCAGGATGTCGCCCGGCTCGACCTCGGCGCCGATGCGGATGATGCCGCGCTCGTCGAGGTCGGCGAGCACGTCGTCGCCGACGTTGGGGATGTCGCGGGTGATCTCCTCGCGGCCCAGCTTCGTGTCACGGGCGTCGACCTCGTGCTCCTCGATGTGGATCGAGGTGAGCACGTCGTCGGAGACCATGCGCGAGGACAGGATGATGCCGTCCTCGTAGTTGTGGCCCTCCCACGACATGAACGCGACGAGCAGGTTCTTGCCCAGGCTCAGCTCGCCCTCGTCGGTCGAGGGGCCGTCGGCCAGGATCGAGCCCGCCTCGACGCGGTCGCCCTCGTTCCACAGGACACGCTGGTTGTAGCAGTTGCCCGCGTTGGAGCGCTGGAACTTCCCGATCGGGTAGGTCTGGCGGGTGCCGTCGTCGGCCATCACCGAGATCAGGTCCGCGGACAGATCCTCGATGACGCCGGCCTTCTGCGAGACGATCACGTCGCCCGCGTCGACCGCCGCGCGACGCTCCATGCCGGTGCCGACGAGCGGCATCTCGGCGCGCAGGAGCGGCACGGCCTGGCGCTGCATGTTCGCGCCCATGAGCGCGCGGTTGGCGTCGTCGTGCTCGAGGAACGGGATCATCGCGGTCGCGACCGACACCATCTGGCGGGCGGAGACGTCCATGTAGTCCACGTCCGCGGCGTCGACGAGCTCGGGCTCGCCGCCGGGGAGGCGCACGAGCACCTGCTCCTCGGCGAAGCGGCCGTCGTCCTCGAGCGCGGCGTTGGCCTGCGCGATGATGTGGCGATCCTCGTCGTCGGCCGTCAGGTAGACGATCTCGTCGGTGACCTGGCCGCCCGTGACCTTGCGGTACGGGGTCTCGATGAAGCCGAAGGGGTTGATGCGCGCGAACGTCGCGAGCGAGCCGATCAGGCCGATGTTCGGGCCCTCAGGGGTCTCGATCGGGCACATGCGGCCGTAGTGGCTCGGGTGGACGTCGCGGACCTCCATGCCGGCGCGGTCGCGGGACAGACCGCCCGGGCCCAGCGCCGAGAGACGGCGCTTGTGGGTCAGGCCCGAGAGCGGGTTGTTCTGGTCCATGAACTGCGACAGCTGGCTGGTGCCGAAGAACTCCTTGATCGCGGCCGTCACGGGACGGATGTTGATCAGGGTCAGCGGCGTGATGGCCTCGACGTCCTGGGTCGTCATGCGCTCGCGCACGACGCGCTCCATGCGCGACAGGCCCGTGCGGACCTGGTTCTGGATGAGCTCGCCGACGGCGCGGATGCGACGGTTGCCGAAGTGGTCGATGTCGTCGGTCTCGACGCGGATGGCGCGGTCGCCCTCCCCCGCGTACTCGCTGAGGCCGTCGTGCAGGGCCACGATGTACTTCACGGTCGCGACGACGTCCTCGAGGGTCAGCGTCGACTGCGACAGCGGGTTGGTCAGACCGAGCTTCTTGTCGATCTTGTACCGGCCGACCTTGGCGAGGTCGTAGCGCTTGTCGTTGAAGTAGAGATTGTTGAGCATCGCCTCGCCCGCGTCGCGGCTCGGCGGCTCGCCCGGACGCTGCTTGCGGTAGATGTCCATGAGCGCCTCGTCCTGCGACGAGATGCGGTCCTTCTCGAGGGTCGAGCGCATGGACTCGAACTCGCCGAACTCCTCGAGGATGTCGCTGTGGGACATGCCGAGGGCCTGCAGCAGGGTCGTCACGGACTGCTTGCGCTTGCGGTCGATGCGCACGCCCACCTGGTCGCGCTTGTCGATCTCGAACTCGAGCCACGCGCCGCGCGAGGGGATCACCTTGGCGGAGTAGATGCGCTTGTCGCTCGTCTTGTCGATCGACTCCTCGAAGTACACGCCCGGGGAGCGGACCAGCTGGGAGACGACGACGCGCTCGGTGCCGTTGATGATGAAGGTGCCCTTGTCGGTCATGAGCGGGAAGTCGCCCATGAAGACCGTCTGGGTCTTGATCTCGCCGGTCTCGTTGTTCATGAACTCCGCGATGACGTACAGCGGAGCGGAGTAGGTGAGGTCCTTCTCCTTGCACTCGTCGACCGTGTACTTCGGGTCGTCGAAGGTGTGGTCGCGGAAGGACAGCGACATGTTGCCGGCGAAGTCCTCGATCGGGGAGATCTCCTCGAAGATGTCCGCGAGGCCCGAGGTCTGGGGCTCGTCCTCACGGCCCTCGGCGGCGGCCGCCTCGGCTCGCCCCTGCCAGCGCTCGTTGCCGAGCAGCCAGTCGAAGCTCTTGGTCTGCAGGGACAGGAGGTCCGGGACCTCGATGGGGTCGCCCAGCTTCGCGAACGTCACGCGGGGCGACGCGGTGCGGGCGGCGATGGTAGGGGTGAGATCGGTGCTCGAGGCAGCCAAAGGGGGGTCCTTCCACAGGCCGACGACAGTGGGGCGCGACCGGTCCGACACGTCGACGCGCCGAGAAGTCCTCACACGAGGTGAGAACGGCGGGCGAGCACGGCGACTTAGGGCACAGCGCAAAAGCTGAGCATAGCAACCAACACGGATGGACACAAGGGGTATAGCTCACACCCGGTCCATCCGCGTCGACCGCCATATGCCTGGCGCGGAAGGCGGAGCGTCCTGCCCTCTTATGGGATGCTCCGGGATCCCCGACATCGGCGGCGGGGGCGGGAGCTCGGCAGGACCTGCTCACGTTCGGGAACCAGGATGGGCGCAATCCGCCCGGCAGTCAAGCCGACCACGCCCATGGGCGCGCAGATCCTCGCGCGAGGGTCGGGCACGGCCCGAGGGCGCGGGCCGTGCGGCCCCGCCCCCCCTCGAGCCCGGCGACGGCGGCGGGCATGCGGAAGGGCCGCCCCGCGGTGCGGGACGGCCCTTCGTGAAGCAGAGCGCCGGGGCGGCGCTGTCGCCGCCCCTGCGCGCACGTCACTTGACGGTGACGGTGGCGCCGGCGCCCTCGAGCTGCTCCTTGGCCTTGTCGGCGGCAGCCTGGTCGACCTTCTCCAGGACGGCCTTGGGAGCGCCGTCGACGAGGTCCTTGGCCTCCTTCAGGCCGAGGCCCGTCAGAGCGCGCACCTCCTTGATGACGGCGATCTTGGCCGAGCCGACCGACTCGAGGACGACGTCGAACTCGGTCTGCTCCTCGGCGGCGGGGGCGTCGGCCGCGGCGCCACCGGCAGCGGCGACCGCGACGGGGGCGGCAGCGGTGACGTCGAAGACGTCCTCGAACTGCTTGACGAAATCGGAGAGCTCGATGAGGGACATCTCCTTGAAAGCCTCGATGAGCTCGTCGTTGCTGAGCTTCGCCATGATGGCGTTCCTTCCTGTTGGGGGGACCTCGTACGAGGTCCCGTCCGGGGTGGTGCGGCGCTGGTGCGCCTGGTCGGTCCCGGTCGTCCCCTGCGGGAGCGACCGGAGGTCAGCGCTGACGCGCTGGGATGTGCGCAGCAGGTCCGCGAGAGCCGAGGCTCAGGCGTCCTGCTTCGCACGCAGCGCGTCCACGGTGCGCGCGGCCTTCGACAGCGGCGCCTGGAACACGGCAGCGGCCTTGGACAGGGAGCCCTTCATGGCTCCCGCGGCCTTGGCCAGCAGGACCTCGCGGGACTCGAGGTCCGCGAGCTTCTTGACGTCGTCCTCCGAGAGGGCCTTGCCCTCGAAGTAGCCGGACTTGACGACGAGCTTGTCGTTCTCCTTGGCGAAGTCACGCAGAGCCTTCGCGGCCCCGACCGGCTCACCCTTGATGAAGGCGATGGCGGTCGGACCCGAGAGCTTGCCCTCGAACGCGTCGATGCCGGCCTCGCGGGCGGCGATCTCCGTGAGCGTGTTCTTCACCACGGCGTACTGCGCATCGGATCCCAGTGCGCGGCGCAGCTGCTTGAGCTGCTGCACGGAGAGTCCGCGGTATTCGGTGAGAACGGCGGCATCGGACTCACGGAACAGCTCCCTGAGCTCGGCGACGGCGTCCACCTTCTCGGGCTTCGCCATGGCCCTCCTTCCAGAGGTCTCGGACGCCGGCTGAAGGCCCGGAACGAGAAAAGCCTCGACGCGCAGGGCGTCGAGGCTCGGCCCGCACGACACCGCCGTCCGGGGACGGGATGATCATGCGGTCGTTCGATGCACCTGCGCAGGCCGTCCCGTACGGGAGTCCTTCGGTCGTCCTCGGGGTCGAGGGCGACGACCGGCGGTCTTCGGTGCGTCCAGGCTACCGGACGCCCCCGACCAGGGCGACACCGGGCCGCGCGTCGTCGGTCACACCCGCTGTGACCTCGGCCACGGCGCGGAAGCGGCGGCTGCGCCGGGGACGAATGTCCCGTCGCGTCGAACGTGCACGCGGCCCCGCCCCCGAGGCCCGGCCCGCCCGTCCTGCCGCCGCTTCTGCGCCCATGATCCATCCCACCACCGAACCCGCAGGCAGGACGGGGACGAGGGTCCCTGAGCACCTCATGTGGTGGGCGCCACATCCACCTCGTCGCCCGTCCCGGCCGCGCCGAGACCTGCGGCCCGGTTCGCCGACAGCTCTCGCCGATGTCCGTCCTGACCTGCGGGAACGGGCGGCCGCAGGCGGCGGCGACGTCGGGACCTCCTGGCCCTTGAGGGCCCCCTCCCCCTCCCCTAGCGTCAGGGGTGACGGACCCACCGGGGACCGTCGGAGCATCACCTACCAGGCAAGGACAGACAGTCACATGGCAGCCTCGGGAACGACGACCATCGACGCTTCGACCACGAAGACGACGACCCCTTCGCGGACCACGCCGACCGCCGCATCGAGCACGAAGACGACGAGCCCCTCCGAGATCGACACGCTCGCGGCGCGCGGTGCGGCCGCGCTCGCGGCCTTCGACTCCTACGACCAGGACACCATCAACGAGATCGTGCACGCGATGGCGCTCGCGGGCGTCGACCAGCACATGCCGCTGGCCCGCCTCGCCGTCGAGGAGACGGGCCGCGGTCTCTTCGAGGACAAGTGCGTCAAGAACCTGTTCGCGACCGAGTACATCTGGAACTCGATCAAGTACGACCGCACCGTGGGCGTGATCCACGAGGACAAGCAGACCGGCGTCACCGAGATCGCCGAGCCCGTGGGCGTCGTCGCCGGCGTCACCCCGGTCACCAACCCGACGTCGACCACGATGTTCAAGTGCATCATCGCGATCATGACGCGCAACCCGATCATCTTCGCGTTCCACCCGAGCGCCCAGCAGTGCTCGTCGGCCGCGGCGAAGGTCATGTACGACGCCGCCGTCGCAGCGGGCGCGCCCGAGCACTGCATCCAGTGGATCGAGCACCCGTCGATCGAGGCCACGACCGCTCTGCTCAACCACCCGACCGTCGCGCTCACGCTCGCCACGGGCGGCTCCGGCATGGTCAAGTCGGCGTACTCGACCGGCAAGCCCGCTCTCGGCGTCGGCCCGGGCAACGTGCCCGTGTACTTCCACAAGAGCGCGAAGATCGCCCGCAGCGTCAACGACCTGATCCTGTCCAAGACCTTCGACAACGGCATGATCTGCGCGTCCGAGCAGGCCGTGTTCATCGACCAGGAGATCGCCGACGAGGTCATCGCCGAGTTCGAGAAGTTCGGCACCCACGTCGTCACCCCCGCCGAGGCCGAGAAGCTCGAGGCCTTCATGATCACCGAGACCGGCTCGGTGGTCGCGTCCGTCGTCGGCCAGAGCGCCCAGGCGATCGCCGAGGGCGCCGGCATCGACGTGCCCGCGGGCACCAAACTGCTGCTGGCCCCGATCGACGGCGTCGGCGAGGACCACCCGTTCTCGCGCGAGAAGCTGTGCCCCGTGCTCGGCATGAAGGTCGTCTCGGGCCCCGAGGAGGGCCTGGACCTCTCCGCCCGGATGCTCGAGTTCGGCGGACTGGGCCACACGGCCGTGCTGCACGCGCGCGACGCTGAGCTCGAGCGCGAGTTCGGGCTGCGGATGAAGGCCTGCCGCATCATCGTCAACTCGCCCAGCGCGCTGGGCGGCATCGGCGACGTCTACAACGGGCTGATCCCCTCGATGACGCTCGGCTGCGGCTCGTACGGTCACAACTCCGTGTCGCGCAACGTCTCGGCCATCGACCTCATCAACGTCAAGCGGATCGCAGAACGGCGGAACAACATGCAGTGGTTCAAGGTGCCCCCGAAGACCTACTTCGAGCGCTACTCGGTCCAGTACCTGCAGAAGATGCCGGCCATCAACCGCGTGTTCATCGTGTCGGATCCCGGCATGGTCCAGTTCGGCTACGTGGACGTCCTGATCGACCACCTCAAGAAGCGCAAGGACGAGGTGGCCTGGACGATCTTCTCCGACGTCGAGCCCAACCCCACCTCGGAGACGGTGTTCAAGGGCGCCTCGCACATGCGCGACTTCGAGCCCGACTGCATCATCGCGCTCGGCGGCGGCTCCGCGATGGACGCGGCCAAGGGCATGTGGCTGTTCTACGAGGAGCCCGAGGCGTCCTACTTCGGCATGAAGCAGAAGTTCATGGACATCCGCAAGCGCACCTACCGCTTCCCCAAGCTGGGCAAGAAGGCGCAGTTCGTCGCGATCCCGACCACGTCGGGCACCGGCTCGGAGTGCACCCCGTTCGCGGTCATCACGGACTCCGAGACGCACGTGAAGTACCCGATCGCCGACTACGCGGTGACCCCGCACGTCGCGATCGTGGACGCCCAGTTCGTCGACACGGTGCCGCGGCGCACGGCCGCCGACTCCGGCATGGACGCGCTGACCCACTCGATCGAGTCCTACGTCTCGACGATGGCGAGCGACTACACCCGGGGCCTGTCCCTGCGGGCGGCGCAGCTGATCTTCGCCAACCTCCGGGCCGCGGTGCTCGACAACGACCTGGACGCCAAGGAGAAGATGCACAACGCGTCGGCCATGGCGGGCATGGCGTTCGCCAACGCGTTCCTGGGCATCGTGCACTCGCTGTCGCACAAGTGCGGCGCCGAGTTCAACATCGCCCACGGCCGCACCAACGCAATCTTCCTGCCGCACGTGATCCGGTACAACGCGACGCGTCCGTTCAAGCACGCGATCTTCCCCAAGTACGAGTCGTACCGGGCCGATCAGGACCTCGCGGAGTTCGCGCGGTTCATGGGCTTCCCGGCCTCGACCGTCGAGGAGGGCGTGCAGTCGCTCATCGACGAGGTCACCCGGCTGGGCGAGGATCTGGGCATCGAGCTCAGCCTCAAGGCCAACGGCGTGACGCGGGAGCACCTGGACGCGACCATCGACACGCTCGCCTACCGGGCGTTCGAGGACCAGTGCACCCCGGCCAACCCCAAGGAGCCGCTCGTCGCCGAGCTCAAGGAGCTCATCGCCGACGCCTACGAGGGCGAGGTCGGGTACACCGCGGCGCACGGCGCCTCGGTCGTGACCCCGGCGCACGCCCCGACCTCGGAGAGCATCGAGGCGGCCGAGCAGAAGGCGGAGGCTCCTGCGGGCGCCGACGACACCGCCGAGTTCGTCGACTCGATGGATCCCGAGCTCGAGCGGGAGCTCGGCAGGGCCTGATCCCGACCGGCACGACGGCGGCCGTCCCCTCGCGGGGGCGGTCGCCGTCGTCCGTGCGCTCGCGGGGACGCTCGACCGCCCAAGGACGCCCCCTGATCGAGATCGTCCTTCCGGCGGAGTTCTCGTGGGGTTCCGCCGAGAGAGGCGATCTCGAGGTGGGCTCGACGCGCGGGCTCGCGTCAGCCCGCACCGCTCCCCCGCACAGCACGACGCCCCGCCCACCGGGAGGTGGACGGGGCGTCGTCGCGGGAACCGGGAGGATCAGGCCTCGTCGGTGTCCTCGGTGAGGTTGCGGGTGCGGCTCACGTCGACCGGGATGCCCGGGCCCATGGTGGTGGACACGGTGATCTTCGTGATGTAGCGGCCCTTGGAGCTCGACGGCTTGAGGCGCAGGATCTCCTCGAGCGCCGCGACGTAGTTCTCCACGAGCTGCGCGTCGCTGAAGGAAGTCTTGCCGATCATGTAGTGCAGGTTCGCTGCACGATCGGTGCGGAACTCGATCTTCCCGCCCTTGATGTCGGACACGGCCTTGGCGGTGTCCATCGTGACGGTGCCCGTCTTGGGGTTCGGCATGAGGCCACGGGGGCCGAGCACGCGGCCCAGACGGCCTACCTTGCCCATGAGGTTCGGCGTGGCGACGGCCGCGTCGAAGTCGGTCCACCCGCCGGCGACCTTCTCGATGAGCTCGTCGTCGCCGACCTCGTCGGCGCCGGCCTCACGCGCGGCCTCGGCCTGCGGGCCGGACGCGAACACGATCACGCGAGCGGTCTTGCCGGTGCCGTGGGGCAGGTTGACCGTGCCGCGGACCATCTGGTCCGCCTTGCGGGGGTCGACGCCCAGTCGCATCGCGACCTCGACGGACGCGTCGAACTTGGTGGCGGAGGTCTTCTGTGCCAGACGCACGGCGTCGAGCGGAGCGTACAGACGCCCCTCCTCGATCTTGGCCGCGCCGTCCTTGTACGCCTTGCTGCGGAATGCCATCAGTCTCAGTCCTCCACCGTGATGCCCATGGACCGGGCGGTCCCCGCCACGATCTTTGCGGCCGCATCGATATCGTTCGCGTTCAGGTCGGGCATCTTGGTCTCCGCGATCTCGCGGACCTGTGCCATCGTCACCGAGCCCACCTTGTCGGTGTGCGGGGTGGCCGAGCCCTTCTGGAGGCCCGCGGCCTTCTTGATGAGCTCCGCCGCCGGCGGGGTCTTGGTGACGAACGTGAACGAACGGTCCTCGTACACGGTGATCTCGACGGGGATGATGTTCCCGCGCTGGTGCTCGGTCGCGGCGTTGTACGCCTTGACGAACTCCATCATGTTGACGCCGGCGGCACCGAGCGCCGGACCCACGGGCGGCGCAGGGGTGGCCGCGCCGGCCTGGATCTGGAGCTTGATGATGCTCGCGACCTTCTTCTTGGGAGGCATTGCTCTTCCTTACTTGTCGTGGTCCGGGCGGGGTCCCGAGGGGCCCCTCCCACTGCGGACCCCGGCGCGGGGCCGGGGTCGGACCGGTCGTGCGAGCACGACCGGCCACCGAACGATAGCCGGGCCCGTGCGGGCTCGGCTATCGATCAGGTCACACGGGAGCGGGGACGATCAGATCTTGGCGACCTGGTCGAAGCCCAGCTCCACCGGGGTCTCGCGTCCGAAGATGGACACGAGGACCCGGAGCTTCTGGTTGTGCTCGTCGATCTCGGCGATCGAGGCGGGCATGGTCTCGAACGGACCGTCCATGACGGTCACGGACTCGCCGACCTTGAAGTCGGGCATCTTCTGCGCGGCCTGGGACTTGGTCGACGAGGAGGACGAGGACGAGCGCTTCTTCTCCGGCAGGCCCACGGACGGGGCGAGCACGGAGAAGATCTCGTCGAAGCTGAGCGGCGTCGGATCGGTCGCGTTGCCCACGAAGCCGGTCACGCCGGGGGTGTCGCGCACGACGCGCCACGAGCCCTCGGTCATGTCCATGCGGACGTAGACGTAGCCGGGGATGCGCACGCGGCGCACGACCTTCTTCTGCCCGCCCTTGATCTCGGTCGCGTCCTCCATCGGGACCTCGACCTGGAAGATGTACTCCTCCATGTCCTGGGTCTCGATGCGCGTGGTGAGCTGGGTCTTCACGCGGTTCTCGTGACCGGAGTAGGAGTGGACGACGTACCACTCGCCGGGGGCGCTGCGCAGCTGGCGGCGCAGGACGGCGACCGGGTCCTCCTCGGCGGGGGCGGCCTCGCCCGCGGGGGCCTCCGCGCTCGGGGCCTCGTCCTCGGGGAGCTCGGCGACGGGGGTGCCGGCCGCGGCGCCGAGGGTCTCGTCGTCGCTGATCTCGAAGGAGGCCTCGGGGGCCGCGGGCTCGAGGGAGGTGCCCGCGGGCTCCTCGTCGGCGAGCCCGTCCGTGTCCTCGTCGCCGGCGAGCCCGTCCGCGACGGTCACGTCGGCGGTCTCCTCGACGGAGGCCGCGGCGTCCTCCTCCGGGCGTGCGGAGAAGGCGAGGGTGTCGTCGAAGGAGTCGGCGTCCGCCTCGGGGGTCTGGCTGCCCTGCTCGTCTGCCACCGTGAACCTGCTTTCTGTCCGGCTGTGGATCGGGATCTGCCGCCCGGCGGGCGGGATGGTCGGGCTGCGCCCGCCGGTCAGCTGCCGAGACCGCCGGTGGTGAAGGCGATCCGGGCGAGCCAGCCGAAGGCGACATCGAGCCCGAACACGATGAGGATCATCACGAAGACGAAGCCGAGCACCGTGACCGTGTAGGTCAGCAGCTCACCGCGCGTCGGGATGACGACCTTCTTGAGCTCGGCGACGACCTGGCGGACGAACAGCACGATCGCCGCAAAGGGGTTCCGGCTCGCCCGCGGCGCGTCGGGACCGTCCGAGGTCCGCGACGAGGTGGCCTGCTGGCTGGAACTCACGTCTGGTCCGTCCGATCTCATCGAGGTCATCGGCTCCCGCCCGGGCGGACCCGGGCGGATGAGCAGGGCAGACAGGACTCGAACCTGCAACCTGCGGTTTTGGAGACCGCTGCGCTACCAATTGCGCCACTGCCCTTCGTCCCGGCGCGACAGCGCACAGGACCGACGTACAGCATAGCCATGACGACCCACCGGTGCGAATCATCGTCCCGCATCGCGCGCCAGGTCACATCCGGCGCCCGCGCCGACCGCGGCGTCGGCGGGCCCGGAGATCCTGGCGGGGGCCCTGCGGCTCTGACACCATAGGCGGGGTGAACACGACAGGTCGCAGCCCCGAGTCCGCCTCCCCCTCCGCTCCTCACGCCCGGGTCTCGCGTCGCGTCGGCGCGATCGCCGAGTCGGCGACCCTCGCGGTCGACGCCAAGGCCAAGGCGCTCAAGGCCGCGGGGCACCCCGTGATCGGCTTCGGCGCCGGCGAGCCGGACTTCCCCACCCCCGCGCCCATCGTCGCCGCGGCCCAGGAGGCGGCCGCCGATTCCCGCAACCACCGCTACTCCCCCACGGCGGGCCTGCCCGAGCTCCGCCGGGCCATCGCGGACGCGACCGCCCGCACCGACGGCGTCGAGGTCGACCCGTCGCAGGTGCTCGTGACCAACGGCGGCAAGCAGTCCGTCTACCAGACGTTCGCGACGCTGCTGGACCCCGGTGACGAGGTGATCCTGCCCGCGCCGTACTGGACCACGTACCCCGAGGCGATCCGGCTGGCGGGTGCGCGCGAGGTCGAGGTCTTCGCGGGCGCCGACCAGGGGTACCTGCCCACGATCGACCAGCTCGAGGCCGCGCGCACCGAGCGCACGCGCGCGATCCTGCTGTGCTCGCCCTCCAACCCCACGGGCGCCGTCATGAGCCGCGAGCAGATCACCGCGCTCGGGCGGTGGGCGCTCGAGCACGGGATCTGGGTGGTCTCCGACGAGATCTACCAGCACCTGACCTACGACGGTGTCGAGTTCACCTCGGTGCTCGGCGCCGTGCCCGAGCTCGCCGACACGTGCGTCCTGCTCAACGGTGTCGCCAAGACCTTCGCGATGACGGGCTGGCGGGTCGGGTGGACGGTCGGGCCCCGCGACATCGTCGCCGCCGCCACGAACCTCCAGTCCCATCTCACGTCGAACGTCAACAACATCGCCC
This sequence comes from Brachybacterium huguangmaarense, assembly GCF_025725725.1. Lineage (NCBI taxonomy): Bacteria > Bacillati > Actinomycetota > Actinomycetes > Micrococcales > Dermabacteraceae > Brachybacterium > Brachybacterium huguangmaarense. The sequence goes on from NZ_CP107020.1 coordinate 168,108, forward strand.
AGCGGGCCGCGATCGCCGCGCTCGAGGGGCCGCTCGACGAGGTCGAGGAGATGCGCACCGCCTTCGACCGCCGGCGCCGCGCGATCGTCGAGCGGCTGTCCGCGATCGACGGCTTCCGCGTCCCCGTGCCCGAGGGCGCGTTCTACGTGTTCCCCGACGTCACGGGCGTGCTGGGCCGGGAGATCGGGGGCGAGCGGATCGAGACCTCCGGGCAGCTCGCGGCGGCGATCCTCGAGCACGCCGAGGTCGCGGCGGTGCCGGGCGAGGCCTTCGGCGCCCCGGGCCACCTGCGCTTCTCCTATGCCCTGGCCGACGCCGACCTCGCCGAGGGCATCGACCGGGTGGCCGCGCTGCTGTCCCGGTGACGCCCGAGCCGTCCCCGGGCCCCGTCACGACGGGCCGCCGCCCGACGCCGCCCGGACGGCGCGACCTGCGCACGCTGCCCAAGGCGCACCTGCATCTGCACTTCACCGGCTCGATGCGGCCGAGCACGCTCATCGACATGGCGGCGGCACGGCGGGTCCGCCTGCCGCGCGGGCTCGCGGAGTCCGAGGCGCTCCAGGTCGAGCCCGACGCGCGCGGGTGGTTCCGCTTCCAGCGCCACTACGACGCGGCGCGCGTCGTCGTCGACTCGGAGGCGGCGATGCGGCGCATCGTGCGCGAGGCGGCCGAGGACGACGCCGCCGAGGGCTCGGTCCGCCTCGAGCTGCAGGTCGACCCCACGAGCTACGCCGTCTTCGTCGGCGGCATCACCCCGGCGCTCGAGATCGTGCTCGACGAGGCGCGCTCGGCCGAGACCGCGACCGGCGTGAGCATCGGGATCATCGTGGCCGCGTCCCGCACGCGCAGTCCCTTCGACGCGCGCGCCCTCGCACGTCTCGCGGCCCAGCACGCGGGCGTGGTGGTCGGCTTCGGCCTGTCCAACGACGAGCGCCGCGGGGACACGGCCGAGTTCGGCCCGGCCTTCCGGATCGCGCGGGAGGCGGGGCTCGCGAGCGTGCCCCACGGCGGGGAGCTGCTGGGGCCCTCCCACGTGCGCGACGTCGTCGAGTCCCTCCACCCCGATCGGCTGGGGCACGGGGTGCGCGCCGCCGAGGACCCGCGGCTGCTCGAGAGCATCGTCGAGCGCGGCATCGCCCTGGAGATCTGCCCCGCCTCGAACGCGGCCCTGGGGGTGCTCGAGACCGCGTCCGACGTACCGCTGCGTCGGCTCCTGTCGGCGGGCGCGACCGTCGCGCTCGGCGCCGACGACCCCCTGCTGTTCGGCTCGCGCCTGCTCGACCAGTACGAGACCGCGCGCGAGATCGGGCTGGACGACGCGGAGCTCGCCCATCTCGCGGCCTCCTCGATCCGGGCCTCCCGCGCGCCCGAGGGCGAGAAGCGGGGCATGCTGCGCCAGGTGGAGACGTGGCTCGCGAGCGAGCCCGTCGAGGGCGCAGGCGGGTCCTAGGAGACCGGACACCGCGCCACCTGCCGGACACGAGCGACGAGACGCGCGCCGGGCCCGTGGGCCCCTGCTCAGAGGTCCCGGCCGGACCCGTCCGAGGAAAGCGCGACGAACAGCTCCGGCGCGGTGAGCTGCTCGCGGTCGAAGGCCTGCGCGATCGCGGCGGCCACGGCCTCCGTCCGGTCGGCCTCGACGAGCGCGATGATGCTGCCGCCGAAGCCGCCGCCGGTCATGCGGGCGCCGTGGGCGCCCGCCTCGCGCGCCGCGTCCACGGCGATGTCGAGCGCGGGCACGGTCACCTCGTAGTCGTCGCGCAGGGAGTCGTGAGACGCGTTCAGCAGGGCGCCGAGCTCGTCGACGTGCTCGCGCACCGTGGACCCCTCGAGCAGGGCCGCGAAGTCCCGGACCCGCTGGATCTCGGTCACGACGTGGCGCGCGCGCCGGCGCACCACCTCGTCGTCGATCCGGGCGAGCGCCTCGTCGAGCCGATCGGAATCGACCTCGCGCAGGGTGCCGACGCCGATCAGCTCCGCCGCACGCTCGCTGTCGCGCCGCCGCGCGGTGTACTCCCCGTCGACGTGCGAGTGCTCGGCGCGGGTGTCGCAGATCAGCAGGGCGAGCCCCTGGGAGGCGAGGTCCCACGCCACCGGCTGGGTCGAGAAGTCCCGGCAGTCCAGCAGCAGGGCGTGCCCCGCGGTGCACAGCACGGACGCGGACTGATCGAGGCCGCCCGTCGAGGCCCCGGCGAACTCGGTCTCGGCGGTGATGGCCGCCCGGACCCGCTCGAGCCGGGTGGTGCCGAGCGCCAGGAGCGCGTCGAACGCCTCCGCAGCCGCGCACTCGAGGGACGCCGAGGACGACAGGCCCGAGCCGAGCGGCACGTGGCCGTCGATGAGGATGTCGAACCCGACGGACGGCACGCCGCCCTCGCGCTGCTCGCCCAGCGCCCACAGCACCCCGGCGATGTACGCGCCCCAGCTCCCCACGGACCCGGGGGCGAGGCCGTCCACGGGCGCCTCGATGCTCTCGTCGCTCTGCACCGAGCGCAGGCGCAGCGTGCCCGTCTCGTTGCGGGCGGCCGCCACGAAGCAGCGGTGCGAGATCGCCATCGGAAGGCACAGGCCGTCCTGGTAGTCGACGTGCTCGCCGATGATGTTGACGCGGCCGGGGGCCGACCACACGCCCTCGGGCTCGGTGCCGTAGGCGGACGCGAAGGCCTCGCGCACGGACGCCGCGGCGGCCGTCCGCTCGGGCGCCTCGGAGAGCGCGGGGGTCACGGCGTCGGCGGCGCGGTGCAGATCGGTCATCGCGGCAGAAGTCCTCTCACGGGAGTCAGGGTGGGCCCGGTCCGGCCGGATCAGGCCCTGCGGGACCGGGCCCGCGGGGCCGCGGCCCCGCGGTCAGGGACGGGGCACGATGCAGGATATCGAGGGCGCCGGGATGGGCTCTCCCGCGATCGAGAAGCCGTGGCCGTTCCATCGCACGAGGTCGATGCGGTCCCCGTCCTGCGCGGCCACGAGGATGAGGTCCTCGAGGCGCGTGAAGTGCCGCGGGCGTGCGCCGACGGGGACCTCGGCGACGAGCTCGGGCCGCATCATGCCGAGGTTGAAGGCCGCGAGCGTGTCGGGGCCGCGGTTGGCGACGAACAGATGGTTCTCGTGGCCGGAGATCTCGAGGTGCGAGACCTCGTTGGGCACTCCCGTGCCGCTCGCGGGCAGGGGGCGCCTCACCGTCCACGAGGGCTCCTCCCCGTCGCCGCCCGCAGCGCTCCGCACCGCGTCGGTGATCTCCCCCGTGAGCTCGCACGCGAGATACAGCACGAGGCTCTCGTGGTCGGCGGCGAGGTGGCGGGGCCCGCTGAAGCGGCCCGCCGTGATCTCCCCCGCGAGGTCGATCTCGCCGGAGGGCTGCTGGCGGTAGAGGTAGACGCGGTCGAGGCCCAGGTCGGTCACGCCCAGCAGCCCGGTGCCGGGCAGGATCGTGGCCTGGTGCGGGTGCGCCGTGCGCTGGGGCAGGTAGCCGGAGTGGTCGCACACATCGATCACCTGGGTCGGGGCCCCGTCGGCGTCGAGGCCGACGACCTCGACCGTGCCCGAGCCGTAGTCCGTCACGATCAGGGTGCTCGCGGCGATGCCGAAGGCGACGTGGCACCCGCCGGAGCCCGTCAGCTCGAGCGAGCCGGCGACCTCGGCGGAGGCGCCGGCGGCATCGACCCGCAGAGCGGTGACGACGGTCGGCGAGGTCTCGTGGACCGCGTACAGCATCGACCCGTCGGGGCTCCACAGCAGGAAGGTGGGATCGTCCAGCGCGACCTCGGCCAGGGTGCTCGCGGTCAGCTCCTCCCGGTCCAGGGACAGCAGCCGTATTCCCGGACCGCGGCCCTCACCCGTGGTGTAGGAACCCGTCGCGACGATGGTCTGGGTGCTCATGGGGTCTCCTCCCGCTCGACGGAGCGCTGGGATGGGGGTCCGGCCGGTGAGGACGGGGACAGCACTGTCCGCTCGCCCGTCATGGTAGCGCCGCCGCGACGGCCTGCGCGGGGACGTCCGGCCGCCACCTGCCTCCGGCGCCGCAGCGTCGTGAACGGGGCCGCGATCACGGGCGTGAACGACGAGACCGCCCGGCCCGTCATGCGCAGGATCCGCGCGGCCACGAGCTGGCCGAGCACGGCGCCCGCGGCGAGCGCGACGGCGATCTCGACGGCCTCGAACAGCCAGCCCGCGCCCTCGGCGAGGTCCGTGCCGATCGCGAGCAGCCCGCGATAGATGCGACTGCCGGGCACCATCGGGATCACCCCCGCCATGACGAAGGTGAGGGTGGGCGCCTTGACCTTCTCCGCGAGCACGGCGGCGAGGGCGCCGACGCCGGCCGCGGTCAGGCCGACCGCCCACACCCGGTCGAGGCCGATCGAGGTCACGAGGCTCGCCGTGACCGAGGCGAGCGCGGCGATCAGGGCGCACCACACGAGGGAGCGCGGCGGGGTCTGCACGCTGATCGCGTAGCCGAGCCCCAGGAAGAGACCCGAGACCACGAGGGCCAGCAGGCCCGCGAGGCTGACCGGCATCGAGGCGGACACGGAGATGTCGGCGCGGAACATCTCGGCGACCAGGATCCCGGCGCGCACCCCGATCACCAGCCCGATCGTGAGCATGAAGGTCTCGAGGATGCGCCCGGACGCCGTCACGTACCAGCCGGTGATCGCGTCCTGCATGGCGCCGAGCGAGGTGAGGCCCGCGAGCAGGATAATCAGGCAGGCCACGACGACGACCGAGGAGTTCTCGTCGGGGTCGATGAGATGCACGAGCACGGCCGCGATCGCGGCGACGAAGCCGCCCGCCACCTGGATGTAGAACAGGGGGATGCGCCGTGCGGTCAGGGTCTCGGTGAGGACCGCGAGCACGGCCGCCGTGACGGTCGCGGCGACCGTCGTGAGCACCCCGGCGCCGAGCCCGAAGGCCGCGGCGCCGCCCATGACGGCGAGCCCGGCCGTGACCAGCCAGGCCGGGTAGACCCGTTCGCGCGCGGGCACCGCGGCGACCTCGGCGGCGGCCGTCTCGAGGTCGATCGCGCCGCTGATGTAGTCCTCGGTGACCTGCTCGTACGCCTCGAGCCGGGTGAAGTCCTGGATGCGCGCGCCCGCGGCGCGAATCCTCGTGAAGGGCGCCGCCTCGCGGCCGGGCAGGTACGAGATCGAGACCTCGTCGAAGGTCACGGTGACCGACACGTTGCGGATGCCCGAGGCCGAGATCACGCGCAGGATGGTCGCGGTGACCTCGGAGGCCGGCGCCCCGTTGGAGAGCAGCCCCTCCCCGATGCGCATCGCGAGGTCGAACACGTCGTGCAGGCGCGCGAGATCCGTAGCCACCGCGTGATCGTGTCACACTGGGCCTCCGCCTCGCACACACCCTCGGAGACCTCGATGACCGTGCCCCCCGCCTCTGCCGCCCCGACCGCGTCCGACGGCGCCGACGCCACCCCGCAGGCCGCCCTCGAGCGCCTGCTCGCGGGCAACCGCCGCTTCGCCGCGGGCACGCCCTCCCACCCCCACCAGTCGGCGAACCATCGCCAGCTGCTCACGGGCGGGCAGAGCCCGTACGCGGTCGTGCTGGGCTGCTCGGACTCGCGCGCGAGCGTCGAGCTGCTGTTCGACCAGGGCTTCGGGGACGTGTTCGTCGTGCGCAACGCGGGCCAGGTGGTCGGGCGCGCCGGCTCGGCGCAGGCCTCGATCGAGTTCGCGGTCGCGGAGCTGGGCGTGCAGGTCGTGTTCGTGCTCGGCCACGAATCGTGCGGGGCGGTCGCGGCGACCGTCGCCCACCTCGCCGGGGGCGGCGACCTGCCGGGCGCCATGCCGATCCTCGTGGACCTCACCCGCGAGCACCTCGATCCCGAGGACCCGTCGCACGACGCGGTGCGCCGTCACGTCGCCGGCACCGTGCAGGACCTGCTCGCGGAGTCCACGATCGTCGCCGAGGCGGTCGCCGACGGGCGCGTCGTGGTCGCGGGCGGCGTCTACGGGCTCGAGGACGGTCTCGTCCGACCCGTCGAGGACGCCCGGGCCTGAGCAGGCGCCGACGACGGCGCGGCACCGGGCCCGGCGGGCGCGATCCCGTCGGGCTCAGAGGTTGGGCGCGCCCGCGAGGGCGAACAGGCCTGCCGCGAGCACGAGCATGACCGTCACGTCCACCGGGCGGGGCCGGATGGCGAGCGCCCCCACCGCCTGGGCCGACAGCAGCGCCCGCAGGAGCGCGAGGACCACGAGCTCGCCGCCCAGCAGCACCCCGGCGAGCGGGGCGCGGCCGGTCGCCCCGATCACGACGATCACGACGAGCACCACGAGCGCGCACACGAGGACCGCCTGCCGGCGCAGGGCAGCGCGCAGCGTGAAGGGAGAGCGGTCGCGAGGCACCCGCACATCGTACGGGCCGCCGGACGGCCTTCCCGGCGGGCACTAGGGTGGACGGGGCCCGGCAGAGCCGCCGGCCCCGACTCGTCAGGAGGACACCGCTGCCATGACCGAGATGCGCACCGAGCACGATCTGCTCGGCGACAGGGACGTTCCCGCCGACGCCTACTACGGCGTCCAGACGCTGCGCGCGCAGGAGAACTTCCGCATCACCGACGTCCCGCTCGCCCACTTCCCCCGCCTGATCGCGGCGCTCGCGCAGGTCAAGCGCGCAGCCGCGCGCGCGAACCGGGCGCTCGGCGCGCTCGACCACACGCGGGCCGACGCGATCGAGCAGGCGTGCGAGGAGATCGCGGACGGCGCGCTCCTCGACCAGTTCGTGGTCGACGTGATCCAGGGCGGGGCGGGCACCTCGACCAACATGAACGCCAACGAGGTGATCGCCAACCGCGCGCTCGAGATCATGGGCCACGCCAAGGGCGAGTACGAGCACCTGCACCCCAACAACCACGTGAACCTGGGCCAGTCCACCAACGACGTGTACCCGACGGCCGTGCGACTCGCGATCCTGCTGTCCTTCCCGGGCCTGGCCGCCGCGATGGACGAGCTCATCAACGCCCTGCGCGCCAAGGGTCGGGAGTTCGCCCAGCAGCTCAAGATGGGCCGCACCCAGATGCAGGACGCCGTGCCGATGACGCTCGGCCAGGAGTTCGACGGCTGGGCGACCACGGTCCACGAGGACGTCGAGCGCCTGACCCGCACCGCCCGTCTGTTCCAGGAGGTCAACCTGGGGGCCACCGCGATCGGCACCGGGATCACGGCGGACCCGCGCTACGCGGCGCGCGCGACCCACGAGCTGTCGGAGCTGACGGGGATCGACTTCGTCGTCGCCGCGGACCTCGTCGAGGCCACGAGCGACACCGGGGCGTTCGTCACCTTCTCGGGCGTGCTCAAGCGCATCGCGGTGAAGATCTCGAAGATCTGCAACGACCTGCGCCTGCTGTCCTCGGGACCCCGCGCGGGGCTCGGCGAGATCAACCTGCCCGCCGTCCAACCGGGTTCGTCGATCATGCCCGGCAAGGTCAACCCGGTGATCCCCGAGGTGGTCAACCAGGTCGCGTTCGAGGTGATCGGCAACGACCTGACGGTGACCTTCGCGGCCGAGGCCGGGCAGCTCCAGCTCAACGCGTTCGAGCCCGTGATCGCCTACAACGTGCTCGAGTCCATGCGCGTCATGACGCGGGCCATGCGCACCCTCACCCAGCACTGCATCGTCGGCATCACGGCGAACACCGACGTGCTCGACGGCTACGTGCGCTCCTCGATCGGGCTGGTCACGGCGCTCGTGCCGGTGCTCGGCTACGCCGCCTCGACCGAGATCGCCTCCGAGGCCCTGCGCACCGGCCGGCCCGTCGCCGACCTCGTCATCGAACGGGGGCTGCTGGACCGCGCCCATCTCGACCGCCTGCTGAGCCCGGCCATGATGACCGCGCCCCACCGCCCGACCGCGACCGGCACCATCCCGGTGCTCGACGGCAGCGCGACCGACTCGGGCGAGGTCTCCCAGCACCCCGTCCAGGACGACGCCGAGGGGTGACCGTTCGGCCCCCGGTCTCTCCGGGATGCCTCCGGGACACGGGCGGGGCCGGTCTCCCCGGGAACGTCGGGCCCGGGGGGTAGGGTCGTGCGCGGCGGCCGGGCACCGCGCCCATGAGCGCGCCCGATCACCGCACGCACGGGACACGAGAGACCAGGAGGACGCATGACGCCGTCAGGGGGACGCCACCAGCGCACGGAGAGCCCCGAGGGCTCCGAGGGCCGCGGCACGCCGCGTCGCGGCCTGCTGATCGGCGCCGGCGCCCTGGGCGTGCTCGCCGTGGGCGGCGGGGCCGCGGCCGTGTGGTCGGGGCTCGACCACGACGGCGGCGGAGGCTCCGACGGGGGCGGCGGCATCTTCGGCGGCTCCCCGACCGAGACCACGCCTCCGCCCGTCGTCTCGACGCTCACCGACCTCTCCGCGAACGTGCCGGACACCTCGGGCATCGACCTCTCGCAGCTGTCCGAGCCGCTGAGCGTGTCCTTCCCGCGCGTGGCCGGCGCCCGCGGACTGTCCGAGGCGGTCGACATGTCCGTCAACAAGATCCTGCGCGAGCACGTGTACTCCGGCGCCCCCGCGACCGACCTGTCCGTGGCGGGCACGATCTTCCTGGCCTCCGCCGACACGATCGGCGTGCTCCTGCGCCACAAGGACGCCTCCGGGGAGACGCCCTGCACCGTCTACTACCGCAGCGCCGGCGACCACCCGTTCACCTCGCCCGGCCTGATCGCCCCCGAGAAGTGGGCCGAGCTCGAGAAGGCGGCCGCGAGCGCCGCCGCCGACGTCGACGGCCTGGACGCCGGCTCGGTCGCCTCGGCCCTGCAGGAGCAGCCCCGCCCGTGGGGCAACGGCCCCGCGATGGTCTTCGCCGCCGACGGCTCCCTGCACCTGCTGTTCCCCGCCGCGACCGTGAACGGCACGCGGACCGGCGTCGAGCTCGAGATCGACGCCGCGACCGCGAAGCCGCTGCTGTCCGAGGACGGCGCCGCGGTGCTCGCGGCCTCGGCCTCCCCCGCGGCCTTCGACCCCTCGGCCGTGACCGTGCCCGGCGAGGGCACCACCAACGGCGACAAGGTGTACGTCCAGCCGGCCGAGGTGCCCGCCGCCGCCCGCGCGCGGGACAGCGACGGCGCGGGCCCCGTCTCGCAGCTCGCCCCCCTCTCGGGCGCCGGCGTGCGGCCCTCGAGCGTCGCCGCCCCCGATGCGACACGCCTCAAGGCCCTGGCCCTGACCTTCGACGACGGGCCCGACCCGGACAAGAACCAGACGCTGCGCGACGGCCTCAACGAGCATCACGCCGCCGCGACGTTCTTCATGATCGGGACGAGCGTGCAGGCCTACCCCGAGTGGTGCACGAGGACGGCGGCCAACGGCCTCGAGGTCGGCTCCCACTCGTGGTCGCACAAGCAGCTCTCGGCGCTGTCCGGCCAGAAGCTCACCGACCAGTGCGTCAAGCCGACCGAGGAGATCGCCAAGGCCACCGGACGCGCCCCCTTCGTGATGCGCCCGCCCTACGGCGCCCGCAACGACCGGGTCGACGAGGAGCTCGGCACGATCGGCCAGAGCGGCCAGATCTGGGACCTCGACACCCTGGACTGGAAGACCCGCAACGTCGCCAAGAACATCGCCGCCATCCAGGACGGCGCCCAGCGCGGCACCATCGCCCTCATGCACGAGATCCATCCGACGAGCGTCGAGTCGGTCCCGCAGATCCTGGACTGGCTCGGCGAGAACGACTTCACGCTGCTGACCTGCTCGGAGCTGGGGCAGAACCAGATGTGGGCCGGCAAGCACTACATGATGGGGCTCATCACCCACGAGATCGCGCCGCCCGCGCCGCCTGCGAGCGACGGCGGCGGCGAGGCCCCGAGCTCCTCGGCGAGCACGTCGCCGAGCGCCTCGTCCTCGGCCGGCGCCTGAGCGACGGGGGCGGTCCTCCGGCCTCGCCTGCACCGAGACGACGCCCCGCCCCTCCGATCGGAGGGGCGGGGCGTCGTCGGCGTGCGCGGCGTCAGGATCCGACGCTCACTCGTCGGCCTCCTCCTTCTTGCCGCGCATGACCAGCTTGGGGTCCGGGATGCCGACGACGTCCTCGTCCTTGCCGTCGTACTCGAACTGCGAGAGGAAGAACCGCATCGCGTTGACGCGCGCCCGCTTCTTGTCGTTCGAGCGGATGATCGTCCACGGCGCGTACTTCTTGTCGGTGCGCCGGAACATCTCCTCCTTGGCGACCGTGTAGTCCTCCCAGCGGCCGAGCGACTCGAGGTCCATCGGCGAGAGCTTCCAGCGGCGCACCGGGTCGAGCTGGCGGATCGCGAACCGGGTGCGCTGCTCCTTCTGCGACACCGAGAACCAGAACTTGGTGACGTGGATGCCGGACTCGACGAGCATGCGCTCGAACTGGGGGGCCTGGTTCATGAACGACTCGTACTGCTCGTCGGTGCAGAAGCCCATGACGCGCTCGACGCCCGCCCGGTTGTACCAGGAGCGGTCGAACAGCACGATCTCGCCGTCGGTGGGCAGGTGCTGGATGTAGCGCTGGAAGTACCACTGGCCCAGCTCGCGGTCGCTCGGCTTGTTGAGCGCGACGGTGCGCGCCGTGCGCGGGTTCAGGTGCTCGGTGAAGCGCTTGATGGTGCCGCCCTTGCCCGCCGCGTCGCGCCCCTCGAAGATGATGATCGCCTTCTTGCCGTTGTCCTCGAGCCAGTACTGGTACTTCAGCAGCTCGATCTGCAGGCGGTACTTCTCGATCTCGTAGGCGTCGCGGTCCATCCGCGTCTCGTACGGGTAGCCCTCCTGCCACGTGTACACGGGGTTGCCGCGCGGGTCGATGAGATCGGGGTCGGGCGTGTGCCCGTCGGCGACCGTGTAGCCCTCGTCCCGCAGCTGCTCGATGAACTCGCGCAGGCTCTGGTTGTCGGGGACGTCCGGCGTCTTCGATGGCGTCATGGGGTTCCTTCCTGGGATGGCCGCGGCGCGGCCGGTCAGTGGGCGAAGTGGCGGGTGCCGGTCAGGTACATCGTGACGCCGGCCTGCTCGCACGCGGCGACCACCTCGTCGTCGCGGATGGAGCCCCCGGGCTGCACGATCGCCCGCACCCCCGCGTCGATCAGGATCTGCGGCCCGTCGGCGAAGGGGAAGAACGCGTCCGAGGCCGCGACGGCCCCGCGGGCGCGCTGCGGGGCGCCCTCGCCCTCGGCGTGGGCACCGAGGCTGTCGGCGCGCTCGACCGCGAGGCGGCACGAGTCGAGGCGGTTGACCTGGCCCATGCCGATGCCGACCGCCGCGCCGTCGGCGGCCAGCAGGATCGCGTTGGACTTCACGGCGCGGATGGCGCGCCACGCGAACGCGAGATCGGCGAGGGTGTGCTCGTCGGCGGCGGGACCGGCCGCGAGGGTCCAGGCCTGCGGGTCGTCGCCGGGGGCGTCGATCGCGTCGGCGTCCTGCACGAGCGAGCCGCCCCAGATCTGGCGGATCTCGACGCCGCCGCGCGGCCGCTCGTCGATCCGCAGGATCCGCAGGTTCTTCTTGGTGCGCAGCAGGTCGAGGGCCTCGTCGTCGTAGCCGGGGGCGAGGATCACCTCGGTGAACACGGGCTTGACCTGTTGGGCCATGGCGAGGGTGACGGGCCGGTTGGCGGCGATCACGCCGCCGTAGGCCGAGACCGGGTCGGTCGCGTGGGCGCGCGCATGGGCCAGCGCGATGTCCTGGCCCTCCCCGACCTCGGCGATGCCGCACGGGTTGTTGTGCTTCATGACGACCACGCACGGCCGGTCGTGGTCGAAGGCGGCGCGCGCCGCGGCGTCGGCGTCGACGTAGTTGTTGTAGCTCATGGCCTTGCCGCCGAGCTGCTCGGCGCCGGCGAGCCCCGGGGCGTCGTCGTCGATCACGGCGACACGGGCGCGCTGATGGGGGTTCTCGCCGTAGCGCAGCGTGGTGAGCCCGGCCTCGGCGGCCTCGGCGTCGTCCATCTCGAGCAGGAAGGCGTCCGTGCCGCCCGCCTCGGCGGCGGCCGCGGCGTCGCGCTCGTCGCCCTGCTCGGCGTCCTCCTCGAGGCGCGCGAGCATCCAGTCGCTGATCGCGGCGTCGTACTCGGCGGTCCGCGTGAAGGCCACGGTCGCGAGCTCCTGGCGCTCGGCGAGCGTGAAGCCGCCGACCTTCGCGGCGCGGCCCGCCCGGGCGTAGTCCTCGGGGTCGACGACGACCGCGACCGACGCGAAGTTCTTGGCGGCGCCGCGCACCATCGAGGGACCGCCGATGTCGATCTTCTCGATGATCTCGTCGAACGTGCCGCCCGCGGCGACCGTCTCCTCGAAGGGGTAGAGGTTCACGACGACCAGGTCGAAGGGCGCGATGTCCTGGTCGGCGAGCTGCTCACGGTGCGAGGCGAGCCGGCGGTCGGCGAGGATGCCGGCGTGGATGCGCGGGTGGAGGGTCTTGACGCGGCCGTCGAGCATCTCCGGGAAGCCGGTGACCTCGGCGGCGTCGGTCACGGCGATGCCGCCGTCGCGGATGGTCGCGGCGGTCGACCCCGTCGAGACGATCTCGGTGCCGGCGTCGGCGAGGTCGCGGGCGAGGTCGAGCAGGCCCGACTTGTCGTAGACGGAGACGAGGGCTCGGCGGATGCTCTGGCGATCGGTCACGGTTCTCCTCGAGAGGTGGTGGGGGCGGAGCGGACGGGGCGGCGTGGGCGGCTCAGGGCGGAGGCTCACGGGGGCGAGGTCAGGGAGGTCACGACGTCGACGAGCATGACGCGCTCGACCTCCTTGATGCGCTCGTGCAGCGTCGCCTCGGTGTCGTCGTCGTGCACGGCGACGGCCTGCTGGGCGAGGATGCGCCCGGTGTCGACGCCCGCGTCGACCTCGATGACCGAGGCGCCCGTGACCTTCACGCCGTACGCGAGGGCGTCGCGCACCCCGTGCGCCCCCGGGAAGGAGGGCAGCAGGGCGGGGTGGGTGTTGATGATCGCGTGCGGGAAGGCCTCGAGCAGCGGGGCTCCGACGAGGCGCATGAACCCGGCGAGCACGACGAGGCGGGGGCGCACGGCGCGCACGGCGGCGGCGAGCGCCTCGTCCCACGCGGGCCGGTCGGAGAAGTCCGCGAGCGGGACGACGGCGGTCGGGACGCCCGCGCGGCGAGCGTGGTCGAGGCCGGGAGCCTCGGAGTCGGCGAGCACGCCGCACACGGCGAACGGGGCGCCGGGACGCGCCGCGGCGGCCAGCAGGGCGGCCAGGTTGGACCCCGTGCCGGAGATGAGCACGGCGACGGGGACCGGAGAGGCGTCTGTCACGTGCTCAGGGTACGGGAATCCACGCCCGGCGAGCGGGGTGTTCCACCCTGCCTCGACAGCGACGGGACACGGCGGCCCCGCACGGCACAATGGGGGCGTGACCATGCCAGCGCCCCGCCGTGACGACGACCGTCTGCGCACGTATCGCCGCGCCCTCGGACGCCTGGCGATCGCGATGCTCGTGGCGTGGGCGCTGCTGCTCGCGCCGCTGCCCTACGCGCTCGCGGCGGGGGCCGTGGGTCTCGTCGTGATCGTGCTGCTCGTGCAGGTCACGACGCGGGGATGGCGCGTCGGGCAGCGCGGGGCGGCGGTGTTCACCGCCCTCGTCGGGGTGCCCGCCTGCCTCGTCCTGCTGGGGTCGACCCTGCTGTCCGGGCTCTTCTACGGCCCGCTCCACGAGCTGCAGGAGTGTCAGCGCGACGCCCTGACCCAGGCCTCGCTCACGCAGTGCCGCGAGCAGGGCACGACGGCGATCACCGAGCGGATGAGCGCCCTGCTGGGTTCCTGACGCCCTCGCCGTGCTCGGACCCGGCGCCGCGTGCACGCCCGGCGGGCTCGGCGTCGTCCGAATCGCTCGCGGTCCCCGTCGTCCCGGTCGGCTCCGCGCCCGCCCGGGCGGTGGTCGCGGCGTCGCCGGTGCCTCCGGCTCCACCGCTCGTGTCCCGCTCTCCCCGGCCCTCGTGCGGGTCGGTCCCACCGCTCGACGCGGTGTGCGACCCGCCCTGCCGGTGCAGCTCCGCGGCATCCTCCGACACCGGCTCCGTGCCGCGCTCGCGCGCCTCGGCCCGCTCGACGCGCGTGCGCAGACCGCCGACGCCCGAGCGCACCCAGCCGATCACGGGCGAGTCGAGCACGAGGACGGCCAGTCCGAGCGTGCCGACGATCATGGCCAGCAGCGGGAGGGTCACCGAGGCGAGCGCCGGGCCGATCTCACGGAGCCGCTCGGTGCCGATGGCGCCGCCCGCGAGAGCCAGCAGCAGCAGCACCGCGACGAGCACGGCGACGGCGTAGGAGCCCCATGCGGCGGCGCGCACGCGCAGGGGGCTGCCGGCGACCTCGCGCACGACGGCGATCGCCCCCGCGGCGAGCGCCGCGATCGGGAGGAGCAGCAGGAGCCAGACGTAGCCGGGCGCGTGGCCGGGGCCGGGGAGCACCGCGAGCAGCGGCACGGCGGGCAGCACCCCGGGCTCGGACGCGCCGAGCGAGACCGCCGTGCCCACGCCCACGGTGAAGTGGCCGCCCAGGAGGGCTGCGAGCGCCCACAGCGAGAAGGTGGGCAGGAGCGCGAGCTGGAGGAGGAGCAGCACGATGCCGCCGACGATCCCCGGCTCGAGCTGCTCCCAGATCGCGCCGGCCCGCGAGAAGCCCAGCACGAGCGCCGCGACGACCGTGAGGGTCGAGACGGCCGCGAGCCCGAGCAGGGCGATCGCGGCTCCGCGGGCCGCGGCGTCGTACGGGGCGGGCAGCAGGTCCAGGATGCGCACGGCCGGGACTCCCGCGGCGGCGCGTCGGCGCAGGGACCACAGGATCCCGGCGATCGCGCCGACGACGGCCACCAGGGCGCAGCCGAGCACGGCGGTCGACACGACGGGGTGCACGCTCGGGCTGCGTCCGATCGAGGCGAGCACGCCGCCCCCGACGGCGTAGACGAGCACGAAGGCGGTCGCGGTGGCCGCGACGTCGCGCAGGGCACCGGCCCGCAGGGCGCCGTCGGTGCGCACGAGCGAGAGGGCGCGGCCCATGCGGCGCATCGACGCCGCGGCGCTCAGCACGAACAGCACGGTGAGCCCGAGGGGCGCGAGGTGCACGGTGCCCTCGATCGGACTGTCGGACAGCTGCAGGCTCCCGCCGTGGCCGAGCACGAAGGCGTCGATGCCGAGCAGCACGGCGCCGAGCGCGCCGAAGGAGGAGCGGGCGGCGACGAGCTCGGCGGCGAGGGCGGGGACCACGCCGAGCGCGCACGCGATCACGAGCGACGTCAGCGCCGCGATGGCACCCATCACGCAGGGCGAGGAGATGCGATCGGGGCTGTTGGCCGTCACGACGGGACCGTCCGTTCCTGGTGCTCGAGGGAAGGCGGGGCGCCCCGGGACGGGGTCGGCCGCTCGCACCCGTCCATGCTGGTCGCCGCTCCCGTCCAAGTCCAGCCGCAGAGGTGCGTGTCGCATAATGGCCGGTGATGAGCACGCCACAGCCCCCGCGCCCCGCCGTCTCGGCCGGGGCGCCTCTCGTTCACCCCGGCCCGGCCCCGACCGAGCCGGTGTACGTGCGGACCGAGCGGATCGACGACGACGTCGACCTGCTCGCGCACATCCCCGCCGAGTTCACGGCCGCCTGGATCCATCATCGCCAGGGGCTCGTCGGGCTCGGCGAGGCCGTGCGCCTGACCGCCGTCGGGCCCTCGCGCTTCGCCGACGCCTCCCGCGCGTTCCGCGAGCTCGCCGAGCGCGCCGTCGTCGAGGACGAGGTGCGGGTGCGCGGCACCGGCCTCGTGGCGCTCGGCTCGTTCTCCTACGCCGCGAGCTCGCCGCGCGAGTCCGTGCTCGTGATCCCGCGGGCGATCCTCGGGGTGAGCGAGGGCGAGGCATTCCTCACCGTCGTGGCCGTGGGCGCGCCGCCCCGCTCCCCCGCCGACTGGCGCGACCTGTTCGGCTCGACGCCCGTCGCGCCGGCCGCCCGGGTCGAGCTCGAGCCGGACCACACGCCACGGGAGTACCAGGGCCTGGTGGCGGCGGCGATCGACCGCATCCGCGCCGGCGAGGCCCAGAAGGTCGTGCTCTCCGAGACGAGCACCGTCACCCTGTCGGAGCCCGTCGAACGGGCCGCGCTCGTGCGGCGCCTGGCCGAGTCGTACGCCTCGACGTGGGTGTATGCGGCGAGCGACGTGCTCGGTGCGAGCCCCGAGATGCTCGCCCAGACGGAGCACGGGCGGGTGTTCAGCCGCGTGCTCGCCGGCACCCGGCCCGTCGCCGAGGGCGCGGAGCTCGCCGAGGAGGACCGTCGTGCGTTCCGCGCCGACGCCAAGGAGCGCGCCGAGCACGCCTTCTCCCTCGACTCGGTGACGAGCCGCCTCACCCAGGTCGCCCACGAGATCGAGGCCTCGCCCGAGCCCTTCGTGCTGCGCCTGCCCGGCCTCGAGCACCTGGCCTCCGACGTCTCCGCGCGGCTGCGCGAGGGCGTCACGAGCCTCGACGTGGCTGCGGCGCTGCATCCCTCGGCAGCGGTCAGCGGCATGCCGCGCGAGGACGCCGACGCGATCATCGCCGAGCTCGAGGCGCACGACCGCGGCGGCTACGCCGCCCCCGTGGGCTGGATGGACGCGAGCGGCGACGGGCAGTGGGCGATCGCCCTGCGCATGGCCCACGTGCTCGGCCGCGACACGGTGCGCCTGCAGGCCGGGGGCGGGATCGTCGAGGGCTCGGACCCCGTGCTCGAGCATGCCGAGGCCCTCGCCAAGACCCGTCCCGTGCTCTCGGCCCTGCGAGGCGTCAGCTCGCGCGCGTGAGGGTCACGGTCACGTCCTGCTGCGCCCCGTCGCGCAGCACCGTCACGGTGTGCTGCGAGCCGACGGCGAGCGAGCGCACGTAGCCGGTGAGCGCCGCGGCGCCGTCGGTCGGCACCCCGTCGACGTCGACGATGAGATCGCCCGCGCGGATGCCGCCCTGGGCCGCGGCCCCGCCGTCCACGGTCGAGCGCACCTGGGCGCCGCTGTAGGTCGCGCCGTCCTTCTCCTGCGTGCCGTCCGCGGCGGTGACGCCGAGCTGGGCGTGCTGGGCGGAGCCGTCGGCGAGGATCTGGTCGGTGATGAGCGTGACCGTGCTCGAGGGGATCGCGAAGCCGAGGCCGATGCTGCCGGACTGGGTCGCGGAGTCCGCGGTGGCCAGCCCCGCGATCGAGGACGTGACGCCGATGACCTGGCCCGCGGAGTCGACGAGGGGGCCTCCCGAGTTGCCGGGGTTGATGGCCGCGTCGGTCTGGAGCGCCGAGGTGTAGGCCGCGTCGGACTGGTCCTGGGCCTCGCCGAGCGTCGTGACGGGCCGGTGCACGGCCGAGATGATGCCGGTCGTGACCGTGTTCTCGAGGCCCAGCGGGGTGCCGACGGCCATCACGGGCGCGCCCACGGAGATGTCCGAGGAGTCGGCGAACGTGGCCGGGGTCAGCCCCGAGGGCGGGGAGTCGAGCCGGACCACGGCGAGATCGGTGCTCGGGTCGGTCCCGACCAGCTGCGCCGAGTAGGCGCGGCCGTCGGAGAGGGTGACGGTGATCGTGCTCGCGCCGGCCACGACGTGGTTGTTGGTGATGATGTCGCCCTTGTCGTCGCGGATGATGCCGGTGCCCTCGGCGGCTCCTCCGGCCGTCGCGACCTCGATCGCGACGGTGCTCTCCGACACCGACGCGGCCACCGACTCCCAGCCGTCGCCGCTCGCCGCGGCCGGCGCCGACGAGCCGGCGGAGGAACCGGTGTGCGTGCCCGTCGAGCTGCTCGAGGACGCGCTCGTGGCCCCGTCGCCCGTGAGGGCGTCGTAGCCGGCGACGGCGCCGAGGGTCCCCGCGGTGCTGAGCACGCAGCCGGCCGCGACGAGCGCGATGACCCCCGGCCAGGAGGGCCCGCGGCGCCGCGCCGGGGCACCGGGGGCCGGGGCCGCGCCGGCGGTCGCCGGCTGCCCGTACGGCATGGCGGATCCGGGGGCGGCAGGCTGTCCGTACGACGTGGAGGATGCTCCCGGGGCGGCGGGCGATCCGTAGGGCCCGGGCTGCCCGTACGATGCGGGCCGGCCGGAGGCCTCAGGCTGTCCGTACGGCGCCGGTCGCCCGTACGCCGCGGGGCCGGCCTCGGGCGTGCGTCCTCCCTCGGTCGCGGAGCCAGCCGACCAGCCGGGGCCGGACGGCGTCGGCCAGGCCGGGTAGACGTCCGTGGGCTGCTCGTCGGCGGGCGTGGGCTCCGACGCCGGGTCGCCTCCCGACGTCTGCGCACCGCCTGACGCCGGGGCGCCGTCCGCGGCCGGGCGCTCCGTGCCGGGCCGTGCCGCGTGGTCCCCGGCGGACGCGCGGTCGGCGCCGGACGGCTCGTGCACGGGCGGCCAGGGCGCCGGGCGCGAGGGATCGGGCTGCGGCGTCGAGGACGGATCGGTGGTCATGGCACGGCTCCTGTGATCGGACGAGGCGGGGATCCCCCGCGCCGCCACAGCAGACCACACGATGTCAAGGGGTTTCCGGGACTGCGCTGACAGATTCCTGGACCACGAGGTCCTGGACCACGAGCATCCGGCGCCCCGAGGCGGGCTCGGCGAGGGCGTCCGCCAGGCCGTCGGCGTCCACCGGACGGGCCGGCACCCCGAGCGCGGCCGCGGCCGCCGCGAGGTCGACGCCGTGCGGGGTCGTGAAGAAGCGGCGGAGCACCGCGGGCGGGGCGGCGACGTGCTCGAGTCCGGAGAAGATCCGGCCGCCGTCGTCGTCGAGGACCACGATGTCGAGCTCGGGCTCGACCTCGTCGGGGCCGATGAGCAGGCCGGTGAGGTCGTGCAGCGCGGTGAGGTCCCCGATGAGGGCGCGCACGCGCCCGGCGGGGCGGCGACGGGCGAGGGCGTAGCCCGACGCGGTCGAGATCAGGCCGTCGATCCCGGCGAGACCGCGGTTGGCGACGATCGTGGCGGCGGTCGCGGGGGCGTGCCGCTCGAGGTCGCGCACGGTGCTCGAGGAGCCCACGACGAGCACGTCGTCGGGGCCGCTCGCGGCCCACACGGCGAGCGCCGCGCGGGCCTGCCAGGTCGCAGGAGGGGCCGGCTCGTCCGAGGCGCGCCAGGCCGCGAGGTAGCGCTGCTGGCGCTCGGCGGCCTCCTCGGTCTCCTCGCCGACGGCGGCGGGCACCACGCGGCGGGCCCGCCGGGACGCGTCGGGCCAGGTGCCCGCCCGGTCGACGACGATCACGTCGACGTCGTCGGCGCCGAGCAGCCCGGAGACGACGGGCCGGGACAGGGTGGGATGGCCGAACACGACGGCGCGGTCGGGCCGCAGCGGGTGGTCGGCGCTCGCCATCACCTCGCCCAGCAGCTCGGGGTAGCCGACGATCATCGCGTCACCGGAGCGGGCGCCCGAGGAGGGCTCGGCCAGGAGCGGCAGGCGGTGGCGCTCCGCGAACGCGCGGGCGTCGGGTCCCGCGCCGTCGCCCGCGACCACGAGCGTGCGTCCCGTGAGCGGGATCGGAACCCCGGGCACCGCGGACGGCGCGACCCGCCGGGTGACGACGATGCTGGGGGACTCGGCGGCGGCGGGCGCGCTGCGGGGCGTGAGCGGGTCGCGCAGGCCGACGTTCAGGTGCACGGGCCCGGGCCGCTCCCCCGTCGCGGCGGCCACGGCGCGCGCGACGGCGTTCACAGCCGTGCGCAG
Source organism: Brachybacterium huguangmaarense (assembly GCF_025725725.1). Lineage (NCBI taxonomy): Bacteria > Bacillati > Actinomycetota > Actinomycetes > Micrococcales > Dermabacteraceae > Brachybacterium > Brachybacterium huguangmaarense. The sequence goes on from NZ_CP107020.1 coordinate 187,732, forward strand.
CTCGGCGGGGGTCGCCCTCCCGGCGGCGGGGGCGGGCAGGTCGGAGGCCCACCGCACGGCGTCCCCGTAGAGCCCCGCCTGGTGCGTGGCCTGGTTGGCGCCCGTGTCGCGGAGCTCGGCGGGCCGGTCCGCGGTCAGGACGAGCAGGGGGACCCCGGCGTGGTGGGCCTCGAGCACGGCGGCGTGGAGGTGGGCGGTCGCGGTCCCGGAGGTGGTGACGACGGCGCCGGGATGCCGCGGGTCGGCGCGGGAGATGCCCAGGGCGGTGAAGGCGGCCGCGCGCTCGTCGATCCGCACGTGGGCGCGCACGAGCCCCGCCAGCTGCTCGTCCTGGAGGGCGTAGACGAAGGGGGCGCTGCGCGAGCCGGGGGCGATCACGAGGTCGCGCACGCCGAGGGCCGCGAGGGTCCGCAGGATCACCGTCGCCTCCTCGACCGCGCCGGAGCCGACCGGCCCGGGGGCGTCGATGCGGTCGGGGATCTCCTCGGGTGCGGTCATGGCGTCAGGGTAGCGGGAGGGCGTGGGCCGCACAGGCGTCGAGGCGGCGCTGCCAGCGGGCGGCGAGGTCCGCGTCGGCGCTCGCGGACGCGAGCAGCTCCTCGTCGGGGACCGGCCGGCACACGGGCAGGGAGCCGGCGGTGGCGCGCAGGGCGGGCCTGACCACGTCCGCCGTCAGGAGGGCGCCGGTGGCCAGGCCGCACGCGAAGGGCAGCTCCGGCAGGGCCGCCGCGGCGGCGACGCCTGCGGACAGGCCGATGCCGGTCTCGAGCGCGGAGGAGAGGACGACGGGCAGCCCGGCGGCCTCGGCGAGGGCCAGGCAGCGGCGGATGCCGCCGAGTGGCTGGACCTTCATCACGAGCAGGTCCGCGGCGCCCGCGCGGGCCACGCGCAGCGGGTCCTCGGCGCGGCGGACGAGCTCGTCGGCGGCGACCGGGACGTCGACCCCGCGGCGCACGGCCGCGAGGTCCTCGAGCGTCGCGACGGGCTGCTCGACGTATTCGAGGCCGCCCGCGGCACGGTCGAGGACCGGGATCGCGGCGAGCGCCTCGGAGCGGCTCCAGGCGGCGTTGGCGTCGATGCGGATGCGGGCCTGCGGCCCCATCGCCTCGCGCACGGCCGCGAGCCGGGCGGCGTCCTCGGCGAGCGACGAGCCGGGGTCGGCGACCTTGACCTTCGCGGTGCCCGCGCCTCCGACGAGCGCGATCTCCCGTGCCCGCTGCGGGGGGACGACGGGCACGGTGACGTTGACGGGGACGCGGTCGCGCCGGGGGGCGGGACGCTCGGTCGTGGCGTCCTCGACGGCCGCGGCGAGCCACGCCGCGGACTCGGGGACGTCGTAGTCCCAGAACGGCGAGAACTCGCTCCAGCCGGCCGGCCCGTCGAGCAGCACCCCGTCGCGCACCGTGATGCGCCGGAAGCGCGTCGTCATGGGCACGGCGTAGGCCACGGCCCGCTCGATGCCCCGCTCCCGCAGCGGCGCCGGGACGGCGAGCTCGCTCATGCCCAGGTCCGTGCGACGCGGCGGACGGGGCGGTGGGGACGCGGCACGGGGCCTCCTGGGCTGGACGACGGGGTCGGACGGGCGGGGCCGTCGGCAGGGCCCGCTGCCGGGCCCGCCTCCACTCTCGCACGACGATGGGAGGATCGGGACATGAGCACCGCCGCCGTTCCCCGTCCCTCGGGCCCCGCCCGCATCGCCCTGCGCCGCGTCCGCGCCGACGACGCCCCGGCCGTCCGTGCCGCCTTCGCCGCGAGCGCCGACATGGGCCGCCAGGGCGACGTGAGCGATCTCGACAGCGCCCGGCAGTACGTCGACTGGCTCCTGACCGGTGGTCGCGAGGCGGTCGCGATCACCGTCGCCGACGCGCTCGTCGGGCTCGTGGGGGTGAGCGTGGACGCGGGCAACCGCAGCGGCTGGGTCTTCTACTGGATGCACACGACCCACCGCGGGCGTTCCCTGACCTCGCGCGCCGTCGCCACGGTGTGCGATCGGGCGCTGGCCCCCGTGGCCGCCGGCGGGTGGGGCCTCGAACGCCTCGAGCTGGGGCATCGCGTCGACAACCCCGCCTCGGGGGCGGTGGCCCGCGCCGCGGGATTCCTCGTCGAGGGCCGCGAACGGGCGAAGTTCCTCATCGGCGGCGAGCGGGTCGACGTCCTGGCCTACGGGCGGCTGCGCAGCGACCCGGCGGCGGGCACCGCACCCCTCCCGTGGCAGGACGCCTGAGCGCCCTCCCGGTCTCCGGGACGAGCCGTACGCCGGGGCGGACGCGTCTACCCTGAACCCATGCCCGACACCACCCCCATCGGCGCCCCCGCGCTGCCCGCCCTCGTCTCGGAGACCTTCGACCCCACGCGCTGGCGCGACATCGGCGAGGCGGAGCTCGTGGGCCCCGCCTTCACCGACATCACCTACCACCGGGCCGTGGACCGCACCGGGGGCGCGCCGCGCGACCTGCCGTGCGTGCGGATCGCCTTCGACCGTCCCGAGGTCCGCAACGCGTTCCGCCCCCACACGGTCGACGAGCTGTACCGCGCCCTCGACCATGCCCGGCTGGACACCGGGGTGGGCGTGATCCTGCTGACCGGCAACGGCCCCTCGGAGCGCGACGGCGGCCGCGCCTTCTGCTCGGGGGGCGACCAGCGCATCCGCGGACGCTCGGGCTATCAGTACGCCGACGGCGAGGACTCCGCGACCGTGCGCGCCGGGCAGGCCGGGCGCCTGCACATCCTCGAGGTCCAGCGCCTGATCCGCACGATGGGCAAGGTCGTGATCGCCGTGGTCAACGGCTGGGCGGCCGGCGGCGGTCATTCGCTGCACGTCGTCGCGGACCTCTCGATCGCCTCGCGCGAGCACGCCCGCTTCAAGCAGACCGACGCGAACGTCGGCTCCTTCGACGGCGGCTACGGCAGCGCGTACCTCGCCAAGCAGGTCGGCCAGAAGCGCGCCCGCGAGATCTTCTTCCTCGCCGAGGAGTACTCGGCCCAGGACGCCTACGGCTTCGGCGGCGTCAACCGCGTGGTCGACCACGCCCGCCTCGAGGACGAGGCGCTCGCGATGGCGGCGACGATCGCGACCAAGTCCCCCCAGGCGATCCGCATGCTCAAGTTCGCCTTCAACCTCGCCGACGACGGGCTGATGGGCCAGCAGGTCTTCGCGGGCGAGGCCACCCGCCTGGCCTACATGACCGACGAGGCGGTCGAGGGGCGCGACGCGTTCCTCGAGCACCGCGCCCCCGACTGGTCCGCCTTCGGGCACCCCCAGGGATGAGCGGCGCGCTCCGGACATCGTGGCTGCGGCCGGCCCCGTTCCACGGCACGCCCGCCTCGCTCACCGAGCACGTCGAGGCCGTCGGGGCCATGATGCGCGGCGAGGGCCGCCTGTGGCTGGGTCCCTTCGCGCCGCCCGCCTCCCTGCCCGCCGAGCTCGAGCAGACGGCCCTGGTCGTGCCGACCTCCGGCTCGACCGGGGGCGCCAAGGCGGTCGCGCTGGCCCTGTCCGCGCTCGTGGCGAGCCAGGACGCGACGGCCCGTCGCCTCGGCGGCGACGCCGGCCCCGCCCGCGGGCACGGGCTGTGGCTGCCCCTGCTGCCGCCCACGCACATCGCGGGCATCCAGGTGATCGCCCGTGCCTGGCGGGCCGCCGAGCTGCGTGATCGTCCCGGGCCCCTCCTGCCCGGTGAGCTGCCCGCCCTCGCGACGCACTTCGACGCGGACGCGTTCACGGCCGCCGCCGAGCCCGCTCTCGCCGAGGCCGAGGCCCTCGGCGTCGCGGCCTTCACCTCCCTCGTCCCCACCCAGCTGGCCCGGCTGCTCGCGGATCGCTCGCGAGCCGGGGCGCGCGCGATCGAGCTGCTGGGACGCTTCGAGGCCGTGCTGCTGGGCGGCGCGGCCACGCCCCCTGCGCTGCTGGGCCGGTCCCGGGCGGCGGGGGTCGCCGCATGCACGACCTACGGCTCGAGCGAGACGGCGGGCGGCTGCGTGTACGACGGCGCACCGCTCGACGGCGTGCGCCTGCGCCTCGCCGACCCCGGCTCCTCCGGCGACGGCGGGGCGGCGGTGTCGACCCCGGACGGGACCGGCCGCCTCGTCATCGCCTCCCCCACCCTCGCCCTCGGCTACGTGCATGCGAACGGCACGGCCGAGGCCAGCACGTTCCGCACCTCCCCCGAGGGCCGCGAGTTCGTGACCTCCGATCTCGCCCGGATCGAGGACGGGCGCCTGGAGATCCTCGGCCGCGCGGACGACGTGATCGTGACGGGCGGGCGCAAGGTCCTCCCCCAGGACGTCGAGCGGGCGCTCGACGCGCATCCCGATCTCGAGGGGCGTCTCGCCGGGCGGGTCGTCGTCGGCGTGCCCGACCCCGAGTGGGGGGAGCGGCTCGTCGCCCTCGTGGCCCCGACCCCCGGGACGAGCGCGGCCGAGCGCACGATGCTCGCCGAGCTGGTCCCGACGGCGCTGCGCCACAGCCTGCTGCCCGCGCACGCCGTGCCCAAGACCACGCTGCTCGTCGAGGAGATCCCGCTGCTCGGCATCGGTAAGATCGATCGGTCCGCCGCCCGCCGGATCGCGAGCTCCCGCTGCCGCTGAGCGCCGGGCCGGCCATCGCCGCGTCACCGGCCGCTCCGATCCGCGGCGACCGTCACCGAACAGGAAGGCAGTCCGTGGCCACGTTCTTCCAGTGGGTCGAGGGCTCGCGCCCGCGCACCTGGCCCGCCGCCGTCGCCCCCGTGGCCGCCGGCACGGGCGCCGCGCTCCAGCAGATCGGGCACCTGGGCCTCGACGTCGGGGCGGGCACCGTCGTCGCACGTGCCCTGGTGGCCCTCGGGGTCGCCCTCGCGCTCCAGATCGGCGTCAACTACGCCAACGACTACTCCGACGGGGTGCGCGGCACCGACGACGACCGGGTCGGCCCGTTCCGGCTGACCGGCTCCCGCGCCGCCGCACCGGGGGCCGTCAAGCGCGCCGCCGTGCTCGCGCTCGGCATCGGCGGGGTCCTGGGCGTGGTCCTCACCGCGATGGCCGGCGCGTGGTGGATGCTCGTCGTCGGGGCGGCCGCCGTGCTCGCCGCGTGGTTCTACACGGGCGGCACACGGCCCTACGGCTACATGGGGCTCGGCGAGGTGTTCGTCTTCGTGTTCTTCGGGCTCGTGGCCGTGATGGGCACGGCCTACGCGATCACGCTGCGCTTCTCCTGGGTCGCGCTGCTCGCGGCCTGCGCGATCGGGCTGCTCGCGGTCGCCGTGCTCGTCACCAACAACCTGCGGGACATCCCCTCGGACACGGTGTCCGGCAAGCACACGCTCGCGGTGCGCCTGGGCGATCGCCGGACGCGGCTGCTGTTCGCGGCGTGCACGCTGCTCCCCTTCGTGCTCCTGATCCCGGTCATGGTCGTGCAGTGGCCGACGCTGCTCGTGCTGCTCGCCCTGCCCCTCGCGGTGGTGCCGGTGCGGCTCGTGCTGGCGGGCGCGGCGGGGCGCGCCCTGATCCCGGTGCTCGGGGGCACGGGGCGCCTCGAGCTCGTGTTCTCGCTCCTGCTGCTGATCGGCCTCGCCGTCTGAGCGCGGGCGCAGCGGTCAGCAGCACGCGTCATGGTCGGCGGGAGAGCGCGACCGGCAGGAGACTGCGAGGTCAGCGGGAGGCATCGCCCCGACGCCGCGTCGCCGAGGCGGTCTGCTCGTCGGCCTTCCCGGCCGTGTCCTCGTCGTCCGGCGCGGGCGTGCTCCCGACCTCGGCGTCCATGAGGGCGTCCTCCTCGTCCGCGTCCTCGTCGTGCTTCTCGCCCTTGCGCGCGCGGCGCCTCTCGTCGGCCCGCTGCCAGCGCTCGGCGGCCTGGTTCCGCGGCCGACGCAGCACCAGGATCGACAGAAGCAGCGCGATGAGCGCGGCCAGGATGCCCGAGAGGTAGAAGCCGAAGGACGTCAGGGTGTAGAGCAGCCACCAGACGCCGGCGAGGATCGCCAGGCGCAGCAGGGAGTAGACGAGCACATCGCGCATGGGGTTCAGGGTAGACGCGCGAGCCTGGGAGGCGCGGCGCCGGCGAGGTGGGCGTCGATCCGGGGCTGTCGCGAGGTGTCGTGGTGGATCGGTCGCGGCGCCGGACCGGGCGGTCGGACCTGCCACGGCGTCCCGGCGCACGTCCAGCGGCCCGACCTAGACTGGACTCATGCCCCGCGCCCTCCTGGCCGTCGCCTCCATCGCCCTCACGGTCTTCGCTCTCGCCGACTGCATCCAGACCGCGGACTCCCGGGTGCGCGGGATCCCGAAGTGGGCGTGGATCATCCTCGTGGTGCTGATCCCCTGGGTCGGCCCGATCACGTGGCTGCTCGTGGGCAAGGACCGGACGCCCGGTGCCGATGACCTGGGCGCACGCAACGGCTCCCGCGGCCGGCCTGCCCCCGGCCGTTCAGGCCCTCTCGCTCCCGACGAGGATCCCGATTTCCTGCGCCGGCTCGATGAGGAGATCCGCCGCGAGCGGCGCGAGCGCGAGCAGCGGGACCGTCACGGCGACGACGGACCGCCTTCCCCGGCCTGAGCTGCCCGCGACCTGAGGCCCGGACCGCCTTCGGCTCCCGTCGCCGGCACGAGCCCGCTCACGGACCGTGGCAGAGCGCCGACGGTCCGCTCCGGGGCACATCGCGGCCACAAGGGCCCAGCCGCGGCCGATCCGACGCTGCGCGGGTCTCGTCCGTCGCAGCCCGGCCACACCGCCCCACCGCTGGGCACCACAGCCTCGGCCGGTGGGCGCCGTCGGGTCCGAGACTGCGCGTGGGCCCTGCTGGCGTGACGCTCCCCTCGGGCATCTCGCGTGCTCGATCATCGAGATCGCCCTGTCCGGGGGGAATCGGCACGGCCGCGTACGACGAGATCGCCATATCGGGCGGAACTCTTCGCGAGTTCCGCCCGATATGGCGATCTCGAGGCGGCGTGTGCTCGGTCCGGCACACCCGGCTCAGACTCAGGTCAGGCCGGAGTAGGAGTGCAGGCCGTTGATGACCGTGTTGACGATCGTGAAGTTGAAGATGATGCACGCGAAGCCGACGAGGGCGAACCACGCGGCGCGGTTGCCGCGGAAGCCGACCGTCGCACGCGCGTGGAGGTAGGCCGCGTAGACCACCCAGACCACGAAGGTCCACACCTCCTTGGGGTCCCAGCCCCAGTAGCGGCCCCAGGCGTTGGACGCCCAGATGGCCCCGAAGATGAGGGTGAAGGTCCACAGCACGAAGCCGACGGCGTGGATGCGGAACGCGAAGGCCTCGAGCTCGCTCGAGGACGGGAGACGGTCCATCACCGCTCCGACCGCGTTGGAGAAGCGCCCCCCGCGACGCGAACCCGCGGTCGAGGCCTCGGTGCCGTCCGCAGCGCCGATCTCCGTCTCGTCGATCCCTGCCGCGTCGGTCGCCGTGCCCGCGACGCCCGCGCCGCCGACGGCTCCGGCCATCATGGCCGCCGCGTTCTTCTCGCGCCGGGCCTGGATCAGCTGCAGCACGGAGGCGACCGCACCGACGGTCAGCAGCGCGGTCGCGAGGATCGCGATGAGCACGTGGATCACGAGCCAGTGGGAGTTCTGCAGGCTCGGCGGGAGGGCCGCGGCCGGCAGGTACCAGAACAGCTGCGCGATCAGCATGAGGATCAGCATCGGCAGCACGATGAAGGTGCCCAGCACCCGCATGTCGCGACGGCGGGCGACGACCACGAGGAAGACGATCACGACCACGGCGCTGCCGGTCATCGCGAACTCGTACATGTTCGACCACGGCACGCGGTGGGTCGCGACCCCGCGCAGGATGACCGCGACCAGGTGCATCGCGGCGGCCGCCGCCGTCATCACGAGCGCGAAGGAGCCCGCGCTCATGCCGCCCGAGGTCGTAGGCGACGGCTCCTCGTCGGCGGGGGCCTCGTGCTCGAGCACGGCCACGCCGCTGCCCCCGGACGCGGCGACGCGCTCGCGCGCCCGCTCGCGACGCGCCAGGCGCGCGTCGGAGTGGCGCTGGGCGCTGCCGGCGAGGTCGGCGGCGAAGCCGATCATGGCCAGCACGTACACGGCGATCGCGACCACGAACAGCAGGTTCGAGACCTGGGCGGACAGCTGGTCACTCACGGGGGGTGCCTCCTGAGGGGTCTGGGTCCTCGCCGAGCCTGCGCACCAGGTCGGCGACGGCCACGTCCACCTGATGATCCTCGCTCCGTGCCAATCCCGCCACCTCGAGCACGGCGGGACCATCCTCCGGACGGGTCACGCGCACCCACAGGCGACGGCGCGGAACGAACAGCGACAGGGTCAGGCCGAGCACGGCGAGCAGGGCCATGACGAGCGTGAACGTCTGGAAAGGGTCGTGCTTGATGTCGAAGGCCGCGTAGCGCTTGACGCCGTCGAAGGACACGGTCGAGCCGTCGGGGAGCTTCGCGCTGTCCCCCGGGGACATGCGCAGCAGCACCTGGTCGCCGTCGCTCTCGGTCATGGGCGTGAGCGTGGAGACGTCGATCTCGTACGCGTTCTTGGGCACCCCGCCGTCGAGCCCCAGATCGCCTGTGTAGAACGACAGCGCGAGCTGCGGGTCGATCAGGTCGGGGAAGCGCGAGTGGGGGCCGCTCTCGTCGATCTCGGCGGTCGGCATGAAGATCCCGACGGCCGCGATCTGCTCGGGCTCGGCGTCGGGGGCCTTGAGCACCATCATCGAGGTGTACATCGAGTCGCGCGGGATGGTGATGACGGGCCCCTCGGCGACGACGTTGCCCTCGGGGTCGGTGATCGTGACCATCGGCGCGTAGCCGTTGCCGAGCAGGTACATGCTCGCTCCCGGCAGCTGGAGCGGCTGGTTGACGCGCACGGTCTGCGTGTAGGGCTTCTCGTCGGGCTCGGTGACCGCGACGTCGGCCTCGAACATGCGCGGCTGGCCGAACTCGTGCTCGCTCGGGTTCGTGTCGTAGCTGGCGCGGAAGTCGTCGAGCGTGAACTGGAAGTCCGGCAGGTCGGAGCGGTCGAACCAGGGACCCGACTGGAACGAGTCGTAGCGGGCCAGGGAGTTGGAGAACCCCTCCCCCTCGACCACCGTGATCTGGCCCCGGTACTGGGTGAGGTGGCCACCGGCGACGCCCACCAGGACCCCGAGCAGGGCCACGTGGAACAGCAGGTTGCCGGCCTCGCGGAGGTAGCCGCGCTCGGCGCCGATCGAGCCCCCGCGCTTCTCCCCGGCCCGCAGGGTGCGGTAGCGGCGGCGCCGGAGCGTGCGCTCCGCACGGTCCTGGACCTCGTCGGCGCGCTCGGGCTCGAGCTCGACGCGCGTGTAGCCGGCGAAGCGCTCGAGTCGGAGCGGGGTGCGCGGCGGGCGCGAGCGCAGCTGACGCACGAGCACGCCCAGTCGCGGCACGACGCAGCCGATGAGGGAGATGAACAGCAGCAGGTAGATCGCGGAGAACCACGGCGAGGAGAACACGTCGAAGAAGCCGAGCGTGTCGAGGAAGCGGGCCCAGCGCCCGTTCTCGGCGAGGTACTGCTCGGTGAGCGTCGAGTTCACGCTGCGCTGGGGGTACAGCGACCCGGGCACGGCCGCGATCGCGAGCAGCATGAGCAGCACGAGGGCGGTCTGCATGCTCGTCAGCTGGCGCCACAGGAACAGCAGGGTGCCGCGCAGCCCGAGCCGGGGAAGCGCGGCGCGCGGCGTGTCCGCACGGCGCCGCGGCGCGCGCGCCGCGCGTCCTCGCGTCGTCGGCGTCGGAGTCGGCTCGGTATCCGTGGTCGCATCCTCCATGTCGGTGGGGTCGTCGGTGCGGCGCGCCATCACACCACCGGCTCGAAGCCGGCGACGGCGCCCTGCAGCTGTCCCATCCAGGCGCTCCACTGGCCGGTCAGGAGCAGCACGCCGATGGCGATCAGGAGCGCGCCGGACAGCAGGGAGATGGTGCGGCGATGCCGGGACAGGAAGCGGCTCGCCCCGAGGGCCCGCTGGAACAGCAGGGCGAACAGGACGAACGGGATCCCGAGCCCGAGGGAGTAGGCGAGGGAGAGCGCGGCCCCGCGGCCGACCGACGCGCCGTCGAAGCTGAGGGCGACGACCGCGGCGTAGGTGGGGCCCATGCACGGGGTCCAGGACAGCCCGAAGATGATGCCCATGAGCGGCGCTCCCCACAGCCCCGCGTCGGGGCGCGAGGCGATCCGCTTCTCCCCCGACAGCGAGGGGAAGACGCCCAGGAACACGAGGCCCATCAGGATCACGATCGCCCCGGCCACCCGGTTGATCCACACCTGGTGGGCCTGCAGCAGGTGCCCGAGGGCGCCCACGAAGCCGCCGAGGGCCATGAACACGAGCGCGAAGCCGACCACGAACAGCAGGCTGCCCAGCAGCATGCGCCGGGTGCGGTCGGAGCGGTCGGCCTCCTGACCGGCGAGCCCCGACACGTAGCCGAGGTAGCCGGGCACGACGGGCAGCACGCACGGGGAGAGGAAGGCGACGACGCCCGCCGCGGCGGCGACCGCGATCGCGACCCACAGCGATCCCGAGAAGACGGCGGTCGAGAACTGATCGCCGATGCCCGCGAGGCTCATTCGGCGACCACCCGGTCGATCATCGCGCGCAGGGTCGACGGGTCCGCGGCCCCGGAGATGCGGGCGGCCACGCGCCCCTGCTTGTCGAGCACGAGCGTCGAGGGCACGGCGTTGGGGGCGACCTGGCCGCGCAGCGCGTACATGATGGTGGCGTCGAGGTCGGGCAGCGAGGGGTACGGGATCGCGAACTTCTTCTCGAAGGCCTGGGCCGGGCCCGCCTCGTCGCGCACGTTGACGCCGATGAAGGAGACGCCCTGGTCGGCGTAGTCCTCGGCGATCGCCTTGAGGTTCGGCGCCTCCTCCCGGCACGGGGCGCACGACGCGTACCAGACGTTGACCACGAGCACGGAGCCGAGGTGGTCGTGGGAGTCGAAGGCCTCGCCCTCGTAGGTGGTGCCCGAGAACTCGAGGGCCTCGCCGCGGTCGGCGGCGTCGATCTCCTGGGAGACGCCGTCGCCCGCGACATAGCCGGTGTCGTAGCGCGAGGACGTGTCGGTGCCGCAGGCCGCGAGCACGGTCGAGACGGCCGCGAGCGCACCCCCCGCGAGCACGCCGCGCCGGGTGGGGCGGGTCATGTGAGCTTGCCTCCGGTGGCGTCGACCGCGCCCGGGTAGAGGGCCGCGGCGGGCTCGGCGTAGGAGATGTCGGCGAGGTGGCCGTCCACGAAATGCAGACTCGTCACCGAGCACAGGCCGCACTGGCGACGCCGCGGGTCGTGCACGAGGGGACGGCGCTCGGCGGACAGTCGGGTGATCCAGATCGGGAGCTGGTGGGAGACGATGACCGCCTCGTGGCCCTCGGCGGCGATCCGCGCATCGCGCACCGCGGCGACCATGCGCGCCTCCTGGCTGCGGTACGCCTCCCCCCACGAGGGGCGCAGCGGGTTGACGAGGTAGGGCCAGTGGCGGGGATTGGCGAGACTGCCCTCGCCGTGGCCGACGCGCAGGCCCTCGAAGTGGTTGCCGGACTCGATGAGCCGCTGGTCGGTCTCGATCTCGAGCCCGTGCGCCTGCGCGATGGGCGCGGCCGTCTGCTGGGCGCGCAGGAGCGGGGAGGCGACGACATGCGTGACGTCCGCCGTGGCCAGATGATCGGCCGCGAGGCGGGCCATCCGGGTGCCCCGCTCGGACAGGCGGAAGCCGGGGAGCAGTCCGTAGAGGATCTTCCCGGGGTTGTGCACCTCGCCGTGGCGGACGAGATGGACCGTGGTGGTGCTCATGGGCGCGCGTGACCTCACCGTGTGATCGATGGCGTCACCGTAACAGGGGATCCTGCGAGGCTCAGCGACCGTGTGACGTGCTCGCGGGCAGGCACGGGACCTCGTGGCCGAGGGTGCGTCCGACGATCCGGCCGAGCTCGAGGAAGTCGTCGTGGCCGAGCGGGTCCAGCAGCACGTCGCGCACGGACTGCACATGGATGGGCGCTGCGCGCTCGAGCAGGGCCATGCCCTCGTCGGTGAGCGCGGCCTCACGGCCGCGCCCGTCGGCGACGCAGCGGACCCGTGCGAGCAGCCCGCGCTTCTCCATGCGCGAGACGGTGTGGGTCAGGCGCGACCGCGAGTGGACCACGCGATCGGCGAGGTCCGACATGCGCATGCGGTGGTGCTCGGACTCCGAGAGCCGCACCAGGATCTCGTACTCGCTCAACGTCAGGTCGATCCGCGGGTCGGACTCGAGCAGCTGGGACAGCCGGTCGAGGATCGAGGTCGCCCCGAAGATGAAGGTGCGCCACGCGATCTGCTCGCTCTCGCCCAGCCATTGCACGTCGTCCCGCGAGGGACGCGTGGTCGCGTCCGCGGGCTCGGTCGTCGTCTCGGTCACCTCTGCCGTCCTCCCGGTGGTCGTGTGATCCCGCTCGCGCGGATGGTTGCATTGTGCCGCATATTGGTTTAGCTTTCAAGTAATGCCGTGGGCGCGCCCCGCACCCGACGGCCCGGGATCGTCCGTCGGACGGCCCGCCCCCGACGTTCCTGTAAGGAGATCTCCCATGACCGCTCTTCCCGAAGGCCTCACCCAGGGCACCTGGAACCTCGACCCCGCCCACTCCGAGGTCGGCTTCACCGTGCGCCACGCCGGCATCTCCAAGGTGCGCGGCAGCTTCGGCGAGGTCAGCGCCACCCTCGAGGTCGGCGAGTCCCTCGAGGACCTGAAGTTCACCGCGACCGTCGCGATCGCCTCGGTCGACACGGGCAACGCGGACCGCGACAACCACCTGCGCTCGGGCGACTTCTTCGAGGCCGAGACCTACCCGGAGATGACCTTCACCACGACCTCGGTCGACTCGAAGGCGATCACGGGCGACCTCACCCTGCACGGCGTGACCCGGCAGGTCGAGCTCGACTACGACTTCGAGGGCGCCATCACCGACCCGTTCGGCGTGTACCGCGCGGGCTTCACCGGGTCCACCTCGATCTCCCGCAAGGACTTCGGGCTGACCTGGAACGCGGCCCTCGCGGCCGGCGGCGTGCTGGTCGGCGACGAGGTCAAGATCTCGATCGAGGCGGAGTTCGCGGCGCCCACCGCCGCCTGAGCCCCCTCGTGCCCCGGGCTGCCGGGACAGGGCGCCGTGCCCCTCAAGCGTCGGCGTCGGCTCGCGGGCCGTCCACCTCCGGGTGGGCGGCCCGCTCGTGCGTCGGCACGGCTTTCTGATTTGCTGGCGTGCTGGCTTGCTGGCTTGCCGGCTTGCCGGCTTGCCGGCTTGCTGGCTTGCTGGCCTACGCTCGCACCGTGGCCGACTCTCCGCTTGCTCCCGCGCCCCTGCCCGTCCCGTCCGAGCCGGACGCCCGCGTCATGCTGCTGGACCGGGACGGCTGCCATCTGTGCGACGCGGCGCGCCCCGTCGTGCTCGAGGAGGCCCGGCGGGCGGGCGCGACCGTCGAGCGCGTGGACGTCGACGCCGATCCCGCGGTGCGCGCGGCGTGGGGCGACCAGGTGCCGGTCGTCGCCGTCGACGGCCGGGTCGTCGCCCGCTATCGCGTCGACGCGACCTCGCTGCGGCGCGCCCTGCGGCCCGGGCCGCGCTGGCGCCGCCTGCTGCCGGGCGGGTGAGGAGCGGCGCCCGCGCGCCTCGCGGGCGCCGTGTCGCCAGGCCCGGCATGACGAAGGCCGCCCATCGGGACGGATCCCGGGGCGGCCTCGTGGTCGTGCGCGGCGGGGTGGTCACCCCCGCGGCGCACGGGCGCTCACTTCTTGTTGCGGCGCTGGTGGCGCGTCTTGCGCAGCAGCTTGCGGTGCTTCTTCTTGGCCATGCGCTTACGACGCTTCTTGATGACGGAACCCATAGGTGCCTCAGTTCTTCGCTCGGTTCGACGGACGCTCAGGTCTGGGGCCGCGCGGAGGGCTGCGGAGCCGGTCGTGATCGGTGAGGCGATCACCCGGCCACCCGTCGTGCGGCAGACAACGATCCATGGTACATGGCCGCCTCAGCGGCGGTCGCCCGCGGCGAGCGAGAGATCGGTCGCAGCATCGCGCCCGAGGTCCAGCACGTCCTCGACGGGCTCGACCACGAGGCGCTCGGCCACGGCGCGCACCCGCTCGCCGAGCAGCCGACGGACGCGCCGACGCTCGAGGCGGGAGGCGAGGGCAGCGATCGCGCCGCCGGCGAGGGCGAGCAGGATGCCCACCCCCAGGCCGAGGACGAGCAGCGCCGTGGGGAGCGGCACGGGAACCCCGAGGCCGTCGACGGTCGGCATCGGCGGGGCCGGGATCTGCAGGTAGCCGAGCACGGCGACGAGGGTGAGCCAGCCCAGCCCCACGACCGCCGTGGCGAGCGCGAGCCACTGGATCACGCCGAGCACACGCCACCACCACGAGCGGCGCTGCGCACGGAGGTCGGCGCCCGCGACCGCCTGGTCGAGGGCGTCGGGCAGCTCGTCCGCGTGCGCCCGGGCGGCGCGGCGCACGGCCGCGCGCCAGGCCTCCCCCGCTCCCGCGCTCGTGGCGTCGGCGAAGCCGCGCACGCCGCCCGAGGCCCGCGCGCTCGTCGCGGCGTCGGGGGCGGGCAGGGACGTGCGCGACAGCTCGCCGGGCACGGCGCCCTGGCCGATCCCGAGCCTGCGCAGGGGGTCCGGCCGCAGGCGCCGGATCCACCGCAGCGGCGGCCAGCCCAGCTCGCCGGCCGCACGATGGCGGTAGGACCGCGCCGCGGCCTCGGAGACGGCGTCGACCCGCGCGGCCGCGCCGAGATCCTCGACGAGGCGGCGCACGTCGGCACCCCGCACCTGGGCCGGGAGCTCGCCGACCGGGGCGGCCTCGCGCAGCGCGACGGCGGCACCCATGACGTCGGCGCGCAGCCGCGCCGCGGACGCCTCGCGTCCCGCCGCGAGCACGACGAGGCGCTCGCGGAGCTCCTCGACCCCCTCCCCCGTCTCGGCGGACGCCGCGAGCACGGGGGCCGAGCCCACCCCGTCGAGCCGGACGAGACGCTCGAGGGAGGCCAGGACGGCCGCGCGATCACCGGGGCGGACGCGGTCGACCTGGTTGAGCACCACGAGGGTGGTCGCGTCGTGCGCGGCGAAGGGGGCGACGAACTGGCGGTGCAGGACGTCGTCGGCGTACTTCTGCGGATCGGTGACCCACACGATCACGTCGACGAGCCCCGTCATGCGCTCGGCGGTCTCGCGGTTGGCGAGCTCGACCGAGTCGAGATCGGGAAGGTCCAGGAGGATCAGCCCGGGGCGTGCGCTCTCGTCCACGCCGCGGAGCCGACGCCCGTGCCGCCCGGTCGAGGCCTGCTCGACGGCGCGCACGAGAGGGGTCCCGGGGTCCTCGAGGACGTGGCGGTCGGCGACCTCGAGCCAGTCGAGCAGCGGCTCGCTGCCGCTCGCGCCGACGACCGCCGCGACGGGCGCCGAGGTCGTGGGCCGGCGCACGGCGGCTCGGGTGACAGCGGCTCCCACGATCGCGTTGACGAGCGAGGACTTGCCCGAGCCCGTCGCGCCGAAGACACCGACGACGGTGTGCTCGGCCGAGAGGGCCGAGCGTCCGCCCACGCGCTCGACGGTCTCGCGCGCCCGGGCGAGGGGGCCGTCCGGGGCGATCCCGTCGAGCATGTCTGCAGCGCGGCCCAGGGCCCCGGCACGCTCGGCGAGGCCGGGGCCGCCGCTGCGGGCGGCCCTCATGCCTCGGCCCGATCGGCGCCGGGATCGGGGCCGGAGCCGTGCGCGTCGGCGGCGCGGCCCGCTCCCGGCGTCTCGGCGCGGTCGCCCCGCACGGCGGCGGCGAGCTGCTCGAGGGCGCGGGCGTCCCCGAGCAGCTCGTCGGAGGTCACGGCGTCCTCGAGCACGTCCAGGCGGGCGCGGAACGGCTCGGCCCGCTCGGCGACGAGCTGGTCGAGCCGGGTCGCGAGGGCCGTCCGGGCCGTGCGCGCGAGGCGACGCACGGCCTCGTCGCCGAAGATCGTCTCGAGCAGCTTCTGGCCGATCACGGCGGTCGCCGCCCCCGTGCCGACCTCGAGGCCGGTCGGGATGAACGCGGTCGAGGCGAACACGACGACCATGAGGGCGACGCCGACGGCGTTGACGCCGAGGGAGAGCACGCGCGCCCGGGTGCGGCGGTCGGCGCCCTCGCTGCGCACGAGCTCGAGCACGTCGCCCTGCCACGCGCGCACGGCCTGGGCGACCTCGCCGCGGTAGGCGTCGGGGATGCGCGAGAGGTCGTCGCCGTCGATCAGGGCCCGGCCGCTCGGCGTGATCCGCCACGCCGTGTCGGTGCGCTCGGCGGCCCGGGCGGTCTCGTCGATCACGACGTGCACGAGGCCGGTCTCGAGCGCGTTCTCGGCGGCGACGGCCGGGGCGGGCTCGCCCCGCAGCACGCCGGCGAGGCGGTCGCGCACCCGTCCGAAGGCCGATTCGATGCCGCGGAACAGCTCCCCCGTGCCGACGACGTCCTGCCATCGCGCGAGCACCTCGCCGCGCAGCAGCGAGCCGTCGCCGAGCACCGCGTCGATCCTCTCCCGCGCGTCCGCGAAGGCCGCGTCGACCTCGGCGCCGAGCCGGGCCACCTCGTCCTCCTGCGCGTCCACGTGGGCCGCGACCGCGCGCGCCGAGCCGGCGAGCGCGGCCACCGCCCCGGCGAGGGTGCGGCGCGCGATGGCCCCGCGCTCGGCGGCGTCGGCGGCCAGGGCGCCGAAGAACGTGCCGATCTCCGCGACCGTGCCCGCCTCGAGCATGCCGCGGTCGTCGACCGGGGACTCGTCGATGAGGAACAGGCGGGCCGCACCCAGCCCGTCGCGCTCGAGGAGGGAGCGCAGGTCCGCGGAGAGCTCCTCGGCGACGCCCGGGCGCGGCGGGATCCGGTTCATGACCACCGCGACGGTCACGTCGCGCGCGGCGGCCGTGCGCAGCACCTCCCACGGCACGGCGTCGGCGTAGCGGTTGGCGGTGGTCACGAACAGCCACAGGTCGGCTGCGCGCAGCAGCTGGCGCGCGAGCTCGCGGTTGCCCGCGGACACCGAGTCGATGTCGGGGGCGTCGAGCAGGGCCAGCCCGCGGGGCACGGCGGGGTCGGCGGCGAGCACGAGGGAGGTCGCCGCCGCGTCGCCCTCGGCGGCGGGGGCGGGCGCGGCGGGGGCGGGCGCGGCCGCCGCGGTCGCCCCGTCGACGGGCCCGCCGCCGACGTCCACGCGGGCGAGGCCGGGCAGGATGCGGCTGCCCGCGAACCAGGCGGCGTCCTCGGGGTGGTGCAGCAGGATCGGCTGGCGCGTGGTGGGGCGGATCGCGCCGGCGCGGGTGACGGGCCTGCCCACGAGCGCGTTGACGATGGTGGACTTGCCCGCGCCGGTCGAGCCGCCGACGACCACGAGCAGCGGGGCGTCCAGGGAGTCCAGGCGCGGGGCGACGTGGTCGGCAAGCTGGGCGAGGGCGGCCGCGACGTCGCGGCGTCCCCGCTCGGCCCCCTCGACGGGCAGCGGCAGGTGCACCTGGCGCAGGTGCACGGCGAGCGCGTCGAGGACGCGGGTGCCGGCAGCGGACGGGGTGCTCATGGCCGCCATTGTGGCAGGGGGTCGGTCATCGAGGGGTCAGTCGTAGTAGGGATCGAGGCCCCATTCGGGGAAGGCGACGCGGCGCGCGGCCTGGATGCGGCGATCGAGATCGTCCCCAGGGTCGAAGCCGGCCGCCCAGGGCCGCAGCACCGGGGTGGACCCGTCGCCGTGGCGGACCAGATGATGCGGGAGCGCGAGCCCGTGGGCGCGAGCGAGCTCGCCGACCCGGGCGACGTACTCCGCGGGAAGCGGGCGGGACGGATCGATCGGCTCGCCGATCGCGGTCGCCACGAGGTTGGTCCACGAGCGCGGCACGACGTCCGTGACGGAGTACCCGCCGCCGCCGAGGGCGAGCCAGCGGCCGCCGCACACCTCCTCGGCGAGGTCCCGCATCATGGCCATCGCGGCCTGCTGCGCCTCGACGGTCACGGCGAGATCGGCGAGCGGGTCGTCGCGATGGGTGTCGGCGCCGTGCTGGGTCACGAGCAGGGTGGGCCGGATGGCGCGCACGAGCGCGGGCACGACCGCGTCGATCGCGCGAAGCCACCCCTCGGAGGTGGTGTGCGCGGGCAGCGGGACGTTCACGGCCGAGCCGGGCGCCCCGGGACCGCCGGTGTCCTGCACGAAGCCGGTCCAGGGGAAGAGGAGCTCGCCCGACTCGTGGAGGGAGACGGTGACGGCGCGCGGCTCGTCCCACAGGGCGCGCTCGACGCCGTCGCCGTGGTGGACGTCGAGGTCGACGTAGACGATGCGCTGCTCCCCGAGGGCGAGCGCGTGGAGGATCCCGATCGCGGCGTCGTTGTAGACGCAGAACCCGGCGGCCTGGGAGGCGCGCGCATGGTGCATGCCGCCGCTGAAGTTGACGGCGCGGCGCACGGCGCCGCTCTCGATCGCCTCGACCGCCTGCAGGGTGCCGCCCACGAGGCGCGCGCTCGCGTCATGGATGCCGGTGAACACGGGCGTGTCCTCGCTGCCGAGGCCGTACGGCGCGAGCTCGGTCTCGGCAGGGCGCGTCACGGGGTCGGAGGCGGCGCGCACGGCGGCGACGAACTCGTCGTCGTGCACGGCACGCAGCTGGTCGTCGGAGGCGACGGGGGCGGGCAGGAGGGACACGTCGTCACGGTCGAACAGGCCCGAGGCGCGGCACAGCTCCGCGGTCAGCTCCAGTCGGACCGGGGACATGGGATGCCCGGCCCCGAAGTCGTAGGCGGCGAGCGCGTCCTCCCACACGACGGCCGTGCGATCGGGGGCCGCCTCCCGCTGTGCGCGGGACGCGCCCGGACGAGGACTCTCCGGTGAGCTCATGGGCGCAGACTAGCCCGCGCCCGGCCGACCGAGCAGGGGCGCTCCCCCAGCACGACGCCCCCGGGCATGCACCGCGCCCGGTGGTCTCCTGCCACGTAGACTCCCCCTGCCGTCGTGAGCACGGCGGGCCCGAGGGGAGGAGGCGGACGTGAGCGACACCCGTCCGCGTCGTCCCGCGCGGGGCAGCAGCGGCGAGCAGGCCGCCCGCCGGAGCCTGGCCCGGCTCGCCCGCCAGGCCATGCTGCGCTCCCGTCGGGTCGGGCTGGGCGCCGCTCTGCGCGAGCTCGTCGCGGAGGCCGCGAAGGCCTCCCCCGCGCGGCTCGCGCTCACGGTCTTCTCGGGCATGATCCTGCTGGTCACGGTGATGCTCGAGCTGCCCATCGCGACCGTCGAGCGTGAGCGCACGCCGCTCGTCGACGCCCTCTTCACGGCCGTCTCCGCCGTGTGCGTCACGGGCCTGACCACGGTGGACACCCCCACCCACTGGTCCACCTTCGGGCTCGTGGTGCTCATGTTCGCGATGAAGATCGGCGGCCTGGGCGTGCTGACCCTGGCCTCGCTGCTGAGCCTGTCGGTCATGCGCCACATGGGCCTGGCCCAGCGCCTCATCACGGCCTCGGAGACCCGCAGCGAGCGACTGTCGGAGGTGGGCGGTGTGCTCGCGACGATCGTCATCACGTCGACGTCGTTCGAGCTGCTCACCTTCTTCGCGCTGACCCCGCACATGATCGCCAACCAGTACCCGCTGGGGACCTCGCTGTTCAACGGCGCCTTCTACGCGATCAGCGCGTTCAACAACGCCGGCTTCGTGCCCGAGGTGAGCGGGACCGCGCAGTACGTGGGCGATCCGTGGTTCTCGATCCCGATCGCGCTCGCCGTGTTCGTCGGCTCCCTCGGCTTCCCCGTCATCCTCGTGCTCGTGCGCTCGTGGCGCCGCCGGGCGCACTGGACCCTGCACGCCAAGCTCACGCTCTCGACGTCGGCCCTGCTGTTCGTGCTGGGCTGGATCGGGATCGCGCTCATGGAGTGGGGCAATCCCGACACCCTCGGCGGTCACGGCACCGGCACCAAGCTGCTCGCGAGCGCCTTCGCCTCCGTCATGCCCCGCTCGGGCGGCCTGTCGACGCTCGACGTGTCCCAGTTCGCGCCGGCGACGCGACTGTTCGTCGACATCCTCATGTTCATCGGCGGCGGCTCCGGCTCGACCGGCGGCGGCATCAAGGTCACGACGTTCGCGCTGCTCGTGCTGTCGATCATCGCGGAGGCCCGCGGCGACCGCGACGTCGAGGTCTTCAGCCGCCGGATACCGCACGAGACGATCCGCCAGGCGATCTCGGTGCTCGTCATGAGCGCGGCCGTCGTGCTCGTCGCGACGCTCGTCATGCTCGAGCTGACGGGACTGGACCTGGACCGCACCGTGTTCGAGGTGCTGTCGGCCTACGGCACTGTGGGGCTCTCGACGGGCATCACGCCCGATCTGCCCACCTCGGCGAAGTGCGTCATCATCGCCTGCATGTACATGGGCAGGATCGGGCCGATGACACTGGGGGCGGCGCTCGCCCTGCGCGAGCGCTCGCGCGTCGTGCGCCTCCCGGAGGAGCGCCCGATCGTCGGCTGATCCGGCCCGGGCCTGATCGCCCGCGCGGCGACCGGCTACGCTGAGCGCGGCCCGCACAGTCGCCGGGTCGCCACGGCCCGTCGGGAGGAGCAGGGGTGTCGGAGCGGAGTCGCCAGCGCGGCGGGGTGCTCGTCATCGGTCTCGGCCGGTTCGGCGCGTCGATCGCGGTGACGCTCGAGCAGCTGGGCACCGACGTGCTCGCGATGGACACCCGCTCCGAGCTGGTCCAGGAGTTCTCGGGGCATCTGACCCACGTGGTGCAGGCCGACGCGACCAACCTCGACGCCCTCCAGCAGATCGGTGCCGCCGACTTCTCCGTCGCGGTCGTCGGCGTCGGCACCTCGATCGAGTCGAGCGTGCTCATCACCGCCAACCTCGTCGACCTCGGCAAGCCCGTGATCTGGGCCAAGGCGATCTCGCAGGCGCACGGCAAGATCCTCGAGCGCATCGGCGCCCACCATGTCGTGTTCCCCGAGAAGGACGCCGGCCAGCGCGTCGCGCACCTCGTCAACGGCCGCCTCATCGACTACATCGAGTTCGACGACGGCTTCGCGATCGTGAAGATGCGACCGCCGCGCGAGACCGTCGGCTACACGCTCGCCCAGTCCGACATCCGCTCGAAGTACGGGGTGACGGTGGTCGGGGTGAAGTCCCCCGGTCGCGACTTCACCTACGCGACGCCCGAGACGATGGTCGCCCAGCACGACCTGCTCATCGTCTCCGGCCACACCGATCTGCTCGAGCGGTTCTCGAACCGGCCCGGATGACGGGTGCCACGACCGGGACGGCCGCTGGAGCCGAGCACGGCGCCGCGGGGACGGACAGCGCGGACGCTGCGGCCGGCGTAGGCGGCGCGGCGGCCCCGATGGGCGGGGCCGGCCCAGTTGGCGAGGCCGGCGCAGTCGGCGCCGCGGGCGTTCCCGCGGGGACGTCGCCGCGCACCCACGGCGCAGCGGGACCTGGAGAGCCGGACCGCACGTCGGTCTCGGCACGGCCGGCGACCGCCCAGGACGCCGAGGCCGCGAGCGAGGGCCTCCCGGACCTCCTGCCCGACCGGTGGCGGCCGGGGAACAACCGTCGCTCGTTCGTCGCGGAGTCGGGCGGGACGGTCCTGGGCCACTGTCGCGGGATCGACAACGACTTCCATCCGGCATCGCGCTCGCTCGTGCTCGAGACGGTGCCGGGGTTCGACGACGATCTCCGGTGCCGGGTCGAGGACGCTCTGCTGGGTGCGCAGATCGCGGTCTCCACGGTGCCCTTGCGCATGAAGGTCTACGCGTCGGACGCAGCCGGCCGCGCGCTCGCGGCGCGGCACCGCGCCGTGGCGATCCAGGCCTGCCCGCCGTGGCGCTACAGGGTGGGGCCCGAGCTGCGACAGTGGGCCGCAGCGCACCGGCACGCGGACGACGCGGAGTCCGGAGCGCTCGGGGCCGGTCGCGGGGGCGCCGCCGAGCCCGACGTGCCATGCCCTGTGCGCCCAGCCGACGTCGAGGAGCTGCGGGACCTCGAGGTCGCCCACTACACGGCCCAGCATGCGCGCTGGTCTCCTGCGGCCGCCCCCGAGGTCCTCCGGGACGAGCTCGGCGAGGCGTACAACGGTCCCGCGGGAACGCTCGGGCTCGACGTCGAGCGCAGCGTCGTGCTCCGCCGCGGCGGGCGACTCGTCGCGGCGGGCGTGGTCTGGCCGTCCGAGGAGCACGTGACAGGGCCCGGCGCCGAGGTCTCGCTGCTGAGCGACCCGGCCGAGGGCCCCACGGCACGGGCCGACAAGGAGGCCTGCCTCGCGGCGGTCCTCGATCGTTGCCAGGACGGGGACGTCCTGTGCCTCGACTCCCATCTCACCGAGCGCACCGAGATCGCGATGATGCGCGAGGTCCCCGGCCTCGATCCGGCCGCCGGTGACGGCTGGATGGTCATCCTCGACGTGCCCGTCGGCCGGGAGCGACGCCCGTGGACGCTGCCGGCAGCGCTCGTGCCCGACGAGGCCTCATGGATCCGCGAGTTCATCCCTGGGGCATCGGACTCCGGGTCCTCGTGAGCACCGAGGCCTCGCACAGGACGCCCACGCAGTCGCGCAGCGAGAACCCGTAGCCGCCGGTCGCCGGGAAGATCCGATCCGGCGCGGGGCCGCGCTCCGTGCCCAACACGGGGTCGAGATCGAGGTCGGCGTCGAGGTCGGCGGCGGCGTCGAGGTCGGCGTCCGAGTCCACCGGCACGGTCGCGATCGTCTCGAGCCCGTCCGGCCACCGCGCCTCGACAGGCACCCCGTCGACGTCGAGCACCGCGAACCGGCTCGCACCCGTCGGTCCGGCGGGCCGCCGGGCGAGCCGCAGGCCTCCCTCATGGACCATGACGTGATGGCGCCGGCACAGCAGTGCGAGGTTCTCCAGATCGGTGTCCCCTCCCTCGGCCCAGGGCACGAGGTGGTGCGCATCCAGGTTGCGTGTCTGCTCGCAGCCGGGGAACACGCACCGCCCGTCGCGCACGCCGAGAGCGCGGCGCTGGGCGCGCGAGGCGAGGCGCCGGCTCCTGCCGAGATGCAGGACCTCTCCCTGGGCGTCGGTGACGACGAGGGCGACACGTCCCGTGCAGGTCAGGCGCTCCGCCGTCGCGGCCTCGACGGGACCGAGCCCGGCGATACCGGCACGCTGCGGACCGTCGAGCACAGGTCGCGGGGGCCGGGACGACGGACGCGACCACCTCTTCCGCCCCACCCCACCGGCAGATCCCACCGCGGGCGCTCGAGGCGTTCCCGCGGGAACGCTTCTCGCCCGAGGGTCGAGGTGCCGACGACGCGTCCGACGCGCGCGCCCGGACGCCACCGCTCTGGTCCGAGGCGCCGCTTCGCCGGAGGACACGGCGAGCTCGACGTGCGCGGCGGCGAGCGCATCGGCCGTCACGTGCACGAGCACGAGGTGGCGATCATCGCCCGAGCGGTCGACGGGCGCCGCATCGAGGTAGGCGCGGGCCAGCTCGACCAGGGCGTCCACCTTGCGATGCACGAGCGGCGGAGGCTCCGTGCAGACCGCACCCCGTGCCGCGCCGTCACCCACCGTCGCACCCTCGTCCCCCGTCGCGCCGGGATCGAGCACGGGGTCACGGTCGATGCCGTCGCCGGCCACGGGGACCGTCCCGTCCCGATCCAGCGCGAGATCGAGCGCGGTGACCACCTCCGCCCCGGTCTCGGGCGGGAGCACCGCGCGGATCTCGACCATGCCGTCCTCGCGCACCCGCCAGGACGCCTCGCGGACGACCTCCTGGCCCAGCCGCGTGCCGGCCGCGGCGCGGAAGCCCGCGACGGTGCGCGCGAGCTGCGAGGCCGTCATGGCCCGGGCCAGGTCGAGCAGCGTCGACTCGTCGACCAGGCCGACCACGCGGCTCATCTCCCGCACCTTCGAGTACGAGAGCCGGCCCGCCCGGAACTCCTCGACGGTCGCGGGCAGGTGCGCGAGGGCGCGGGAGACCCGCACGTGCTCCCGGGCGGTGGCCAGGCTCATCGAGCATGCCCACGACAGCCAGTGCGCGACGGACTTCAGTCCTGTGAACCAGCGCAGCGCCTCTCCCCGCTCGAAGGCGGCGACGAGCAGGAGCAGCTCGCACGTCGACTCGGCGATGTGCGCCGCATGGGCCTGGATGCGTGAGCCGAGTAGCTCAGCGTCCTCGCGCGGCAGCAGGGTGGGCGCGCCCGGCGGTCCGGCGTCGTCCCCCGCACCGGCGCGTGCCGTCGCCCCCGTCGTGATCGCCCGCGTGCCCGTGTTCCCCGGCATCGCCTCGCCCCTTCCGCGCGTCCCTGCGTCGTGATGCCCATCCCATCGCAGGGGTGTGACAGACGGGGCGGCGCCGCTGCACGCGCGGCGGGAGCGTTCCCGCGGGAACGTCGCGGAGGTCCGGACGGACGGCGCGATCACGCGCCGCGCCCGGCCGAGGCGCCGCAGCGCCCCGTCGACACGCTCGCCCCCGCGTGCCAGGCTGGGCACTGAGGTGGAGCAGCCGGGTCGGCCGCCCCACCTCCGCATCGGCACATTCCCGCAGCCGCTCACGCCAGGAGGCGCCATGTCCTCACGTCATCGACGAGTCGCGTGCGAGACGTCCTTCCGGTCTCGCGGCTCCCTCGGGTCCTCCCTCGCGATCGGGTCGATCGGATCGTTCCTGTCCGTCGGATCGATCGGATCGGCGCTCTCGATCGGCTCGATCGGGTCCTTCGCCTCGATCGGCTCGGTCGGATCGTTCCTCTCGATCGGGTCGGTGGGCTCGTCGATGTCGATCTTCAGCACGGGAGGCCACGGCATGATCGGCGACCGGCCGTTCCTGCGATCCGGTCGCCGTCGCGCCTGAGGCTTACTCCCCCGACATCGCCCGCGACTTCGCGGCCGCCGCCTCCATCGCCGCGGCGATGCCCGCCCGCATGCCGTGGCGGTCCAGGGCGGCGACGCCCTCGGCCGTCGTGCCGCCGGGGCTCGAGACGCCGGCGCGCGCGATCGCGGGATGGTCGCCGGACTCGATGACGAGCTGGGCGGCGCCCTTGACGGTCTGCTCGACCATGCGGGTGGCGACGGCGCGGGTGAGGCCCTGGCGCACGGCCTCGTCGATCATCGCCTCCATGAGGTAGAAGACGAACGCCGGGGCGCTGCCGGCGGCGCCGATCACGGCGTGCACGGAGCCCTCGGAGATCTCCTCGACGATGCCCGAGGCGTGCAGCAGGTCGCGCGTGAGGGCGCGCTGCTCCTCGGGCACGGCGTCGGTGAACATGAGGGCGGTGACGCCCTCCCCCACGGCCATGGGGGTGTTCGGCATCGCGCGCACGAGACGCTCGTGGCCGCCGAGGTCGCGCGTGAGGCTCTGAAGGGTCGCACCCGCCGCGAGCGAGATGACGACGGTCTCGGGTCGGAGGTGCTCGATGAGCGGCGGCAGGGTCGCGCGCAGCTGGTAGGGCTTGACGCCGATCACGACCACGTCGGCATGGGCCACATCCTCGATGGAGCCGGCGGTCGCGCCCAGGCGGTCGGCCGCGCGGCGGGAGGACTCGTCCGAGGAGTTCACGACGCGGAGGTTCTGCGCGGTGACACCGGCCGCGAGGGCTGCGGTCGCGAACGCTCCTCCCATGGTGCCGGCGCCGACCACCACGAGGGTCGTGGTCGACAGGTCGGGGGTGGCGTCGGTCGTCGGGTCTGCGGCGTGCGCGGTGTCGTTCATGGCATGCACTCTACGGGCGCCGGAGCCGCGGGCGCCCAGCGGGCGCTCCTACACTGCGGCCATGTCCTCCCGCCTGCTGAGCCGCGTGCGCGGCAAGCTCGAATGGTGGGTCGTGCTCCTCACCCAGCCCCGTTTCCTGATCGGCGTGGTCGCGCTGCTCCGCTCCCCCGACGGCCGGATCCTGCTGGTCGAGAACCGCTTCTGGCGCGGCAACCGCTGGGGCTGCCCCTCGGGCTACATGAAGCACGGGGAGACGCCCGAGCGCGCTGCCGTGCGCGAGTGCCGCGAGGAGTGCGGTGTGCGGCCGCGCGACGTGCGCGTGACCCGGGTGGCCGGCGGCTCTCGGCGACGGCTCGAGATCTGGGTGACCGGCACGGTCGACATCGATGTCGCGCCGACCGCGCTCCAGCGCCTCGAGATCACGGATGCCGCGCTGCTCGAGCCCGACGAGGCTCTGCGGCGGATGCGCCGCCCGCAGGCGCACGAGGTGCGGTCGCTGCTCGCGCTCGGCTGAGCGGGCTCAGGCGCCCGTGCCCCAGTGCGGCGGGACGTCCCGGGCGATCCGCGCGTCGTTGCTCTCGTCGGCGCCCGGTTCGGGCCCCTCGTCGTGCAGACGGTCGGGCAGGACGGGCGCGTCGTCGGGACGGAGCCGCCGCGCGGCCTCCGGGTCGTCCCAGCTCATGGGCCGGCCCGTGATCGAGGAGACGACGACGCGGCGCGAGCCGGAGGCCCCGGCGCGCGTGCTCGGCGCGGGAGGCTCGGCGGGAGCCGGCTCGCCGCCCTCGGAGGGCCTCACAGCCGCTCCTGATAGCGGCGGATCGCGGACGCGATCGACACGTCGAGCAGGACCGAGCGCTTCTCGAAGCCGAGGAAGGCGCGAACCTCCGCCGCGAGCTGCTCCTCGAGGCGCGCGCGGCCGTCCGAGCAGATGTACTCGACCACCGCGTCGAAGTCCTCGGCCCCGTAGAACGCGTGGGGCTGGCCCGCGGGGATCTGGGGGTGCGGGAGCCGATGGCGCGGAGTGCCGATGCCGGGGGCGACGGCCGCGGCCGGGCCCTCCTGGGTGATCGCCACGAGCGCGCGCTCGACGGACTTGAGGATGCGCTCGGCCTCGCCCTCGGGGTCGATGAACAGGGCCCAGGACCAGACGCGCTCGGTGGCCCAGCCCGCGGCCTCGAGACGCTCGGCCCGCAGGCGGTCGCGCTCGCGCTGGCTCGCGGTGGCGACGTAGCGCTCCTCGTCGGTGTCGACGGCCACGAGATAGCGGCCGGGCAGGTCGGGGTGCCCGAGGGCGAGCTCGATACGGTCCTCGGTGAGCCCGTAGTCGGCCTCGACGACCAGACCCCGACGCCACAGGCGGTCGGCGAGGTCGGCCACGAGCGCACCCGCCGCGTCTGCATTGTGCTGGGGCGCAGGGATGTCATTGTGCTGGGGCGCATCGGGCGCGGGGGCATCGTCGTGCTGGGCGTCCTCGCGGTCGACGGCCGGGGCCTCGTCCTCCGTCGTCACGGCGTCGCCGGCCGCGGCCGGATCCACCGCGGTCTCGGGGGTCTCGCCGGTCTCGTCCCGGGTCTCCGCGGACTCGTGCGCCTCCGCACCCGCCTCGGCGGCCAGGGACGCATCGGCGTCCTCATCCGCACGAGCGCTCGACGGGTCGTCCTCGGCTCCCTCGGCCGTGGGCTCGGAATCCTCGAGCGCGGCTGCTGCGACGGCAGGATCATTGGCGGTCCCGTCCGCCTCCTGCTCGAGCGCATCGGCGGCCTCGTCGAGCTCGACCACGGCACTCTGCCCCGCCTCGCCGCCCTCGGTGGCGACCGTGGGAACCTCGGCCGTCGGTGGCGTCGGGGCTGCCGAGGCGGCGGGGACGGCCTCGCCGGGCTCCGGCTCGGCGGCGGCAGCGGCCTCGGCCGCCTGCTCGAGCGGATCCTCGCCGGTGTAGAGGTAGGTGAGCAGGTCGTGCAGGTCGCGGGCCCCCTGGGCACGCAGCCGGCTCGTGTCGAGGTCCTCGGTGCGCAGTCCCGAGACCACGGTGGTGCGGCCGCGCGAACGGGTCAGGGCCGAGACGATCGCCTTGCGGCCGCCCGCGCCCGACAGCGGGCCGAAGCGGTGGATGAGCCGCCCGTGCGGGGTCTTGCCGAAGCCGAGGGAGAGGATCACGTCGTCCCGGATCACGCTCGCGGCATGCTCGGCGGGCACGACCGTGAAGTACTCCGGGGAGTCGGGGTCGAAGAAGTCGCGCAACATCGGCACGACCCCGACGGTCTGCATCACGCGGTCGAGGACCGCGTGCGCGTGGGTGGGCGTGAGCGTGATGACGGCGAGCGACCGCTCGGGGCGGGTGCGGGCGTGCTCGATGACGAGGTCGGTCACGCGGCGCAGCTCGGCCTCGGTGCTCTCGACGTACTCGGCGCCGGGCATGACGGGGCCGCGGGCGCCGTCGACGAGCACGAGTCGGTCGGGCTCGCCGGCCTGGGGCGCGGGCACGGCGACCACGTCACCCGTGAGCGAGCGCCGCTGCGCGAAGGCCCGCAGGCCGCCGGTCGCGGGGTGCGGGTCGCGGCGCAGGGCGAACGAGGGGGCGACGTCGAGCACCTCGTCGAGCAGGGTCGGATCGTCCTCGCCCGCGTACTCGAGGGCGTCGCCGACGACGACGGTCTGGGCTCCGCGGGCGATCGCGGGCAGGGCGGCCCACGTGGGCAGGCGGCCGCCGTCGGCCACGATCACGACGTCGAAGTGGCGCCCGCGCGGCACGATCTGGGGCACGAGGAACGGCGAGGCGAGCCAGGTCGGGCGGGCCCGGTACAGGATGTCCTCGTACTTGGCGGCGAGGTCCCGCACCGAGGTGGTCGAGGAGCGGGACAGCTCCGCGATGGCCGCGCGGGAGGTGTCGGGGAAGCGCTTCATCGTCGCGACGAGCACGTCGTCGCTCGCGGCGCGGACCCGGTCGGACGAGCGCGAGATGCGCTCGGCGTCGAGGCGGCGGAAGCGCTCGGCGACCATCGACAGGGAGGTGCCGTCGTAGCGAGAGATGGTGGGCTCGGCGCCCGCGATGAGCTCCAGCACGCTGCGCCACCACGCGAGCTCGAGCTCGGCGGCCACCTGGTCCTCGCCGACCCGGCGGGCGCGCAGGTCCTCGACGAGCTCGCCGAGGCCGTCGAACGTGAGGCGCCGCAGGATGGTGGTGTGCCGGGGGATGGTCTCGAGCGAGTCGGCGTCCTCGTGCAGCCGGTCGAGCCGCGGGGCGAGCTCGTCGAAGGCGACGGAGGACAGCTCGCCGCCCTCCGGGGTGCCGGCGAGGAGCACGGCGAGCTCGTCGCACACGCCCTGGGCGCGGCGGGCCACGGTGGTCGCCTGGTCGAGGTCGGCGGGCACCCGGTGGGCGCGAGCCGTGGTCGCGCCGGGATCGGCGACCGCAGCCCAGGCCGAGCGCACGCGGCGCGCGTCGAGCAGCTCGGCGTGCACGTCGACGCCGCTGTCGGGCGATCGCAGCATCTCCTCGGCCTGGCGCACGAGGCGCCGGCGGGTGCCCCAGCCCATGTCGACGTGGTGGTCGACGCGCCACTGCTTGGTGGCGGTGGCCGCGATGAGGTCCGGGAGCGGGGCGGTGAAGACCGACGCGTGGAACACCGAGAGCACGCCGCAGACCCGCTCGAGCAGGGTCAGGCGCTCGTGGAAGGCGGTGAGGCAGGTGACGGGCGTGAGGCCCAGGTCCTCGCCGAGGGCGCGGGAGCGCTCGACGAGGCGCGGCAGGATGCCCTCGCGCAGCTCGTCGACGAGCTCGAGGGCGCGCGTGGCCTGGGTGTCGGTCGTGATCGTCGCGCCGAACCACGCGGTGTCCTCGGCGGTCGTGGACAGGGCGCCGGAGGCGGCGGCCTCGCGCAGGCCGTCGGCGAAGCGCTCGCGGTCCTCCCCGATCATGCGGGCGGCGACGTCGGCGGGCAGCCGCACGGTGGTGCGCGGCGAGGGGCGCAAGCGGGTCAGGCCCGCGAGCGCGGAGATCGCGGCGTGCGCGGAGACATCCCACGGGCGCTGGACGCGGTGCATCGCCTCGACGTGGCCCGAGAGGATCGAACGGGCCTCGCGCAGGGCGTCGGACTCCTCGAGCGGCGAGGAGGGGCGGAACGAGCCGGCCCGTCGCAGCGACATGAGCAGCGACTCGGAGGCGTTGCGCTGGAGCGCCGGATCGGGAGAGAGGTCGAACAGGAGGTCGCCGAGCTCGCGATCCTGGACGGACTGGGCGATGCGGGCGAGGCTGCGGCGCCGCTGGGAGACGACGAGCACGCTCTTGCCGCGCGCGTTGAGCTCGGCCAGGAGGTCCACCACGAGGTCGATCGAGTCGGTGCCCGGGGGCGTGGTCAGGGCGAGGTGGCCGCCGTCGAGGACGCGGGCGAGCGCCTCCTCGTGCTCGGGGTCGATCGCGGCCACGAGCTCCTGCTCGTCGATCGCGGTGGAGGTGCCGCGGCCGGCGACGGCGAGCTCCTCCCGGGCCTCCTCGTCGCCCGCGAGCGCGGCGACGAGGTCGCTCGCGACCCAGTCGGGCCGGTCGGTCGCGAGGTCGTCGGCGAGCGGTCCGGCGGTGTCCATGAGGTTGCCGACGACGAGGGCGTGGCTGACGCGGAAGCCGGGCAGCGGCTCGCCGAGCGCACGGAAGGCGTCGAGCACGGGGTTGGGGTCGAAGCCGTAGGGCCCGTCGGTCGTCGCGAGCAGGGCGCGGGCGTCGACCGCGACGCCGGCCTCGCGCAGGGCCCGCAGCAGCACCGGGTTCACGTCGACCGTGGCGTCGATCTCGAGGTCCACGTCCTCGCGGGCGTTGCCGCGCAGGCGCAACGTGAGGGGCCGCACGAGCACGGGGGCGTGCGGCGGCTCGCTCCCGTCGGCGGGCATCCAGGTGGCCTCGCCGATGCCGAGGTGGCACGTGGTCAGGCCGACCTCCTCGGCCTGACGCTCGGCGGTCTCGCGGATGGCTCGGGCGTGGGTGCGGGCGTCGGCGAGCGCCCCGACCTCGCGCACGAGCGAGGACAGGCGCGTCGCGCCCCGGCCGGCGAGGAGCTGGGCGAGGCCCGACGGATGGGAGTGGGTGAGGTCGAGGACATGGTCGCCCGCGCGCATCTGGGTGAGGAAGGACGGGCCGTCGACGCTCGAGGTGACGGTGCTCGTCCAGCGGTCGAGGGCCTCCCCCACCCGGTCGGCCCGGCTGAGCGGACGGTCGTCGAGCACCGGGCGGGGCAGGCCGTCCTCGGTCTGCTCCGGCGCGATGTCCGCCCGGGTGGACCCGTTCGTGCTGCGCACGGCGATGTCGATCCCCCCGGTCGGGTGCGCGTCCGGGGCGGCAGCGGTGCGCGACGCCCTCGGGCGGTCGGCGGCGTCGCCGAGGGAGGCGCCGTCGGAGGAGCCGGCGGGCGCGGGGGGACGCACGCGATCGGCACTCGGCACGGCGTCGGCGGGGGGACGGCGCTTGGACCGGGAGAACTTCCACATCACGCGCCTACGTTACCGGGCGCCCGCACCCGCGGGCCGCAGGCGTGCCGCGGTCCGGACGGGGCCGTGGTCACAGCCCGCGCGGCCGATCGCGGTCAGGCCTCGTGCAGGCGCACTTCGCGGTCGCGCAGATGCTCGCGGATCGCCGGCGGGACCTCCCCGGCGACGACGAGGTCGGTGAGGGCACCGAGCGGGCAGATCCCGGCCATCGCCCGCTGCCCGAACTTGTCGGCCGTGGCGAGCCCGACCACGCGTCGGGAGTGGCCGATCATGGTGCGCGTGACCGAGGCCTCGGCGTCGGAGTGGCAGGTGAGGCCGGCCTCGACGTCGAGACCGATCATGCCGACGAACATGACGTCGAGCCACAGGTCGCGCATCGTCGCGGTCGCGAGCGGGCCGGTCAGCTCGAAGGAGTGGGGCTCGGCGACGCCGCCGAGCACGACGGTGCGCACGCTCGGGCGCAGCACGGCCTCGATCGCGATGTTGAGGGCGGCGCACACGACGGTCAGGCCGGGGGCGCCCTCGTGACCGGCGATGTCGGGGCGGGCGAGGATCCGGCGCGCCGTGGTGGAGGTGGTGCGCCCACCGTTGAAGCCGACGATCTGCCCCTCGGTGACGAGCGTGGACGCGGCGGCGGCGACGGTCTCGCGGGCCGAGCCCTCGAGGTCGGCGGCGCGCGGCCCGGCGGCAAGGGAGTAGGCGACGTCGATCGCGACGATGCCGCCGTGGGTGCGGCGTGCGAGCTGGGCCTTCTCCATCTCCACGAAGTCGCGGCGGACCGTGGACTCGCTGATGTCGAGCTGGCGGGCGACGTCGGCGACCAGGAGGCGGCGGTCGCGCGCCAGGAGGGACAGGATGTGGTCCCAGCGGCTGGACTTGTCGTGCGGCGGCGTCGGCATGCTCACGCGCTCATTATGCGCATCGGCCCCGGGCGAGGCTCAGTCGCGGCGACGGCGGCCGCGGACGACGACCACGATCCCGATCACGACGATGACGACGATCACGGCGAGGATCGCGACGAGGACGCCGGCGCTCATGCCGCTCGTCGTCTCCTGCGAGGAGGTGCTCGACGTCTCGGCGGACGGGGACGGCGCGGCGGTCGCGGAGCTGGGGGCGGCGGTCGTGGGCTCGGCGCTCGCGGACGCGCTGTCCGTGGGGGCCGGCGCCTGCGCGACCTGGAAGCTGAACGTGCCCTCGATGGGGTGCCCGTCCTCGGAGACCACGCGCCAGTCGACGGTGGTCGTGCCCGCCGGCAGGGCCGAGGGCAACGTCACGGTCGCGGTGTGGTCGCCGATCGTGGGCGCGCCCTCGAAGACCACCGTGCCGTCTTCGGCGGTGACACGGGCCATCGGCTCGACGTCGAGCGGCGTCGCCGAGAACGTGAGGGTGATGGTCTGGGGCGAGGTCTCGAGCTGGGCGCCGTCGGCCGGGTCCGAGGAGAGCAGGCGGTCGTGGGCGAGCGCGGCGCTCGGGGCGCCGAGCACGAGCAGACCCACGAGGAGCGCGAGGAGGGTGGGCAGCAGGCGGGAGCGGCCCGGGGCGGCAGGAGCGGTGATCGGTGCGGACACGGCGCACAGCCTAGTAGCGCAGCGCCGTCCGTCCCACGTCAGGGAGCCAGCGGCACCCGGTGGCGCAGGACGGGCAGGGACGCGCGCGCCCGGTCCACGTCGTCGCGCTCGAGGTCGACGACGAGCATGCCCTCGCCGCGGTCGAGCTCGTCGAGCACGACGCCGAGCGGGGAGACGACGGCGCTGTGGCCGACGCCGCGCGTGGCGGGCGCCGGGTCCGGCGGCGGGGCCTGGTCGGCTGCGAGCACGAAGACGGTGGCGTCGAGGGCGCGCGCCCGGAGCAGGAGGTGCCACTGCTCGAGCTTGCCGGCCCCGTCGGCCCAGGCCGCGGGGAGGACCACGGCGTGCGCGCCGCGGTCGGCGAGGGCCTGGAACTGCTCGGGGAAGCGCACGTCGTAGCAGGTCGCGAGGCCCAGGCGCCATCCGTCGACGTCGACCGTGCGCAGGGCCTCCCCCGGTGCGATGGTGTCGGACTCGCGCGTGCCGAACGCGTCGTACAGGTGGATCTTGTCGTAGTCGGCGTGCAGGTCCCGTCCGCGCACGATGACGGTGTTGTGCACGCGTCCGTCGCCGGCCTCGGTGAAGCTGCCGGCGATCGCGACCACGTCGGCCTGCTCGGCGGCGCCGGTGACGGCGGCGTCGAGGGCGCGCGCGTGCTCGCGTGCCGCGGCCCGCAGGTCGGTGCCGAACGGCGCGAGGGTCGCCTCGGGCAGCACGACGACCCGCGCGCCCCGAGCGGCGGCGCGGGCGATGGCGTCCTGGGCGCGGGCGGGGTTCTCGGCGGCGTCCTCGGAGACCGTGAGCTGGACCAGGGCGATCCTCATCGTGTCCTCCGTGCGGGAACGGGCGGCGGGGCGTCGGGCGGGGCCAGACGGGAGCGGGCCCGCGCGAGGTCCTCGGGGGTGTCGATGTCCTCGACGTCGCCGGGGTCGAGGTCGAGACTCTCGATCTCGTCGGGACCGAGGGTCGTATACAGGACGCGCATGCTCACCGCGTCGGCGCCGTCGACTGTGGCGACATTCAGGCCCGACACCAGGCGCGGGTAGGGCCACACGGCGCACAGGAACTGCAGGTGACCGGTCGCGTCGACGGTGGTGCGCACGCGCGTGGGGTCTCCCGCGCGCAGGGCGGCGAGCGTGCGCGGGCGCAGGTGGGGCATGTCGCCGCCGAGCACCGCCACCTCTCCCCCGTCGGCGGGGAGCAGCCGCTGCGTGTCGATCTCCTGGACGGCCCGGGCCAGAGCCGCGACGGGGCCGCCGAAGGGCGGGTCCTCGCGCACCACGAGCGTGCGGGAGCCGGTCTGCACGTCGTCGTCGGGACCCACCACGATGCGCACGGCGCCCTCGCACGCGGCGAGCACCCGGTCGAGCGCGGAGGGGCCCGCGAGCGGCACGCGGGTCTTGGCGATGCCGCCCAGGCGGCGCGCACGGCCGCCCGCGAGGATCACGGCCACGAGGGGGCCGGGCGCATCGGGGTGCATGCCGTCATCGTGCCACGGACCCTCGCCCCGGCACCGAGGCGCGGCTCGCGGGGGTCCCGATGGCGTGCCGTACGATGGTCCGGGCCGTGATCGCGGCCCATGGGCCCCCGTAGCTCAGGGGATAGAGCACTTCTCTCCTAAAGAAGGTGTCGCGCGTTCGAATCGCGCCGGGGGCACGCATTTGACGTGCATCTTTGCGTGCCGTCGGGCGCCCATTCGTGGACGATCCGATCCTTCATCCATTTCGCGCGAAAAGCGCGCTAGACGGCCGTGCCCATATATACCATTTCATCGCGACTCACTGGGCGCATCGCATCACCACGACCCTCCTGCAGGGATCAGGTCTCCTCCTTCATCAGGCTTCGCTTTCTGCAGATAAGGTCGTTCCGCCAATCCCGCCACCCCGGTAAGCCAGTATTCAACTCCGTCGACGCCGGCCTGATTCGCAGTAGTGAGGACGTCGAATCGATTTGCCGGAAATCGCTTCGTACGCAATTTCGACGCGACCCGCTGGGCCTGGCCGCCCGAGATCTCGGCGCGCCGCCGGTGGAGGAACTCCGAGGTAAGGTGCACGCGCTCGAGCGCCTCGAGAGCCAGGCGACGGTGGTCTCCGGGCAGCTGGA
Organism: Brachybacterium huguangmaarense; assembly: GCF_025725725.1. Taxonomy (NCBI): domain Bacteria; kingdom Bacillati; phylum Actinomycetota; class Actinomycetes; order Micrococcales; family Dermabacteraceae; genus Brachybacterium; species Brachybacterium huguangmaarense. Next base: position 222,521 of record NZ_CP107020.1, read on the forward strand.
GACGGCGCAGCGGATCCGTCACGAGCTGCTCGATCGTCATGCGCGGATCGAGGCTGCCCGCGGGGTCCTGCGGGACGTACTGCACGAGTCGCCGGTACCAGCGCAGGCGGGAGACCCGGCCGGGCTGCACCGGGCGGCTGTCGCAGCGCACCGTCCCGGCGGTGGGGCGCTCGAGGGCGAGCAGGATGCGCAGCAGGGTGGTCTTGCCCGATCCCGAGCAGCCGATGAGCGCGAGGCGCTCCCCGGGGGCGAGGCGCACGTCCACGCCGCGTAGGGCCGCGACCACGTCCCGGCCACCTCGGGAGGGGAAGGTCCGGGCGAGGGCGGTGCCCTCGAGCAGGGGGGTGCTCATCCGGCGAGCACCTCCGCCCGCGCCCCGGCCTCGACCACGAGCGCGCGCGTGACGGCGTGGTGCGGGGCGGCGAGCAGGTCGGCGCACGGGCGGTCCTCGACGATGCGGCCGCGGTCGATGACGACCACGCGGTCGCGCAGCGCGGCGGCGACCGCGAGGTCGTGGGTGATGAACAGGATCGCGGCCTCGCGCAGGGCAGGGGAGCGCAGGGCGCGCAGCACGGCGGCCTGGCTCACGACGTCGAGCGCCGTGGTGGGCTCGTCGGCGATCACGAGACGGGAGCGGCACGCGAGTGCGAGGGCGATGCACACGCGCTGACGCTGGCCGCCGGACAGCTCGGCGGGGAAGGAGGCGAGGATGCGCGCGGGGTCCTCGAGCCCGGCCTCGGCGAGCAGGCGGTGCGCCTCGGTGCGGGCGCGCTCGGCGGTGAGCGTGCGGCGCAGCGGCATCTGGAGCTGGGCTCCGACGCGATGGAGGGGGTTGAGGGCGTCGGCGCTGTCCTGCTGGACGAGGGCGACGCCGGTGGTGCCGGGGCGGCATCCGCGCACGGAGCGGCCGTGGACCTCGACGGTGCCGTGCATCGTGAGCGCCGGTGAGACGGTGCCCGCGATGACGGAGGTCAGGAGGGACTTGCCGGAGCCGGAGCGGCCGATCAGGGCGACCCGTTCGCCCGGGGCGATGTCGAGATCGACGCCGGCCAGGAGGTCGCCGGCATCACGGGAGGTCAGCCGGAGGCCCTCCACGTGGACGAGGGGGGTGACGGTCATGGGCTGTCCTGCGCTTCCTGGGGTACCGGACGTGGGGCGGGGCGGTGCCGTGATCGAAGCTAACCGACATGAGAATCAGTACCAAATAGGGAGCGCAGAGAGGCCCCCAGGAGAGACCGGGGTCACCTCGCGGTCTGCGTCAGCGGGTCGTGGTGTCGCGTCGGCGGCTGCTCGCGACGCCGACCGCGACCGCGGAGACCACGATCACGAGCGCCCCGGCGCCGATCTGCGCGATGGCCGGCACGAACATGTCCACGGCGAGACGCTTCTCGAAGGCGCCGACGAGCGTGCCGAGGATCCGGGCGTTCTCGATCGAGTCGGGCACGAGCGCCGAGACGCCCTGCGTCGCGAGCATCAGCACGGCGCCCGCGAGCAGGGTCGCGACGCCCAGCACGATGCCGATCGTCCCGCGACGCGAGGCGAGCACGAGACCGAGCGCCGCGGCGCCGAGCGAGGCCCAGCCGATCCAGGACGACAGTCCCCCGAAGGCCGTGATCCGGCCGGGCCACGCGGAGGCGGGGATGGTGATGATCGTCAGGTGCAGCACGTCGGCGTCGGGGATGTCGATGTCCACGCCGATGGTCTCCCCGATCGGTGCCGCGAGCTCGTCGACGTAGGGGTTCAGATCGGCGACCACGGTGCCGCCGTCGGGGTCCATGAGCGTCGCGTGCAGGTCGTCCATCGAGTCGGCCCAGATGGTCGCGAACGCCGTGGACTGGGTGAGCTTCTGCGCCTGGCCCTCGATCGCGGTCTCGAGCGGGGAGCGGAGGAAGCGGGGCACGTCCACCTGGTCGAGCACGCCCTCGACCGCGGCGTCGGCGACGTCCTGCTGGAACTGCTCGTTGCCGCCGAGCGGCTCGGCGACCGCGAGGAACCCGTCGCGGTCCACGATCGTCGACTGGGTCCAGGCGGACGGCGCCCACAGGGCGAGGCCGACGGCGCCGAGCACGACGAGGACGGCGGCGAGCAGATCACGGGCGAGACTCATGGGGATCACCCTAGCCAGAGGACGCCGAAAGGCCCGCCCCGAAGGGCGGGCCTCTCGATCAGGCGTGAGGCGAGGCTCAGCCGATGCGGACGTAGGTCCAGCTCGCGGACCACATCTTGCGCTCGGACGTGTCCTTCTTGGAGTTGCCGGCGTCGATGATCGTGCCGTTGCCGGCGTAGATGCCGACGTGGCCGGGGGTGTAGACGAGGTCGCCGGGGCGTGCCTCGGACTTCGAGATCACGGTGCCCTTGGCCTTCTGCGCCGACGCCGAGTGGGGCAGCGAGATGCCGTGCTGGGCGTAGACCCACGAGGTGAAGCCCGAGCAGTCCCAGCCGGAGCGGGTCGAGCCGCCGTAGACGTAGGGGGTGCCGATGCCGCTGCGGGCGGTGTCGACGATCGAGCTGCCGGAGGCGGCGGAGGCCGGGGCCTCGTCCGAGGACTCCTGGGCGGCGGCCTTCGTGCTGGACTTCTTCGAGCTCGAGCTCGAGGTCGACTCGGAGTCGTCCGAGGAGGACGAGTTGGAGCTGGACTTCTCGGAGTCCGACGACGACGTGGTGGAGGACTTCTTCGAGCTGGACGACGTCGAGCTCGGCGACGCGTCGTCATCGTCTTGCGCGGCGGAGCGCGAGGTGCCGCGGCTCGCCGAGGCGGTGTCGTCGTCCTGGGTGTCGGCGGCCTTCTCGGTCTTCTCGACCGGCTTGGGCTTCTCGACCGGCTTGGCCTTGATGGACAGGCTCGCGGCGGCGGACTCGATGCCCGCGCCGTACGCGGTGGGCGAGGCGGTGGCGCTCGCGGAGGGGATCGCGACGGCGGGAGCCGTCTGCGGGGCGGCGGTCACACCGGTCGACTCGGCGCCCGCCGGGGCCTGGCCGTCGGCGAGGGCCACGCTGCTGCCGCCGACCAGGAGGCCGGCGGTGATCGCGGCGCCCGCGGCGTTGCGTCCGATGCGCACGGCCGGGGTCACGGGGCGCATGGCGCGACGGTGGGTGTTGATGCTGCGGTTCGACACGTCTGAATCTCCTGACCCGGGGCGAAGCCCCCTCCCGCCCCAAGCTCGCTGGCGTTCCCTCGCCCTCGACCCGGGTGCGGGATGGGATCCCGGGGAGGACGACCGCATCTCATGCGGCACGGCTAGAACTCTAAGAGCGGGCGCCGGCGGTTCCGAGGGCGCAGAACGGCTCTGGGAAAGACTTTGACGGTCCCTTTACTCCGGGGTCGCGGGGGCGACGGTGAGCTGACCTGCGACGTCGCGCGGCACGATGAGCGCCTCGTGGCCGTCCGCGGCGAGACCCAGCTCACCGCCGATGCGCTCGGCCGTCATCCGGGCTCCGGCGACGATGCCGTGACGTGCGAGATCGCGCAGGAGGTCGACGTCGCTCTGGGCGCGCTCCCCGATCCGGTCCAGGCGGATGGTGATCGAGCCGTCGCCGGTCTCCAGCTCCGTCAAGGTGACGAGATCCTTGACCCCGCCTTTACCCTCGGGTGTGGCCGGGGTCTCCTGGAGCCGGACGCCCAGCTCGTCGAGGCCCGGGATCGGGTTGCCGTAGGGATCGAGGTACGGCGGCGCCACGAGCTCGGCGATCCGCTTCTCGACGTCCTGGCTCATGACGTGCTCCCAGCGGCACGCCTCCTCGTGCACGAGGGCGTAGTCCAGCCCGATGGTGTCGAGGAGGTGGCGCTCGGCCAGGCGGTGCTTGCGCATCACGTCCTTGGCGATCGCCGAGCCCTTGGGGGTCAGGTGGATGTGGCGGTCCTCGTCGAGGTGCAGGAGGTCGTCGCGCTCCATGCGGGCGACCGTCTGGGAGACCGTGGGACCCGAGTGGCCCAGCCGCTCGGCGATGCGTGCGCGCATCGGGACGATGCCCGCCTCCTCGAGCTCGAACACCGTCTTGAGGTACATCTCGGTGGTGTCGATGAGGTCGCCGCTCACGGGTGCTCCTGTGGTGGAAGGTCCAGGGCCGGGCACGCCGCCCCACGATCACGACACGGCGTCGGATCCCGCCCCAGTCTATCCATGTCAGGGCTCTCCCCGCCCGTGTCCAGGAGGGCTCAGACGACGAGGCCGACGAGGTGGACGAGGACGGCGAAGCCGTTGAGCAGCACGTGCCCCAGCACGCACGCCTCGAGGCGACGCCATCGCCTCCAGATGAGCCCGAGGGCGAGCCCCGTCGTGCCCTGGAGCGTGATCGCCTGGAGCGCGTCGGCCCACAGGGGGCCGTCGCCGTGCGAGGTCGCATGCATGAGCCCGAACAGGAGGGAGGCCCACAGCAGTCCCGCCGTCGGCCCGCACCACGCCTCGAGCCGGGTCTGCAGGAGCCGGCGGTAGAGCAGCTCCTCCCCGAAGCCCGCCGTGAGGGCGGTCGCGACCGCCGCGACCAGGAGCGGGGCGAGCGGGGGCCACGCGGGCGGGGCGCCCTGCGAGAGGGGGCCGACGGTCGAGGTGACGCCCAGCAGCACGGCGGGCAGCAGCGGCACCCACCACCGCGGCGACGGCTGTTCGATCGTGAGGCTCGGCCCTCCCCGCCGCGCGAGCAGGCCGAGGGCGGTCAGCGGGACGAGGATGAACAGCACCGCCTTGACGAGCACGTAGTCCTCGGGGAGCGGCAGGAACGGCACGAGCGCCGGGAAGCCGAGGGCGACGAGCAGCAGGCCCGCCGTCTCCGCCCGCAGCCGCCGCGGGCGCCGGGGCACGACCCGGGAGGCGCCGGCTCCTCGCGGCAGCGCGAGCGTCAGCCCGACGGCCAGGACGCTCGGGATCAGGAGCAGCAGGACCGGTCGGGGCGCGTAGCCGGGATCGGAGGAGACGACGACGCCGTCGGGGTGGCGGACGAGCGTCGTCACGATCGCGACGGCGAACAGCGCCGCGGGCACGGCGACGAGCAGGCGGGTCCGCGGTCGTCGCCCCGCCGCGGCGTCAGGTTCGGGGATCATCCGTCCATCGTGCGGGGCGGCGCGGGGCGGCGCCTCCTCCGGAGGGACGAGATCCGACACGACGGGCCCCGGCACGTCGTGCGTGCCGGGGCCCGTGGCGGGTGCTCGAGCGGGTGCTCAGCCCTTGTTCTTGATGATCTCGCGCATCAGGTCGGCGGCCTCGGTGGGGGTCTTGCCCACCTTGACGCCGGCGGCCTCGAGGGCCTCCTTCTTGGCCTGGGCGGTGCCCGCGGAGCCCGAGACGATCGCGCCCGCGTGGCCCATCGTCTTGCCCTCGGGGGCGGTGAAGCCCGCGACGTAGCCGACGACCGGCTTGGTCATGTGCTCGGAGATGTACGCGGCCGCGCGCTCCTCGGCGTCGCCGCCGATCTCGCCGATCATGACGACGGCCTCGGTCTCCGGGTCCGCCTCGAAGGCCTCGAGGGCGTCGATGTGGGTGGTGCCGATGACGGGGTCGCCGCCGATGCCGATGCACGTCGTGAAGCCGATGTCGGACAGCTCGTACATCATCTGGTAGGTCAGGGTGCCCGACTTCGAGACGAGGCCCAGCTTTCCGGCGCCCGTGATGTTGGCGGGGATGATGCCGGCGTTGGACTGCCCGGGGCTGATGATGCCCGGGCAGTTGGGGCCGATGATCCGGGTGGTGCCGGAGGCCAGGGCGGCGTTGACGAACTCCGCGGAGTCCTTGACCGGGATGCCCTCGGTGATGACGATGAGCAGCCCGATGCCGGCCTCGATGGCCTCCATCGCGGCGCCCTTGGCGAACTTCGGCGGGACGAAGACGACGGAGACGTCGGCGCCCGTCTTCTCCATCGCCTCGGCGACGGAGCCGAACACGGGGACGGAGTGGCCGCCCTCGAAGTCGACGCTCGTGCCGGCCTTGCGGGGGTTCACGCCGCCGACGACGGCGGTGCCCGAGTCGAGCATGCGCTGGGAGTGCTTCATGCCCTCCGAGCCGGTCATGCCCTGGACGATGACCTTGCTGGTGCTGTCAAGGAAGATCGACATGGTGGGTGGGGCTCACTTTCCGTTCGCGGCCAGCTCGGCGACCTTGGCGGCGCCGCCGTCCATGGTGTCCGCGAGCGTGACGAGGGGATGGTTGGCGTCGGCGAGGATCTGGCGACCCTCCTCGACCTTGTTGCCGTCCAGGCGCACGACGAGCGGCTTGGTGGCGGTGTCGCCGAGCTTGTCGAGCGCTCCCACGATGCCGTTGGCGACCGCGTCGCACGCGGTGATGCCGCCGAAGACGTTGACGAACACGGCGCGCACCTGGTCGTCGCCCAGGATCACGTCGAGACCGTTGGCCATGACCTCCGCGGAGGCGCCGCCGCCGATGTCGAGGAAGTTCGCGGGCTTCACGCCGTGCGCCTCACCGGCGTAGGCGACCACGTCGAGGGTGGACATGACCAGGCCCGCGCCGTTGCCGATGATGCCGACCTCGCCGTCGAGCTTGACGTAGTTGAGGTCGAGCGCCTTGGCCTTGGCCTCGAGCGGGTCCTCGGCCCGGGCGTCGACGAGCGCGGCGTGGTCCTCGTGGCGGAAGGAGGCGTTGTCGTCGAGGGTGACCTTGCCGTCGAGGGCGACGATGTCGCCCGCGCCGGTCTTGACGAGGGGGTTGACCTCGACGAGGGTCGCGTCCTCGCCCTGATACACGTCCCACAGCCTCTCGAGCACGGGCGCGATCTTGCCGCCGGTCTCGGCGTCGAAGCCCGCGGCCTCGACGATCCGGGCGGCGGTGGCCTCGTCGATCCCGACGTTGGGGTCGACGGCGACGCGCGCGAGGGCCTCGGGGCGCTCGACGGCGAGCTGCTCGATCTCCATGCCCCCCTCCTTGGAGCACATGGCGAGGTAGTTGCGGTTGGCGCGGTCGAGCAGGAGGGAGAAGTAGTACTCCTCGGCGATGTCGGCGCCCGCGGCGATCATGACGCGGTGGACCGTGTGGCCCTTGATGTCCATGCCGAGGATCTCGGCGGCCTTCTGCTCGGCCTCCTCGGGCGACTTCGCGACCTTGACGCCGCCGGCCTTGCCGCGGCCGCCGGTCTTGACCTGGGCCTTGACGACGACCACCGGGGTGCCGAGCTGCTGGGCGGCCGCCTTGGCGGCCGCGGGATCCTCCGCGACGACTCCTCCGAGCACGGGCACGCCGTGCTTCTCGAAGAGGTCGCGGGCCTGGTATTCGAACAGGTCCACGGGTGATTGTTCCTCTCGATGTCGACAGGGGGCGGCCGATCGCCGTGCGACCGGGGGACCGTCCCTGGTAGAGCAAGCAGGGCAAGCCTAACGTCACGGCGTGCCCGGAGGGCTCGCCCAGGGAGCGGGGTGGCCGCGCGGCTACGATGGGGCGGTGGCTCCCCGATCCCGGTCCTTCACCGGACGGATCCGCGATCAGCTCCTCTTCAGCGTGGTCGCGGTCGTCGTCCTCTTCATCGCGCTGCGCCTGCTGGGCGTGCGGTCCACCGTCCCGAGCCTCTTCCTGTCGGTGCTGCTGACGCTCGCGCTGAACGTCGGACTCTCGTACTGGGGTGAGGCGCGGGCCCGCAGCGCGCGGCGCCGATCCGCGACCCGGCCGGCCCGCGGCACGACCCGCCATACCGGCGGCGGGGACATCCGCTGGCGCGACGAGGACCGCTGAGGGCGCCGGAGAGCGTGAGGAGCTGAGATGGCCGACTGGAAGACGTACGCGAAGGCGGCGGGCAACACCGCCCGCAAGCAGGGCGCGGCGGCGCGATCGAGCGCCTCGGTCTACACGCGCGCTGCGCGCAGCACCGCCCAGCGCCAGGCGCCCGAGGCGCAGCGCGCGATCCGGCGCTCGCGCGACGGGGCGCGGCGCACCGCGGCCGCCTACACCGTCGTCGCCGGGCGGCGTGCGCGCCGGGCCCGGCTCGGGCAGCGGCTCAAGAACGCGTTCCGCGATGCCGTGCTGGTCGGCGCCTCGCTCGGCGCGATCTGGTTCATCGTCACGCGCACGGGCGCGCAGATCCCCTTCGCCGCGGTCGCCGCGGTGATCCTCGTGCTCATGGTGGTGCGCTTCGGCTATGCGCTGTTCGCCCGCACGGACACGACCGTCGACGAGGACAACGACCTGGCCGGCGGCTTCGGCGAGCGGTGGGACAGCGCGGACGACGACGAGCGGGAGTTCGACCCGCGCGAGGCCGCGGAGCACGAGGCCCGCGCACGTGAGGCCCGGGCACGCGAGACCGCGGCGGTCGAGGCCGAGGAGCCGGCGCCGCGGTCGAGGAGCCGGCGCCGCCGCTGATCGCGCCCCTCCCCGCAGGGGTTCTCGGGCGGGCCCTCCAGGGGTGACCGCGCGGGGTGACCGGGCGGGGACCTTCATCGGCCGCGGGCACGCCGGCCGCTCCTACGGTGGGAGCATGCCGCCCCTGTCCCCCGCGCCGTCCCCGGATCCCCTGTCCCGCGGCGCGTGGCACCGACGCGCGTCCCGTCCGGTGCTCGCGTGGATGCTCGCCCTCGTCGTGCTCGCGCTCGTGCACCGCTGGGTGCCGCAGGCGCGCTGGCTGCTCGTGCACATGGCGACCCTGGGGCTGCTGACGACGTCGGTCATGATCTGGGCCCAGCATTTCGCCGACGCGCTCCTGCGGACGCGTGCCGACGAGGCCGCACGGCGCCGGCAGGTGCGGCGGATCCGCGCGCTGACCCTCTCGATCCTCGTGACCTGCGCTGGCATGCTGCTCGCCGTGCCCGTGGTCACGACCGTCGGAGCGGCGGGCGTCGCGGGGACGATGATCTGGTTCGCCGCGAGCCTCGCGCGGCAGCTGCGCGCCGCTCTGGCCGCCCGTTTCTCGCGCGTGGTCACGGGGTATGCGGTCGCGGCGTCGATGCTCGGGATCGGCGCGGGCTTCGGGGCGGCGCTCGCGTTCAGCCCGCCGCCCCGGTGGCAGGGCCGGCTGCTGCTCGCGCACCAGGCGGCGAACCTGCTCGGCTTCATCGGCACGACCGCCCTGCTCACCCTCGTCACCCTCGGGCCGACGGTGATGCGCGTGCGCATGCCGCCGTCGCTCGAGCGGTCAGTGCGCCGCACCGTCGTCGGCGCGCCGTGCGCGACGGCGGTGACGATCGCGGGCGCGCTCCTGGGATGGCCCCTTCTCGCCGCGGTGGGCGTGGCCGCCTACACGGCCCTCGTCGTCGTGGTGCTCGTCGGCCTGATCCGTGCGGCCCGCGCGGCCCGCTGGGGCTCGCTGCCGCTGTTCCCGCCGTTGTCCATGGGCGCGGCGCTCATGTGGCTGACGGGGACCCTCGTCGTCACCGTGGTCCTGCTCGTGCGCGCGCGGGTGGGGCCGTGGGGTCCGTGGGGCGCGGTCGGGGTGGGCGGGGAGCTCGGCGAGGCCGATCTGCAGGCGCTCACGGTGCCGTTCATCGGGGGCTTCGGGCTCCAGCTGCTGCTCGGGGCGATGAGCTTCCTCATGCCCACCGTGATGGGTGGCGGGCCGCGCGCGGTGCGAGCCGGCCTCGCCGAGCTCTCGCGCGGGGCGACCGGGCGCGTCGTGCTCTACAACCTGGCGCTCGTCGTCTACCTGCTCGCGGACGGCTCGTGGACCCGGGTGCTCGCCTCGATCGCCGCGGCGGCGGTGCTCGTCGCGTTCGTGCCGCTCATGGTGCGGGCCGTCGTCATGAGCCTGCGGGTCCGCAGGGATGAGGAGACGCGTGGGGATGCGCCGAGGCGTGAGGTCACGCCGACGGACACGGTCGCGCCGACACGTGCGGCGACGGGCGACGCGGCCCGCGGCGGAGAGGCGCGCACCGCACGGCGCGATGCTCCGGCCGATCGTGAGGGAGCCGGCGGGGTCGGCCGCCGCAGCGTCGGCGCGGGGGCGGCGCTCGGTCTGGCCGGCGCGCTCGGCGTGCTGGCCGGCGGGCAGGCGCTCGATCACCGTGGGACGGGCGGGGGAAGAGCGGCGGCCACCGGGACGCCGGGCACCGATGCAGCCGCTCCGTCGGGGCGCACCGTGCGCGCCTCGCTCTCGGCGCACGACATGCGGTTCACCCCTGACCGCGTGACGGCGCGCCGCGGGGACCGAGTGGTCCTGACGGTGACCAACGACGATCCGACGATGCCGCACGACCTCCTGCTCGCGACCGGGGAGACCACGGGGCGGATCGCGCCGGGAGCGAGCGCGGACCTCGTCGTCGAGGTCGCCGACGGGAGCGTCGACGGCTGGTGCACGATCGTGGGTCATCGCGGCATGGGCATGGTCTTCTCCCTCGACGTCCAAGGGGCCGAGGCGGGCTCGGGCTCCTCCGAGGCGGGACGAGGAGGGGCGACGGAGACCGGCTCGACCGTCGTCTCCGTCGATCTGGCGCAGCCGCCCTCGGCGTCGTTCGTGACGCGGGACCCTGTCGTGCCGCGCGAGCCGACGGGCGAGATCACGTTCACGGTCCGGGAGGCCGTGCAGGAGGTCGCGCCGGGTCACTCGATCCGTGCGATGACCTACAACGGCCGGGTGATGGGGCCGGTGCTGCGCGGCGAGCTCGGGCGGGGGCTCACGGTGCATCTCGAGAACGCCGGCACGATGGGGCACTCGCTCGACCTGCATGCGGGAACGGTGTCGCCCGATGCGGTGATGCGCACGATCGCTCCTGGCGAGTCCCTCGACTACGCGATCACGACCGACCATGCGGGCATGTGGCTCTACCACTGCTCGACGATGCCGATGTCCGTGCACCTGGCCTCGGGCATGTTCGGGGCCGTCATCGTGCCGCCGGCCGGGCGCGCGCCGGTGGATCACGAGTGGGTGCTGGTCCAGTCGGAGGGGTACCTGGGGACGGACGGCGAGGAGGTCGATGCCGACAAGATCGCGGCCGAGCGCCCCGATGTGATCCTGTGGAACGGGCATGCGAACCAGTACGTGCACGATCCGCTGCGGGCGCGGCGGGGTGAGCGGGCGAGGATCTGGGTGATGTCGGCCGGGCCCAGTCGCTCGATGAGCTTCCACGTGGTGGGTGGTGTCTTCGACACCGTCTTCGCGGAGGGCGCGTATCTGCTGCGCGCCGAGGACGCGACCGGCGGCGGTTCGCAGGCCTTGCACCTGGGACCTGCCCAGGGCGGTTTCGTCGAGCTCACGTTCTCCGCGAGCGGGACCTACACGGCCGTGAGCCATGCCGTCGTCGACATGGAGCGTGGTGCCCGGGCGCTCATCGTCGTCGAGGAGTGAGCTGCGGGGATCAGGGACCGGCGTCGTTCCGGGTCCGCGTTTCAAGCCAGGTCGCTCCTCCCCTGCAGCCCGGGACGTCGGGGCGCGGAGGTTCTACGGGTCGGGCGACGGGGTGGCCTCGGCGCCGGGGGCGTCATCGGTGTCGCTCTCCGGAGTGGATGGGCCTGTCGGAAGGTCATCGATGCCGAGGTCGTCGTCTGCGTGCAGTGAGCTGGTGGCTGTGGAGTCCGGTGGACGGTCGGCGGTGCCACCCGTGGTGCTGGTCCTGTGGGCTTCGGGGCTCCCGGCCTCGACATTCGAGGGATCGACGGTGTTCTCGCGGGGTCCGACGGGTCCGAGGGGCGTGAGGCGGCAGGTGGTAGTCGCGCCGCCGGGACTCGCCCACGTCACCGTCGGCGCGCCGTCACCGGTGCGGGTGGGGGTGACGATCCAGCCCGCGTGGTCCTTGAGCAGATTGCAGCGGACGCAGAGTCCCTGAGCGTTCTTGTAGGACGTGGCCCCACCGTCAGCGTGTGGGGTGACGTGGTCGATGTGCCGGACGGTCGCGTTGCACCACGGACTCGCACACGTCGACTCCCTCCACCGCACCAGCTGCTCCAACGGCGCAGGGAACGCCCGGGCACGAGAGTCCATCGCCACCAGCTCACCCGTTCTGGGGTGCGTGTACAGCCGTCTCATGGTCGCGTTCATCGTGGCGTCGGGGTGCTCATCCCACCCCGGCTTGTTCTTGTACCCCGGTGGGCTCCCACGAAGAGTGTCGGTGATGATGTGGGCCGGGATGGGGCCGTAGCCCTCGAGGTGGGCGAGTTCCCCGCCACCGTCCGGGGCCAGGAGTGCACGGTCGGTGATGACCACGCCGATGGTGATGCGCCGGTGCCGGTAGCGATCCGTCGAACGGTGGTTGTGGTCTGAGGTGTCGGACTCGCGTTCCTGGTCTAGGCCTGGAACGTCATGATCGCGCGTGTCATCGAGCATCTCGCCGCGCCCGTCCGTATCGAGCACCGTCGTTCCACCGGGCAGCGGTACGCCCTCGAACTGAGCATCAGGCAGCGACTCGCCCGAGACAAACGGGTCCCATGCCCGATCACCGCCGGTGATCGCGTCGACCAGAGCATCAGCCTCGAGCGCCCGGACCCCGTCGATCGACCCCTGGGCACGGCGGGCTTCGGCCTCGGCGCGGAGGGCTTTGATCACCGCGCTGGCATCCACGGCCCGCACGGTCGCGGTCACCGCGACCATGTGGTCCTCCAGCAGGCGCGTCCGCACACACCGTCCCCGCGCAGCTCGTGCGGCCCGGCGCCGGGCATCATCTGGGTCCTTCGCGTCCCGCTGAGCACGGACTTCTGCCCCCAGACGGCGTGTGCCCACACCCACCAGGCGCGCGGGATCCGCGGTCAAGACCTCATCAATGGACTCAGCGATGTCAGGGTCCACGTCATCCAGGGCAACCGCAATGGCCCGGGCCTGCTGCTCCGTGACCCGCCCCGAGGTGAGCAGGGCGAACGTGCCGGGAAGCTGGGTGACCAGGCGCTGTGACGCAGCCAGAGACATCGACGACGCCGACGGTGAGACCCGGCGTGCCAGGCTGAGTTCCTGCGCGGCCGCACGCCCTTGCTCCGCCGCAGGAACCCCCCGTGCGGCGTCGGCGTCGGTGATCCGGGTCGCGGCCATGACCTGCCAGGTCGCATCGAGAGCGGCGAGGGTGGAGCGGAGCTGATCGATCACCCCGACCACACCGAGAGCCTCCGCGGCAGAGCCCGGTTCGGTGTCGGTCAGGGCATCACGCATCGCCAAGGGAGCCTCCACCGCCGCGAGAGCACCCGCGATGATCGACGCCACGACCTCCCGCGCGGCACCGGCGCGGCTGAGATTCTTCGCCTGAGCGAGAACGTCCGTCAGCGCATCGCCAGCGAGGGCGGCCGGTCCGCTGCCGGCACCCGCAGAAGCAGACGGGAAGGAAACAGGCACCGCAGACCCATCGGGCAGGGGCACTGCGCCGTCGCGCTCGGGGCCAGGGGACGCACCACGCCCAGAGCCCGCCGGCAGCGCAGAACCATCCGCACCCAGCGCCCGGGCGCGCTCATCGCGCTCCGGACCCTCGGCCCTCGAATCATCCCGCATCGTCGTCATGCTCCCTATTCTTCCGAGGGGGTCTGACAAACGGACCCCACCCCGGAGCCCTTTTCGAGAATGTGGACAACTCTGCATGGGGAGGGAATGCGGGGGAAAAAACAGCGTGGCATCCGCGGTCGACGTCGGCGGTATATGCGCGGCGCGAGGGCGCGGGGGCGCGACGAGCACCGCCTGATCGCAAGCAGAACCCTGGCGACACAGCCCGGCCACAGCACCGGCACCAGCACCAGCACCAGCACCAGCACCAGCACCAACACCGTTCACTCAACGCGACAGGCCCGTGCCGGAGAACTCGCCATCGACGGACCAGATGGCGACTCCACGCGCAACGTTGGCGAGGAGCGATTCATCGAGATCGCCGTGCCGAGCGTTCTCGGGCTCTTCACAATTCGGGGTGTAGGTGTGGTCTGAATCCGCCGGCTTCGAGGAGTGCGCGGGCGATGTAGTTGGTGAGGTTGCGGAAGCCGAGGGCCAGGCCACGCAGGTGCTCGAGGCGACCGTTCACGGCTTCGGTAGGTCCGTTGCTCGTGCGCGGCCGGTCGAAGTAGGCCAGGACGTCGCAGGCGCGTCTGGTCAGGGTGCGGCCCAGCTTGCGCAGTTCTACCAACGCCTCAGGCACACTGTCGGCGAGGGCACCGATCACGGAGTTCATCTCGACGCGGCCGGCTGCCCGGTCGGGGTGACGGTAGGCGGAGATCATGCGCTGGTAGATCCCCCAGGTGCACTCGACGTGCACGTGCCGGTCCCCAGCGAAGAGCTTGTCAAGGCGCTCGTGCTGGCGGTCGGTGAGCAGGTCAGCCCCGGTGTGCAGGGTCCGCCGCGCGGTGTAGAGCGGGTCGCCCTTGCGTCCGCGGTGTCCGTGCAGTTCCTGCTGGACTCGGCGGCGGCACTCATCGAGAGCGTCCCCGGCCAACCGGATGACGTGGAAGGGATCCATAACCGTGACGGCGTCCGCCAGCTCCTCGGTGGTGGCGGTCTTGAAGCCCGCGAACCCATCCATGGCCACGACCTCGATCCCATCGCGCCAAGCCTGGTCCCGCTCGGCCAGCCAGTCCTTGAACGCCTTCTTCGACCGACCTTCGACCACGTCCAGCAGGCGTGAGGGCCCGGTGCCGTCCCGGACCGGGGTGAGGTCGATGATCACGGTGACGTACTTGTCACCGCGCCGGGTGTGCCGCCACACGTGCTCATCGACCCCGACGACCTTGACACCGTCCAGGCGGGTCGGGTCCTCGATGAGCAGACGCCGGCCCTCAGCCAGGACCGCGTCGTTGGCGGTGTTCCACGCCACGCCCAGTCCTTCGGCAACTCCGGCCATCGACAGGTGGCCGACGACGATCCCGACCAGACCCCACCGCAGGCCGGCGCGGGAGATCTTGGCCCGCGGCGGCGCCGCAGCGGTGGTGTCCTGACGCCACACGTGCGAGCACTCCTTGCAGCGGTAGCGGCGCACGGTGAGCACCAGCGTGGTAGGGCGCCACCCGAACGGCTCGTGCGCCAACTCCCTGCTCACCGTGTCACGGGGCACGCCCTGGCAGCCGCACCGCCTGCACCAGTCGTCCGGCTTCACGACCCGGCACGCCAGCACGGACCGGTCAGGCTCGAGCAGCTGGCCGGTGACCTCCAGACCGAGGCCGTCGAGGCGGGTGAAGGTAGTCAGGTCAGGGCGCGTGAAGGTAGCGTCAGGCACGTCGAGGTCTTCCGGACGGGTTGTGTGAGAACTCCCATCATCGGAAGACCTCGACCCTCACCCCGACACCGACGCGCCGCCCTAGGTCGCACCACAGCTACACCCTCATCTGTGAAGAGCCCGTTCTCGACGCCGCACGACGCATCGAGATCGCACTTTCCGGCGGAATTCTCGGAGAATTCCGCCGGAAAGTGCGATCTCGTCGATGCCACGGCGCGACGACCCGGTCGACCTGCTCACTCGACGCCCGTCATGGCGCCGACAGCCGACGGCCGACAGGCGACAGCCAGCGCCTCTGCGCCCCGCCCGGTCCCGCGCCCCCGGCCGGCGCAGCACCACCTGCCACGCGCTCCGACCCACCTCCGGCGGTCGCGCACGACCCACCTCCGGCGGCAGCGCTCGACCCACCTCCGGCAGCGTTCGACCCACCCTCGGCGACCTCGTTCCGGCCCCGTCCGACCGGCCGGCCCCGCCCCGGCGGGGCCGGCCCTCACAACTTCGTGAGGGGGGCGTAGCGCAGCAGGAGGCGCTTGCGGCCGTGGGGCTCCTTGAACTGGACCTCGACCTGCGTCTTGTCGCCCGTGCCGCTGACCTCGGTCACCGTGCCCATCCCGAAGGAGTCGTGGGTGACGCGATCGCCCACCGCGAGGGAGGGCAACTCGGCCCCGCTGCGAGCCTTGCGACCCGAGGAGAACGACGGGCGCGAGATGTCCCGGCGGTTCGCGCCGCCGACGCCCACCCCGGTCACCGAGGGCCCGCGCGAGAAGCCGCCGCGCCCTCCCCCGTAGCCGCCGCCGAACCCGCTGCCGCTCAGGCTCGACCCGGCGCGCGCGACGTCGAGCACCCGCTCGGGCACCTCGTCGAGGAACCGGCTCGCCGGGAAGTACTGGGGCGCGCCCCACGCGGCCCGCATCTGCGAGCGCGTCAGGTAGAGCTTCTCGCGCGCGCGGGTGATGCCGACGTAGGCCAGGCGCCGCTCCTCCTCGAGCTGCTCGGGGTCGGACATCGAGCGCTGGTGGGGGAACGTGCCGTCCTCGAGCCCGGTCAGGAACACGACCGGGAACTCGAGGCCCTTGGCGGTGTGCAGCGTCATGAGGGTGACGAACTGATCCTCGCCGCCCGGCAGCTGGTCGGCGTCGGCCACGAGCGCGACCTTCTCGAGGAACTGGTCGACGAGCGACGCGTCGGGGTCGTCGGCCGCCTCGAGCGCCGCCTGAGGATCGATGTCCTCGCCGGGAGCCTGGCGGAGGTCCACGGCCGACTCCTCGGCGTCCGCGGCACGCTCCTGCTCCGAGGCGCCGCCGGCGGTCGTGCTGGGGTCGGGCTCGTCCTCGAACTCGCTCGCGGCCGCCTCGCCCGCCTCGACCTGGGCCTCGAACTCCGCCGCGACCGAGATGAGCTCGGCGAGATTCTCGAGCCGCGACTCGTCCTGCGGGTCGTCGCTGCCGCGCAGCTCGGCGTCGTAGCCGGAGCGGGTGAGGATCGCCTCGAGCACCGCGGCCGGGCCCTCCCCCGCCTCGACCATCGCCCGCAGGTCGTCGAGCATCGAGACGAAGGTGCGGATCGCGCCGAGCGAGCGGGTGGCGATGCCGGGCGCGTCGTCGGCCCGCCGCAGCGCCTCGGCGAAGCCGATGCGGTCCTGCTCCGCGAGGAGCGCGACGGCGGCCTCGGCACGGTCCCCGATGCCGCGCTTGGGCACGTTGAGGATGCGGCGCAGGTTGATCTCGTCGTCGGGGTTGGCGAGCACCCGCAGGTAGGCCATCGCGTCCTTGATCTCGCGGCGCTCGTAGAACCGGGTGCCGCCGACCACGCGGTACGGGAGGCCCACGC
This sequence comes from Brachybacterium huguangmaarense, assembly GCF_025725725.1. NCBI lineage: Bacteria > Bacillati > Actinomycetota > Actinomycetes > Micrococcales > Dermabacteraceae > Brachybacterium > Brachybacterium huguangmaarense. The sequence goes on from NZ_CP107020.1 coordinate 239,382, forward strand.
GGATCAGCTGGTCCTCGAGCGCACGGGACTGGGCGTTGGCGCGGTAGAAGATCGCGATGTCGCCCGCGCGGCGCCCGTCGTCGACGAGGGCGTCGATCTGCCGGCCGATGTAGCGGGCCTCGGCCTGCTCGTCGTCGGCGACGTAGAGCGTGATCTTCTCGCCGTCGCCCTCGGCGGTCCACAGGTTCTTCTTGCGACGGCCCTCGTTCTCCTCGATCACGGCGTTGGCGGCCGCGAGGATGTTCTGGGTCGAGCGGTAGTTCTGCTCGAGCACGATCGTGCGGGCCGACGGGAAGTCCTGCTCGAACTCGACGATGTTGCGGATGGTCGCGCCGCGGAAGGCGTAGATCGACTGGTCGGAGTCGCCGACCACGGTGAGGTCGGCGCGCGGGTCCTCCCCCGCGAGCTCGCGCACGAGGGCGTACTGCGCGGGGTTGGTGTCCTGGTACTCGTCGACGAGCACGTGCCGGAAGCGCCGCCGGTAGCTCTCGCGGATCGCGGGGTTCTCGCGCAGCAGCACCACGGTGAGGCCGATGAGGTCGTCGAAGTCGACGGCGTTGGCCTGGCGCAGCCGCTCGGTGTACGCCGTGTAGATCTGCGCGACCGAGCGCTCCCACGGATCCTTCGCGGCCTCGGCATGGTCGGCGACGTCCAGCGGGTCCATGAGCTCGTTCTTGAGGGTCGAGATGCGCCGGGCGATGCCGCGCGGCGGGTTCTTCTTGGTGTCGAGCCCGAGGTCCTTGGCGATGTTCGTGATCAGGCGCAGCGAGTCCGCCGAGTCGTAGATCGAGAACGAGCTCTTGAGGCCCGCGGCGGCGTGCTCGCGGCGCAGGATCCGCACGCACGCGGAGTGGAAGGTCGAGACCCACATGGAACGGGCGACGGGGCCGACGAGGTCCTCGACCCGCTCCTTCATCTCCGCGGCGGCCTTGTTGGTGAAGGTGATCGCGAGGATCTCGCCGGGCAGGGCCTCGCCCGAGCGCAGCAGATGGGCGATGCGGCGCGTGAGCACGCGGGTCTTGCCGGAGCCGGCGCCCGCGACGATGAGCAAAGGGCTGCCGCGGTGCTCGACGGCCTCGCGCTGGGGCGGGTTCAGCCCGTCGGTCAGCTCGGCGAGGGCCGAGGCGTCGGCGCCTCCCCAGGCGGGGCGGGCGGCCTCGCGACCGGCGAAGGGGTCCTCCTCGGGCTGGGGCGGGCCGTCGGGTGGCAGCTCGTCCTCCTCCGGCGGCGGCTCCTCGTCCCAGGGGGCGTCGTCCGAGGAGGGCGAGGGGCCGCCCGCAGGGTGCGCAGCGGGCCCGACCTGGACGCCGTCGAGGCGGCGGAAGGCGTCGGGCAGGGAGAGGTCGTCGAACAGTGAGCTCATGGCCCGTCCAGGATAGGCGGACGCCCCGACACCCGGGACCCGCGCAGGCGGGACGGGGCGGGGCGCACGAGGCCGGAGGCGTGCGCGTCAGCCGCCGATGTGGAAGACGCCGATCACGATGTTGACGAGCACGCTCACGGGGATCGCGTACCAGACGACGGCGCTCGTCTCCTTGCCGCGGCTCGCGGCGATCCACGAGCAGGCCATCGCGACGATCGCGAAGACGAGCTTGAGGGTGTAGAAGAGGTGGCCTCCGGGGTACTGTGCCATCGCGATGATCATGGCGACGAGGCCGAAGACGACGGCGCCGCTCGCGGCGTGCGCCATGCCCTTGGCGGGCTCGCGGGTGCGGGCGGCGGCGGCCCAGATGCCGAGGGCGACGGCCCAGCACACGATGTGCAGGACCACGACGATGCCGAGCAGGATGTTCATGCCTCCACCCTAGGATCGCGCGACGGCCCGGTCCGGGAGGCCGTCGCGTGGCATGTGCCACCCTCCGTCGCAGGTCAGGACGCCGAGCCGGCGCCGGGGCGGCCATGCCAGACTGTCGGCCATGAGCGGCCCGGAGCATCCCGAGACCTCGCGGATCTCCGCACGCACCGTCGTGCTCACCGCGGCCTCGGTGGTCCTCGCGCTCGTCCTGCTCGGCTGGGGCCTGCCCGCCGTCACGGGCACTTCCTGGAGGCGCATCGCCGAGGTGGTCGCGGCCGCGCCGGCGGGTGCGCTCGCCCTGCTCCCGGTCCTCGCCCTCGTCGCGCTCGGCGCCGGGGCGCTCGGGCTGTCCGCGGCGGTCGCGGGCCTTTCGCGGCGCGATGCTGTCCCCCTGTCGGCCCTCAGCACGGCCGTCTCGGTGACCGTGCCGGGCGGCTCGACCCTCGCCCTCGGCCTGCTGTACGCGGCGGGCCGCCGACGGGGCGTGGGCGCCGCGGCGCTCGTCGTCGGGGTGGCGCTCATCACGGCCGCGGACCTCGGCGCGGGCCTGCTCCTCGCACCCGCGGGCGCCCTCGGGTACGCGCTGAGCGGGTCCGGGGCCCTCGGCGGGGGCGCGGTCGCCGCCGTCTGGGTGCTCGCGGCCCTGAGCGCCGCGGCGCTCGTCGCCGGTGTCCTGCTCGTGCGGCGCCGCACGCTCGCCGCGCTCCTCACGGGCGTGCTCGACGGCCTCGGAGCGCTCCTGGGCGCGCGAGGCTCCTCGTGGTCCTCCGCCACCGTCCTGGCCCGGCGCGACGAGGCGGCCCTGCGGCTGCGGGCCCACACGCCCGGCATCCTGCTGCCGCCGCTCGTCGTGCGCGCGTGCCAGTTCGCGGCGCTCGTCGTGGCCCTCGACGCCGTGGGCCTCGAGGTGCCGCTGCCGCTCGCTGTCGCCGTGTTCGCGCTCGGGCGTCTGCTCGCGCTGATCCCGCTGACCCCGGGCGGCACGGGCATCGCGGAGACGGGCTCGGCGGCGGCGCTCATCGCGCTCGGCTTCGACGCCGGGGCGGCGGCCTCGGCCGCGGTGCTCGTCTCGGTCACGACGCTGCTGACCCCCGTGCTGCTGGGGCTGCTCGCCCTCGCGCTGCGGCCGCTCGCGCGCGGCCGCTGAGCCCGGCTACTCCTCGTCGCGCGGCTCGGGCGTGGGCAGGCCGAGCCGGTGCGAGGCGACCCGCCCGGGCAGGACGGGGGCGCCGAGCCCGGCGGCCAGCCCCTCCAGGACCTCGCCGGTCCCGGGCCGCTCCCGGGGTTGCCGAGCGGAGGCGCGGAGGCGCCGGAACGCCTCGTCGCCCGAGCCCAGGTACCCCGCTCCCCCGTAGCCGCCCAGGCGTGAGCCGTGCGTGCGCTCGATCGCCTCGGCGGCGTCCAGGAGCGCGCGCGAGGCGCCACGCAGCCGGCCCGCGAGCTCGCCGAGCCGCGGCGCGTGCTCGGGGCTCCATCGCCCGAGCGGCTCCGCCGCCTCGGCCGCATCCGTCGGGCCCGCGAGGCGGTGGGCGAGGCGCAGGCGCAGCAGCACGAGGCGGTCGGCCGCGCGGCGGAACGTCTGCGCGAGCTCCCGCATGGCCCGGGGGTCGCCCGTCATGCGGGATCGGCCGTCCGGAGCCGGTCGAGCCACGCGTCGAGCGCGTGCAGCGCGCGCTCGCGGGCGTCGGGCTCGGAGAGGAACACGTCATGGCGGGCCCCGTCGATCACGGCCACCTCGACGCGCGGCCCGAGCCGGCGCGCGGCCGCGTCCATGCCGGTCACGTCGAGCACGACGTCGCTGCGTCGCATGTCCTCGTCGAAGCGCCGGCGGAAGCGGGACCTGCCCGCGTGCAGCACGAGCACGGGCTCGAGCACGCGGCCCTCGTGCAGGCGTCCCTGCCCCTCGAGCACGGCCGCCATCGTCGAGGCGGGGAAGGCGTGGCCGCCGGGCGGCTTCCACTCGAGGTCGAAGGCGAACTCGCCGCCGAAGTCCTCGTGGAGGGAGCGGGCGTAGTGGTCGGGGCCGGGCGGCAGGACCGGGCGGTGGGGGTGGCGGCGCGCGAGGCGGCGCACGACGGGCAGCGTGAGGCGTCGGCCCGCGGCGCGCAGGTGAAACTCGAGCCACGGCGAGTTCAGGACGAGCCCCGTGAGCTCGCCGGGATGGCGCATCGCCCACAGCGCCGCGACGAGGCCCCCGCTCGAGTGCGCGAGCACGAGCGGCCGACGATCGCGGCCGATCGCGTCGAGGGCCGCCCCGATCTCCGCGTCGTAGTCCTCGAGCGAGGCGACGTCGGTCGCCGTCTGCCACGGGCGCAGGCTGCGGCCGTGCTTGCGCAGGTCCAGGGCCCACACGTCGAGGCCGCGGGCGGCGAGGTACTCGAGCAGCTCACGCTGGAACACGTAGTCGGACCAGCCGTGCAGGACGAGCACGGGCAGGCGGTCCGGCGCGACCGGGCGGTCGGGCTCGCGGTGCAGGACCGTGGCGAGGATCGCACCCTCGTCGTCCTCCCCGAGGGGAATCTCGCACTGGACGTAGCCGGCTCCGAGGACCGGGTCGGGCGTCCAGGCGGGCATGGGGCGGCTCAGCTGGCCGTGCGGGCCGCCTGGCTCCGCTCGAGGAGGCTCATGACCTCGTCGTGCCGATAGCGGCGATGGCCGCCGAGCGTGCGGATCGAGGACAGCTTCCCCGCCTGGGCCCAGCGGGTGACGGTCTTCGGGTCCACCCGGAAGAGCTTCGCGACCTCGGCCGGGGTCAGCAGGGCCTCCGGGGTCTCCTCGGGCGCGTCGCGTCGCTGCGGGTCGATGGGCACTTCTGCCTCCTGTGGAGAGGATCGTCGCGAGGCCCGTCGGGCCTCGCGGAGACAAGTTCGGGCCCCGGTGCTGGAGCCATGGCCTCCGCGCATCGGCGCCGACCCGTCCGTCCCGGGTCTCCGTTCGCCGTCGAGGAGGGTCCCCGTCCGGCGTCGCGCCGTCGAGGACCGCGCCCCGGCGGAGGTCCGCATGAGGCGCAGGTCTGTCATGTTACTTCCTGGTAGGCGATTGTCCATCCCGCCCCCTGCATACTCTCGCACTCGGTCGGGGTGCGTGGTACCGACGGTTTCCGGTGCACGCGCGTCACGATGTACCCTTGGACTTCGAACAACGCCATTGAACGCGCTCTTGCGCGTCCGGACAGACGACGCACAGGGGGTCAGATCCATGGGTCGTGGCCGACAGAAAGCCAAGCAGACCAAGGTGGCGCGGGACCTGAAGTACTACAGCCCGCCCACCGATCTCTCGGCTCTCCAGCGCGAGCTGCAGTCCTCCTCCGCCAACGACGAGTACGACGACGCCGAGGACTTCGACGACGAGGTCGAGGAATCCGACGACGACACGGACGACTGGGCTCCGTCACCGGCATCACGCCGCCGCTGAGGCGCGCGGCCCTCGGGCCGCCGGCGCTCACGGGCGAGACCACACATGACGGAGGGGCGACCGCGAGGTCGCCCCTCCGTCATGTGCGTGCGTCCGGGCCCGCCGGGGGCCGTCGCCGTGACGACCGCCCCGTCACCGGGCCGGACCACCCCGCTGCGCGAGCTTGTCCCTGATCCCCTGCAGGGCGCGGCCGATGCCGGTGGGCTCCTCCTCGTCCTCGGCGGGAAGCTCCACGTGGTCGACGATCGCGCGCATGGTCGCCACGTCGATGCTGGGCATGCCGCCCTCGAGCAGCACGCCGATGCGCTGGCCGACGAGCGCCTCCAGGCCGTCGGCCGGTGCGTCCCCGCGCGACCCGCGGGCCTCCTCGAGGCGCTCGCGCAGCATCCTCTCGGCCGCCGCGGAGACGGGCACCGGCTCCGGACGGCCGGCGATCGAGATGTGTTCCACGGTTGTCTCCTCTGGGGACGCCGGGGCCCTTCTGTTCCGGGCCCGTGTGGTGGCTAGGCGAGGGCCTCGCGCTCTGCCGCTCAGCCCCGGCCGGGGTGGACCCCGGACATGAGCACCGCTCCCCCGTCGACGCCCTTGGCGCCGCGCGTGAGCACGTCGTCCCCCGCGGCGGCGGGGAGCTCGTCATCCGCGAGCATCTCGCCGATCGCGCGGGCGCCGAGGCCTCGGGCGCCCAGGTGCGCGATCGTCGCGTCGGCCTCGTCCTCGGCGACCACGGCGACCATGCCGATGCCCATGTTCAGGGTGGCCTCGAGGTCCGCGAGCGGCACCGAGCCCCACGCGCCCAGGCGCGAGAAGATCGCGCCGGGCGTCCAGGTGCCGCGGTCGATGCGGGCACCGAGCCCCGCCGGGATCACCCGGGCGAGGTTCGCGGCGAGTCCGCCGCCGGTCACGTGGCTGAGGGCGTGCAGGCCGGCTCCCGCGGGCGAGCCCAGCAGGTCCAGGAGGTCCGCGGTGTAGATGCGGGTGGGCTCGAGGGCCTCCTCGCCGAGCGTGCGGCCCAGCTCGTCGTCGTGGCGCTCCCAGCCGTAGCCGCGCGCGGCGAGCACGGCCCGCACGAGCGAGTAGCCGTTGGAGTGCAGGCCCGAGGAGTCCATGCCGATCACGACGTCGCCCGCGCGCACGCGCTCGGGGCCGAGCACGGCGTCGGCCTCGACGACGCCCACGGCGGCGCCCGCGACGTCGTAGTCGTCGGGCCCCATGAGCCCGGGGTGCTCGGCGGTCTCGCCGCCCACGAGCGCGCAGCCGGCGATCCGGCAGCCCTCGGCGATGCCGCGCACGATGTCGGCGATCCGCTCGGGCACGACCCGTCCGCACGCGATGTAGTCGGTCATGGCCAGGGGCCGCGCCCCGACCACGATGATGTCGTCGACGACCATCGCCACGAGGTCCTGGCCGATCGTGTCGTGCACGTCGAGGGCCCGGGCGACCGCGATCTTGGTGCCGACGCCGTCGGTCGACGAGGCGAGCAGCGGGCGGCGGTAGTCCTTGAGCGCCGAGACGTCGAGCAGGCCGGCGAAGGCGCCGACCCCGCCGAGCACCTCGGGCCCGTGCGTCGCCGCGACGGCCTCCTTCATCAGCTCGACGGCGCGGTCGCCGGCGCGGGTGTCGACGCCGGCGCCGGCATAGGTGATCGCGCCGGTCGGGGCGGGTGTCGTCATCGGGCGGGCTCCTCGGTGCGGTCGGCGGCGCGGGGCGAGGTTCTCGGGGCCTCGGAGGCGGCGCCGACCGGGTGCAGCTCGGCCTCGCGCGCGGCCGCCTCGGCGCCGCCCCGCTTGAGCTCGAGCACGCTCTTGCCCAGGAGCGACGGATCGGGCAGCCGCACCGGGTAGGTGCCGGTGAAGCAGGCGGTGCACAGGTGCTCCGGCTCCTGGCGGGTCGCGGCGATCATGCCGTCCTCGGAGATGAAGCCGAGGGAGTCCGCCCCGATCGAGCGGGCGATCTCGTCGGCGTCGAGGCCGTTGGCGATCAGCTCGGCGCGGCTCGCGAAGTCGATCCCGTAGTAGCAGGGCCAGCGGACGGGCGGCGAGGAGATCCGCACGTGGACCTCGGCCGCGCCGGCCTCGCGCAGCATGCGCACGACGGCGCGCTGGGTGTTGCCGCGCACGATCGAGTCGTCGATGACGACGAGGCGCTTGCCCGCGATGACCTCGCGCAGAGGGTTGAGCTTGAGCCGGATCCCGAGCTGGCGGATGGTCTGGCTGGGCTGGATGAAGGTGCGCCCGACGTAGGCGTTCTTGACCATGCCCTGGCCGTACGGGATGCCGGACTCCTGGGCGTAGCCGATCGCGGCCGGGGTGCCCGACTCCGGCGTCGGGATCACGAGGTCCGCCTCGACGGCGTGCTCGCGGGCGAGCTGGCGGCCCATCTCGATGCGCGACTCGTTGACGCTGCGCCCCGCGATGCGGGTGTCGGGGCGGGCGAGGTAGACGTACTCGAACACGCAGCCCTTGGGCTGGGGCTCGATCACCTGCTCGCTGCGCAGGCCCTGCTCGTCGATCGTGATCATCTCGCCGGGCGCGATCTCGCGCACGAAGCTCGCGCCGCAGATGTCCAGGGCGGCGGTCTCGGACGCCACGACCCAGCCGCGCTCGAGGCGCCCGAGCACGAGAGGCCGGATGCCCTGGGGGTCCCGCGCGGCGTAGAGCGACGTCTCGTCCATGAGCACGAAGCAGTAGGCGCCGCGCAGGTGGGGCATGAGGTCGCGCAGCGAGTCCGAGAGCTCGCCGGGCGTGTTGAGCAGCGCGGTCACGAGCGCGGTGTCGGTCGTGTTGCCGCGCGCGATCTCGCCCGCGCGGCGGGCGGTGCCCCCCGTGCGCTCGGCGAGAAGGTCGACGAGCTCGTGGGTGTTGACGAGGTTGCCGTTGTGGGCGAGGGCGACGGTGCCGTCGCGACGCGGCCCCAGGGTCGGCTGGGCGTTGGACCAGACGGAGCCGCCGGTCGTCGAGTAGCGGGCGTGCCCGATCGCGATGTGCCCCGTCAGGGAGTTGAGGGCGGCCTCGTCGAACACCTGGGAGACCAGTCCCATGTCCTTGTAGACGAGGATCTGCGAGCCGTTGGAGGCGGCGATGCCGGCCGACTCCTGCCCACGGTGCTGCAGCGCGTACAGCCCGTAATAGGTGAGCTTGGCGACCTCCTCGCCGGGGGCGAAGACGCCGAAGACGCCGCAGGAGTCCTGCGGCCCCTTCTCACCGGGGAGGAGGTCATGAGTCAGGAGTCCGTCGCCTCGTGCCACGACCCCATCATCCCACAGGGGGCTCGCCGGGCCCATGTGCCGTCCGTCGCCGTCGGCGTTCGAGCACCGCGTCGACGACGGCCGCGACGAGCGCGAGGGGGAACCCGATCAGGAGCGCGGCGGTCACGCCGAAGTAGAGCATGCCCGTGAGGGTCCGGACGTCGACCACCCAGGCCACGACCATGCCGGCGAGGAAGGGGATCACGAGGACGAGGGCCACCCAGAACCCCAGGGCGGGCACGCGGCGGCGGCGCACCAGGAGCACCTGGCCATCCTCGGGGCGGGGCTCCCCGGACGCGTCGGGCTCGCGATCGTCGGGCGCGTCGGGCTCGCGGTCCTCGGGCGCGTCGGGCTCGGCGGGGCTGTCGAGGGGGCGGGGGTCGGTCACAGTGCTCCTGCGGCGTCGACGGCGGCCGTGCAGACCGCCGGATCGGTGAGGGTGTCGGGGTTCTCGTCCGCGGGGCCCGAGGGCAGGCGCCCGGACAGGTGGATGTCGGCGACGCCGGTCGCGCGGACGAGAGGGGCGATGTCGGCGGGGCGGATGCCGCCGCCCGCGCACACGTCGACGAGGCCGTCGGCGGCCTCGACCATCGCGGCGATGTCGGCGGTCCCGTCGATCGCGCGGACCGCGCCGCCCGAGGTGAGGGCCCGGTGGAAGCCGAGCGGGACGAGGGCCTCGACGGCCGCGACGCGGGCCGCCGCGTCGGGCAGGGCGTCGAGCGCCCGATGGCATGTCAGCTGCACCGAGCGCACGGCGCGGGAGGCGGCGTGGAGGGCGGCGTCGCGGAGGGCCTCGAGGGCTGCCAGGTCGAGCGCCCAGGTGCCGTGCTCGTCGCGCGCGAGGGCGCCGAGGACGACGCCCGCGGCGCCGGCCTCGACCGCCGCGGCCGCCTGGGCGGCCATCTGCTCGACCTGCTCGGCCGTGCAGGAGAACTGCTCGGGGTGCTCGTGGACCTGCGCCGTGCCGCCGGGCGGCCGGATCAGCACGTGCACCTCGAAGGAGGCGACGGCGTCGCGCGACGCGACGAGGGCGGCGGCGCGTGCGACGCAGAGGCGCACGAGCTCCGGGGGCGGGGTGGTCCCGCCCGAGGCCAGGTCGGTGCACAGCTCGACCCGGGAGGCCCCGGCGTGGGCGGCGACGACGAGCCCCGCCTCATCCTCGACGGCGATCTCGACCGCGACGCTCATGCGCGCTCCCCCGTCTCGAGGTCGCGCACGTCGCGACGCGGGCCGGGCAGGGGCAGCATCTCGGTGAGGTCGCTGCGCTCCCCGCTCGCGCTGATGCGGCCCGCGGCACGGGCCGCGGACCAGGTCAGGCTCCCGGTGACGAGCTCGAGCCAGGTCGCGGCGTCGGTCTCGACCACGGCGGGAGGGGTGCCGCGGTGGTGGTGCATGCCCGCGACCGCCTGCACGGCCCCGTACGGGGGCACGCGCAGCTCGACGCTCCCGCCGGGGAACTCCTCGGCGAACAGCTCGAGCGTGTGGCGCACGGCGGGACCGAGCACGGCCCGTCGGGCGGCCGCGGGCTCGGCGGCCCAGGCGCGCAGGGCCGCGCGGCCCTCCTCCGGATCGGTGCGACGGCGGATCACCACGTCAGCGGATCTCCCGGGCGCCGTGGGGCAGCAGGTCGTGCACCGCGATCGTGTCCTCGCGGTCCGGGCCCACCCCGATCGCGCTGATCCGGCAGCCCGCGAGCTCCTCGAGGCGCTCGACGTAGGCGCGGGCGTTCGCGGGCAGGTCCTCGACCGTGCGGCACGCCGAGAGGTCCTCGGTCCACCCGGGCAGCGTCTCGTAGACGGGCACGGCGTGGTGGAACTCGGTCTGCGTCATGGGCATCTCGTGGTGCAGCACGCCGTCGACGTCGTAGGCCACGCAGATCGGCACCTCCTCGATGCCGGTGAGCACGTCGAGCTTGGTCAGCACGATGTCGGTGAAGCCGTTGATGCGCTGGGCATGACGGATCATGAGCGCGTCGTACCAGCCGCAGCGGCGGGGACGACCGGTGTTGACGCCCACCTCGCCGCCCGTCGTCTGGAGGTACTCGCCCCACGTGTCCTCGAGCTCGGTCGGGAAGGGGCCCGCGCCCACGCGCGTCGTGTACGCCTTGACGATGCCGATCACGCGGTCGATCCGGGTGGGCCCCACGCCGCTTCCCGTGCACGCGCCGCCCGCGGTCGGGTTGGAGCTGGTCACGAACGGGTAGGTGCCGTGGTCGACGTCGAGATAGGTGGCCTGGCCGCCCTCCATGAGCACGACCTCGTCGCGGTCGAGGGCGGCGTTGAGCAGCTCGACCGTGTCGACCACCATCGGGCGCAGACGGTCGGCGTAGGACAGCAGGGCCTCGGTGATCTCGTCGACGTCGATCGCGCGCCGGTTGTAGAGCTTGACGAGCAGCTCGTTCTTCTGGCGCAGCGCGCCCTCGACCTTCTGGCGCAGGATCGAGGCGTCGAACAGGTCCTGGACGCGGATGCCGAGGCGCCCGACCTTGTCCATGTAGGCGGGGCCGATGCCGCGCCCCGTGGTGCCGATCGCGCGCTTGCCCAGGAAGCGCTCGCTGACCTTGTCGAGGGTCTGGTGGTACGGGGCGACGACGTGGGCGTCCGCGCTCACCCGCAGGCGCGTGGTGTCGACGCCGCGGGCCTCGAGCACGCCGATCTCCTCGAACAGGGCCTCGAGGTTGACCACGACGCCGTTGCCGATGACCGGCGTGACCTGCGGCGACAGGATGCCGGCGGGGAGCAGCTTGAGCTCGAACTTCTCCCCGTGCACGACGACGGTGTGGCCCGCGTTGTTGCCGCCGTTGGGCTTGACGACGTAGTCGACGCGCTCGCCGAGGAGGTCCGTGGCCTTGCCCTTGCCCTCGTCCCCCCACTGGGCCCCGACGATCACGACTGCGGGCATGGCGACTCCAATACGACGGGGACTCTCGGTGGCGGACTCCGGGGCGCGCGACGGCGGGTCCGGGGGCGCCGGAGGACCGGGCCAGCCTAGCAACGGGCGTCCCGGCGTCCCCTGGGCGTCCGCCGGGGCGGCGGCGGTCAGTCGAGCAGGCTCGGGTCCGCGTCGCGCAGGAGGTCCTCGATGCGGGCCGCCTCGTCGTCCTCGCCGATGCGTCGCGCGGCCTCGCCCAGCACCGCGAGGGCGCGCAGGAAGCCGCGGTTGGGGGCGTGGGAGGCGGGGATCGGGCCCTGGCCGCGCCAGCCGGCCCGGCGCAGGGCGTCGAGGCCGCGGTGGTAGCCGGTCCGGGCGTACGCGTAGGCGGCGACGACCTCGTTCTCGGCGAGCGCCTCCTGGCCCAGGAGCGCCCAGGCCAGGCTCGAGGCGGGATGCAGGGCGGCCTGCTCGCTCGGGTCGGCGCCCTCGGCGATGGCGGCCGCGACCTCCATGTCGGGGTGATCCTCGGGCAGCAGGGTCGGGGCGATGCCCAGCAGGTTCTGCGGGGGCTTCGGCGCGGACTGGGGATCGGGCGTGGATGTGGTCTCGGAATCGGACATGACCACATGGTAGGTGGGGAGCGCGGGAGCAGGGGAACCGCTCCGCGGTGAGCGCGGCCGTTGGGTGCCGGGACCGCCCGCCTGGTAGAAACGACCCATGTCGCAATCCCTCGACGGCTCGGAGCTGCTCACGGGTCCGGAGGCGGGCGGGCTCCTGGTCTCGGCCGTGTCCAACGCCGGCGGTGTGCTCCAGTCCTGGGAGCTCGACCATGTCGACCACCGTCCCGGCCGGTCCACCAAGGCGCTGTACCGCACGCTCGTGTCCTGGCCCGAGCTCGACGGGCCCCACGCCGCGCCGCGCGAGGAGCTGTTCGGCGCGAGCGCCCACATCGGCGAGCCGGAGAAGGACCTCCGCAACGCCGAGCAGTCCCTGCTCATGACGGACGGCGACATCACGGTGCGCGTGTGGCGCTACCCCAACGACCCGTGGCTGCCGATGCTCGCGCGCGTGTGCTACCCGGACGTGGTCGGCGCGACCCTCGAGGAGCTCGGGGTCGCGACGGGTGCGGCACCGGGGACCCCGCTCCCCCTCGACGTCGTCTCGTACCGCCCCGGGCGCCGCGCCGTGCTGCGCGTGCAGCTCGCGGGGGCGGCCGTGTACCTCAAGGTGATGCAGCCCCACCGCAGCGGCGAGATCGTCGAGCGCCATCAGCACCTGGCGTCGGCGGGCGTGCCGGTGCCCGCCGTGCTCGCCCATCACGAGGGCCTCGTCGTGCTCGCGGAGCTGCCGGGCCGTCCGCTCGCGCGGGCCGTGCTCGAGGAGGGCACGGCCGCGTGCCGCGCCGAGGACCTCGTGGCGCTGCTCGACCGCCTGCCCGCCTCGCTCTACACGGCGCCCCTGCGCGCCCCGTGGACCGACTCGGCCGCGTTCTACGCGGGCATCGTCGGCTCCTCCGTGCCGGCGCTCGGGTCCCGGCTCGACGCGCTCGTGGGCGCGATCCGGGCGGGGCTCGCCGACGTCGACCGGCGCATCGGGCTGCGCCCGCACGACGTCGTGCACGGCGACTTCTACGAGGCCCAGGTGTTCGTCGACGGCGGGCGCGTGGTGGGCCTGCTGGACATCGACACGGTCGGGCCGGGGCGGCGCGCCGATGACCTCGCGTGCCTCCTCGCGCACCTGAGCGTGCTCGCCGACTACGGCGCGACGGGCCGCATCGCGCCCGAGGTCCACGCCCGGGTCGAGCAGGCGATCACGGCGTGGGGGGCGACCTTCGCCGAGCGCGTCGACCCGCAGGAGCTCTCGCTGCGCGCCGCCGGGGTGGTGCTGAGCCTGGCCACGGGCCCGCATCGCCAGCAGGAGGCCGCGTGGGAGGCCGCGACCGAGGCGATCGTGCGCGTCGCCGAGCGCTGGGCGGCGCACGCCCGGGCGCTCGCGGCGAGCGGACGGTCCGAACGGCATGTGCCGCCCGTCCGGAGCGACGCGAGCTTCCCCCCGATGCCCCAGGCCCCGTCCTCCCGGATCGCGGCGCGTCCGCCCGCCCACAGCGGTCCGGTGCCGGACCCGTCGTCCGATCGGGACGCCCCGACGCAGGAGCGGCGCCTCCGGTCGCTCGACGGGGGCCGGCCGTGAGGGCCGTGCTCCAGCGGGTGGACTCCGCGAGCGTCGAGGTCGACGGCGAGGTCGTCGGCGCGGTCGAGGGCGAGGGGCTGCTCGTGCTGCTCGGCGTCACGCACGGCGACGGGGCCGAGCAGGTCGCCACGATCGCCCGCAAGATCTGCGAGCTGAGGATCCTCGAGGGCGAGCGCTCGGTGTCCGAGGCGGGCGCGGCCGTGCTCGTGGTCTCGCAGTTCACGCTCTACGGCCAGACCCGCAAGGGACGGCGCCCCTCCTGGACGCAGGCCGCGCCCGGACCGGTCGCCGAGCCGCTCGTGGACGCGGTCGTGGCGGCCGTGCGCGAGCGCGGGGTCGAGGCGGCGACCGGTCGCTTCGGCGCCCACATGCGCGTCTCGCTCGTCAACGACGGCCCCTTCACGGTTCTCGTCGAGGCCTGACCTCGTCGAGCCCTGACCTCCGCACCCGGCGGGCGCATACTGGGGCGATGCCGGAGCTGCCCGAGGTCGACGCTCTCGTGGGCTTCCTGCGCACGCGGGCCGTCGGCGAGCGCGTCGAGCGCGCCGACCTCGCCGAGCTGAGCCTCCTGAAGACCTATGACCCGCCGCTGACCGCCCTGGTCGGCCGCACGGTCGACGACGTCTCCCGAGTGGGCAAGGCGCTCATCCTGACCCTGGGCGACCTCGAGCTGGTGTGCCGCCTCGCGCGCGCCGGCTGGCTCGCCTGGCACGACCGCGTGCCGGCCACGGCGGTGCGCATGGGCCGGGGCCCGCTCGGGCTGCGCGTGTCCTTCACCTCGGGCGCGGGCTTCGACCTGCGCGAGGCGGGGACCACCAAGAACGCCTCCGTCGCCCTCGTGCACGACCGTCACGAGGTGCCGGCCGTCGCGCAGGCCGGGCCGGACGCCGGCTCGATCGACGCCGAGACCTTCGCGGCCGCGCTCGGCGGCACGCGGGCGCGCATCAAGAACGCGCTCGTGGATCAGAGGCTGCTCGCGGGCATCGGCAACGCGTACTCCGACGAGATCCTGCACGTCGCCCGCCTGTCCCCCTTCGCCCCCGCGCACGGGGTCGACCCGGACCACGTGCTCGAGGCGATGCGCGGCGTGCTGGGCACGGCGCGCGAGGCGCTCGAGGGCCTGCCGCCCGCGCAGATCAAGGCCGCCAAGAAGCGCGGTCTGCGGGTGCACGGCCGCGCGGGCGAGCCGTGCCCGGTGTGCGGGACCACGATCGCGGAGGTCTCGTACGCCGACACCTCGCTGCAGTACTGCCCCACGTGCCAGACGGGCGGCCGGCGGCTGAGCGACCGTCGGATGGACCGGCTGCTCCGGTAGGGCGGGTGCGCCCCGATGGCTCCGTGCCGCTAAGCCCGCAGCATGGCGAGCAGCGTCGCGCAGTCCGGCGCGGTCGTTCCGGCGGTGGCCGGCTGGATGTCCCCGATCGTCGCTTCGCGGGTGGCATGCCCGAGTGAGGTGGACACGAGCACGCGCGCGGCCCACTCGATGTCGACGCGCGGGTCGACCACACCGTCCTCGGCGCACAGGCGCAGCGCGTGCTCGGCGAGACGCTCGTAGACGCGCCGCAGCCGAGCGATGCGCAGCCGCAAGGGGTGGTCGTGCCCGATCGCCTCGGTGCACAGGACCGCCACCAGCTGACGGTGCTCGGGATCGTCGACGAGCCCCTGCCGGATGAGCTCCTCCGCCACGCCCCGGTCGCCCTCGAGCAGCCGGTCGATCGCGCTCTGGGCGCGCTGCTCGATCTCGCCCACGACGGCGGCGAGCAGGGCGTCCTTCGGGGCGAAGTAGTGCAGCAGGCCGGGATGGGAGATCCCGACGTCGGCCGAGATCTCACGGAGGCTCGTGCCGCGGTAGCCGCGCTCGGCGAACATGCGGCTGGCGGCCTCGACGACCGCGCGCCGGCGGTTGGTGGAGCCCGACGGGGGCCGCATGCCGGCGCGCTGGTCCGCGCCGGGCGGACCAGCCAGGGCAGGTCGCGAGGGTGCGACCATGGGGTCCTGCTCCCCCCGGCCAAGGAGGGCCGTCCTCCGCTCCGCGTCTCCGACGACTGCGTTCTCCGTGCTCCTCGTGCCGGTCATGGTCACTCCCGTGTCGCACCGGGCGCTGCTTGCCCGGTTCCCCGATCGTGCCCGACCGACCGGGCGGTCGCAACACCCCTAAGGGTGGTGCGCGCAGGCGATGTCCGTGGTCACCATGGGATGGCATCCGACCTTCGCCCCCTTCGATGTCAGGAGCGTCCATGTCCTCCCACGATGAGTCCACCCCTCCGGTCGACGCCGCGGACGGCTCCGGCCCGACGCCTCCGTCCGTGACTCCCGCGCCCGGTCGGCCCGGCGCACGGCCGCCGCAGTTCGATGAGCCGACGACCCCGACCGACGCTCCCCTCACCTCCCCGGACCAGGCCGCCGCCGAGCCGCGGACCCCGACGGGAGCCGTGCCGAGCGCCGACGACGCGACCACCGCGCAGCAGGGAGAGCGCCTGACCACGTCCCAGGGCGCGCGCCTGCGGGACACCGACCACTCGCTGCGCGCGGGAGCACGCGGCCCCGTCCTCCTCCAGGACCACCATCTGCGCGAGAAGATCACCCACTTCGATCACGAGCGCATCCCGGAGCGTGTGGTCCACGCGCGCGGCGCGGCGGCGCACGGCGTCTTCGAGAGCTTCGGGACCGCGGCGTCGGTGACCTGCGCCGACTTCCTCGCCCCGGGGCGGCGCACCGAGGTCTTCACCCGCTTCTCGACCGTCGTGGGATCGCGCGGGTCCATGGACACGGCGCGCGACACCCGCGGGTTCGCCACCAAGTTCTACACGGACGAGGGCACGTTCGACCTCGTCGGCAACAACATCCCCGTCTTCTTCATCCAGGACGCGATCAAGTTCCCCGACGTCATCCATGCCGCCAAGCCACATCCCGACCGCGAGATCCCCCAGGCCCAGAGCGCGCACGACACCTTCTGGGACTTCGTCTCGCTGCACACCGAGGCGCAGCACCACACCATCTGGTTCATGGCCGACCGCGGCATCCCGCGCTCCTTCCGCATGATGGAGGGTTTCGGCATCCACACGTTCCGCCTCACCAACGCCGACGGCGAGACCTCGCTCGTGAAGTTCCACTGGAAGCCGCTGCTCGGCGTGCACTCCCTCACGTGGGAGGAGGCCCAGATGATCGGCGGCACCGATCCGGACTTCCACCGGCGCGACCTCGCAGACGCGATCGAGGCGGGCGCATACCCGCAGTGGGAGCTCGGCCTCCAGGTCCTGCCCGATGACCCTGAGCAGATGTTCGACGGGATCGACCTGCTGGACCCGACGAAGATCATCCCCGAGGAGCTCGTGCCCGTGCAGCGCGTCGGGCGCCTCACGCTCGATCACAACCCGCGCAACTACTTCGCGGAGACCGAGCAGGTGGCCTTCCACCCCGGCAATCTCGTGCCCGGCATCGACGTCACCGACGACCCGCTGCTGCAGGGCCGTCTGTTCTCCTACCTCGACACCCAGATCACGCGACTGGGCGGCCCCAACTTCGCCCAGCTGCCGATCAACCGTGCGCACGCCCCGGTCAACGACATGCTGCGCGACGGCTACGGGCAGCAGGCCGACCATGCCGGCGTCGCGCCGTACCGCCCGAACTCCCTCGACGGCGGATGCCCGTTCACCGCCGGCGCCGACGAGCACGCCTTCGAGGACCTGCCGGTGCGCGTGGCCGAGTCGGTCCGGGAGCGGCGCAACCCGGAGTCCTTCTCCGACCACTTCACCCAGCCCCGCATGTTCTGGGCGAGCATGACGGACGTCGAGAAGGCGCACATCGTTTCGGCGTACGCGTTCGAGCTCGGGCGCTGCTACGAGACGACGATCCGCGAGCGTCAGCTGGCGTGCCTCGCGCAGATCGACCCCGAGCTGTGCCGCGGCGTCGCCGAGGCGCTCGGGCTCCCCGCTCCGAAGTCGCCGGACCTCCCGGACGTCACGCCGAGCCCGGCGCTGTCGCAGGTGGGCGGCACGTGGCCCGTGGCCGGACGCACCGTGGGCATCGTCGTCGACCCGGAGGCACCGGACGCGGACCTCGCGGCCCTGCACGAGGCCGTCGTCGCCGTCTCGATGACGCCGCTCGTCATCGCGCCTGTCGGCGGCACGGTCGGCGGGGTCCCGGTGGGGCGCACGTTCGCGACCGGTCGCTCCGTGGAGCTCGACGCGGTGCTGCTCGCGGGCGCACCCGCGCCGGGTGCGGACGCCGTGCCGGCCCTGGATGTCAAGGCGGGCGCGCCCGGCGCGCCCGGCACGGACCCGCGCCTCACGCTCCTGCTCGAGGAGTGCTGGCGTCACGCCAAGCCGATCGGGGCATGGGGCGCGGGACGGGACGCCGCCACGACCGCCGGGCTCACCGAGGGCATGCCCGGCGTCCACCTGGGCGAGGACGCGTTCTCGGTGCTCGAGGCCGTCGCCGAGCAGCTCGCACAGCACCGTGTCTGGGAGCGCTTCGAGGCGCCGTCGTTCTCCGCGGGAGGTGCCGACCGCTGACCGTCCGCGGTCGCCGCTCGCGGGAACGTGCCGTACGCTGAGCGAACCGGCTCGAGCCCGCGGCTGGTCGACCCTGGGGAGCGCTCGTGCCTGCCGACGCCCTGGTCCGCCCGCTGTGCCGTGCCGGCCTCCCGTCCTCCGCCACTCTCCGGGTGGGGCTCGTGGACGACTGCGAGATCACGATCCTGGGAGTGCGCGAGGCGATCGCCGGAGGCGATCGGGCGATCGAGGTGATGCCGATGGCGGTCTCGGGGCCCTCGACCGGCCACGTCGACATCGCCCTGTACGACCCGCACCTCGCCGCCGTCGGATCGCGCTGGGACGTCATGGAGAGGCTGTGCGCGAACCCGCGGATCGATGCCGTGGTCCTCTACACCTCTGTGCTCGGCGAGGTGTGGGTCGATGCCGCCCTCTCGCTCGGTGCCGCCGCCGCGGTCTCCAAGAGACTGGGCGGTGACGAGCTGGCCGCCGCTCTACGCCGGATCGCAGGAGGTCGGGCCGGAGCACGCGTGCTCACCACAGCTCTCTCCCCACCCTCCCTGCGGCACCGTCGCGCGAGCCGGCGCCCGGCGCCCTCGCCCTATCGCCGCGCGAGACGGATGTCGTCCGCCTGGTCGTGCACGGACGCTCGAACGAGGAAATCTGCGAACGCCTCCACCTGAGCATCAACACGGTCAAGACCTACATCCGCGCCGCCTACGCGAAGATGTCCGTCACCACGCGCAGCCAGGCCGTGCGCTGGGGCCTCGAGCACGGGCTGGGCGGGACGGCGACCACGGAGGGGCGCGGCTGAGATCCGCGGAGCAGGACCGACCCGTCAGCGAGCGGCCCCCGAGCCCGTGGTCTCGAGCACCGGGAGCCTCGCGACACGCTCGCCCCGGGCCGAGCACCCCGCGTCCGACCAGGCCACCACACGCTCCGTCGGATGCACCACCCCCGGGCGGCAGTTTTCGCAGGATGCCTGGCTGCGCGCGGCTCCCCGCCTCGACCGTACGGTTGGTACCCTCGCACCGGACGCGGTGCCGCTGACCGCCGGTGCCCCGCGGAGAACCCGGCCGCGGTGTTGCGATCATCGGCGAGATCCCGTCCGTCTGGAGAGCCCCATGTCCAATCACCCCTCAGAGCCCTCGCCGTCCGATCCGCTCGCCGCTCCCGACGTCGCTCAGGCCTTCGCGCGACTGCACGCGGTCATGACCTCCGGCACGAGCGCCGTCGACGCCACCAAGCTCCTGCGGACGTGCGTGAGCCTCGTCCCGAACGTCGAGCACGCGAGCATCACCCTCGTGCGCAGATCGCGGCCGCCGCGCAGCGTCGCCGCCACGAGCGATGTGCCGGGACTGATCGATGCGCTCCAGTACGAGGTCGGCGAGGGGCCCTGCCTCGAGGCCGCGACCGAGGACACCGTGGTGCTGAGCGAGGATCTCGCGGCCGATGTGCGGTGGCCCCGCTTCTCGGCCCGGTGCGTGCACGCCACGAGCATCAGCAGCATGCTCTGCGCGCGCCTCCTGCTCGCCGACGGGGACAGCGGGGCCCTCAACCTGTATGCGACGCGTCCCCATGCCTTCGCCGACGCCGACGTCACGATCACGAGCGTGCTCGCGACCTTCGCCGCGCTCGCGCTCGCCCATGAGCTGCACGAGAGCGACGTCGCCGGGCTCAACACCGCGCTCAGCTCGAACCGGCAGATCGCGACTGCGATCGGGATCCTCATGTCCCGTCACCAGCTCACGCGCGACGCCGCTTTCGACCGCCTGCGGAC
This sequence comes from Brachybacterium huguangmaarense, assembly GCF_025725725.1. NCBI lineage: Bacteria > Bacillati > Actinomycetota > Actinomycetes > Micrococcales > Dermabacteraceae > Brachybacterium > Brachybacterium huguangmaarense. The sequence continues at coordinate 259,172 of NZ_CP107020.1, forward strand.
GGCCAGCAACCATCTCAACCGCAAGCTCGCCGAGCTCGCCGCGACCGTCGAGTACACGGGCGATCTCCCCTCCAGCCCCCGGCCCCGGTCGGCTCGATCGGACGACCCCGGTGCGGACGTCCCGTGACCGGGCCCTGCGCCCCGCGTACCCTGGCCCCATGACCTACACACTCGTGCTGCTCCGCCATGGCGAGAGCGATTGGAACGCCAAGAACCTCTTCACCGGCTGGGTCGACGTGCCGCTCTCCGAGAAGGGCAAGGACGAGGCCGCCAACGGTGGCGAGCTGCTGAAGAAGGAGGGCGTCCTTCCCGACGTCGTCCACACCTCGCTGCTGCGCCGCGCGATCACGACCGCGAACCTCGCGCTCGACGTCGCCGACCGCCACTGGATCCCCGTCAAGCGCGACTGGCGCCTGAACGAACGTCACTACGGCGCGCTGCAGGGCATGAACAAGACCGAGATCCGCGAGAAGTACGGCGAGGACCAGTTCATGCAGTGGCGCCGGTCCTACGACGTGCCGCCGCCGGACATCGAGTTCGGGACCGAGTTCAGCCAGGACCAGGACCCGCGCTACGCCGGTCTGGGCGACGAGCTGCCCAAGGCCGAGTGCCTCAAGGACGTCGTCACCCGCTTCCTGCCGTACTGGGAGGAGGGCATCAAGCCCGACCTCGCGGCCGGCAAGACCGTGCTGATCGCCGCGCACGGCAACTCCCTGCGCGCGCTCGTGAAGTTCCTCGACGGCATCTCCGACGACGACATCGCGGGCCTCAACATCCCGACCGGTCAGCCCCTCGTCTACGAGCTGGACGAGAACTTCGCGCCGGTCACCCCGGGCGGCCGCTACCTCGACGAGGTCGCGGCGAAGGCCGCCGCCGAGGCCGTCGCCAACCAGGGCAAGAAGTGAGCTGAGCGATCTCCCGCTCGTGACGGGGCCCTTCCGGATGCGTCCGGGAGGGCCCCGTCGGGGGTCGTCGCCGCTCAGGCGCCGGGTGCCGCGGCGCCGACGGGAGGCAGGAGTCGCTCCGGCCGCCCGTCCTCGACGCGCCAGACCTCGTCCCCGTCCTCGACGCCGAGATCCTTGTGGGTGATCACGACGACGAAGCGGTCGGCGCCCGTCTCGCGCAGCAGCGCCACGAAGTCGGCGTCGCCGGCCACGTCGATCGCGCTCGTGGGCTCGTCGAGCACCCACATCGGCCGGTCCTGGAGCAGCAGGCGGGCCAGGCACAGGCGCTGGAACTGACCGCCCGAGAACGCCGCCCCCTGCGTGTAGCTCTCCCCGACCCGTCGGTCCAGGAGGTCGGGGACCGTGTCGATCAGGGCGCCGAGCCCCGTCCGGCGCAGCGCCGCCAGGATCTCCGGGTCCGAGGCCTCGACCCCCATGCGCACGAAGTCGCGCACCGGCAGCGGCAGCAGCGCCTCGTCCTGGTGCAGGACGCTCACCTCCTGCCAGTGCGGCTCCCCGCAGCTGCCGTCGCCGCGCCGCCAGCGGACCGTGCCCGCATCGGGCTGCAGCGCCCCGGCGACGAGCTTGGCGAGCGTGCTCTTGCCGGCGCCGTTCGGCCCGGTCAGGACGATCATCCCGGTCCCGGCGAAGCGACCGCTCGCATGGTCCACGGCCGGCGCGGTCCGGCCGCGGTAGGTGAAGGTCGCGGACTCGACCTCGACGGCCTCGATCCGCGTCGGGGACGTGCTCCGCGGCGCCTCGGCGGAGGACGGCACGAGCGGGGCGTCGAGGTCGCCGACGAACTGCGCGATCTGGGCGACGCCCGAGCCCCAGACCACCAGCTGGGCGAGGGTGCCGAGCGCGGTCACCGAGCTCGCGACGATCGCCATGTCCCCCACGGACACGCCCTGCCCACGCAGCAGCACGAGCAGCGCGGCGACGACGAACATCGTGGTCAGCAGCGCTGTCGCGAGGCCCAGCAGGGCCTCGTTCCGCTGCGCGCCGAGCAGCAGGGCGCGGACCGCGCTCCAGCATGTCGATGGTCTGCTCCGCGCTCGGCGTCGGCCGTACGGCGTCGCTGCCGGGACGGATCCACCGAATCATCCTATGTTTCTGCGGGCGGCGTCCAGTCGCTGTCCGCGCCGCGGTGTCGGCGTCTCGCTCAGCGCCGGCGGCGGGTGCCGAACAGGGACCGCGTGATCTCGCGGCCGAGCACCGTGCCGGCCGAGCGCAGGAAGGACGTCACGGCGGGATTGTCGAGCAGCCCGCCCTCGTCCTTCCTGCTCGCGCGCGGACGCTCGGCTCGGGGGCGCGACGAGGCGCGCCCGGGATCGCTGGCGGGCACGTCGTAGGGGTTGCCGCCCTGCTCCGGGCGGGCCGGCGCGGGCGCGGCGGGCTGGGCGGCGGCGCGATCGCGCGCGGCGAGGATCTCGTACGCGCTCTCGCGGTCGATCATCTCGCCGTACCGGGCCTGCAGCGGCGAGGCCTGGATGAGGGCCGTCATGGTCTCGGCGGGGCAGGGCGCCATCGACGACTCGGGCGCGCGCACCGCGGTCACGGCCACGGGCGTGGGCGCGCCCTCCTCGCTCATCACGGTCACCACGGCCGCGCCGGTGGGCAGGGAGGTCAGCACCGACTCGAGGTCGTAGGCGCTCGTCGGGAAGGTGCGGGCGGTCGCGCGCAGCGCCTTCGCGTCGTCGGGGGTGTACGCGCGCAGCGCGTGCTGCACGCGGTTGCCCAGCTGGGCGAGCACGTCGGCCGGCACGTCCTTGGGGGTCTGCGTGACGAAGACGATGCCGACGCCCTTGGAGCGGATGAGCCGCACGGTCTGCGTGACCTGCTCGAGGAAGGCCTTGGAGGCGTCCGCGAACAGCAGGTGCGCCTCGTCGAAGAAGAACACGAGCTTGGGGCGATCGGTGTCGCCCACCTCGGGGAGGTCCTGGTAGAGGTCCGCGAGCAGCCACATCATGAACGTCGAGAAGAGGGCCGGCCGGGTCGCCACCGCCGGCAGCTCGAGGCACGAGACGATGCCGGTGCCGTCGGGAGCGGTGCGCAGCAGATCGGCGGTGTCGAAGGCGGGCTCGCCGAAGAAGACGTCGGCGCCGGAGGCCTCGAAGGCGGTCAGCTCGCGCAGGATGACGCCGGCCGTCGCGCTCGAGACGCCGCCGAGGGCCTTGAGCTCCTTCTTGCCCTCGTCGTCGGCGGTGAGGAACTGGATGAGCGCGCGCAGGTCCTTGAGGTCCAGCAGGCCCAGGCCGTGCGTGTCCGCGTAGTGCACGATCAGGCCGAGCGAGGACTCCTGCGTCGCGTTCAGGCCGAGCACCTTGGACAGCAGCACGGGCCCGAAGTCGCTCACCGTGGTGCGGATCGGGACGCCCGGCCCCTGGCCGCCCAGGCTGTAGAACTCGGTGGTCCCGGCGCGCGGCTGCCACTGCTGGCCGCGTGCCGCGGCGCGCTCGCGGATCGCGGGGGTGTCCTCCCCCGGCACCGCGATGCCCGAGAGGTCGCCCTTCATGTCGGCGACGAACACGGGCGTACCGGCGGCCGCGACCTGCTCCGCGACGACCTGGAGGGTCCGCGTCTTGCCCGTGCCGGTGGCCCCGGCGATCAGGCCGTGCCGGTTGAGCATGGGCAGCGAGAGATGCACGGGCACGGCCGGGTTCGGCTCGTTCGCGGCGAGATCCTCGATGAGGGCGCCCAGGTGGATGCGCGCCCCGTCGAAGGCGTAGGCGTCCCGCACCGATCGCGCGGTCTCCGAGAGCTCCGGCGCCCCCTCCGGGGCGGTGGTGGGCGTGTCGTCGGCCATGTGCGCTCCTCGGATCTCACGGTGATCGGGTCCCGCGCACGACAGTACAGTGGCGGGATGCTCCCCACCGGTCACCGCGACGATCAGGACCGCGCCGCCGAGGTGATCGGCACGCCCCCGCACACCGTGCGCCCCGCGTTCACGCTCGAGCCGGAGGCCGTGCACCTCATGCTGACCGCCCCCGCGGCGGCCGCGACGATGGATCTGCTCGGGATCTCCGAGCCGGATCGCTCCGAGCTGCTGGCCCTGATCCCGCGCGCGGTGGCCGACGACGAGATCCTCGCGGCGATCACGCAGGTCGCGAACCTGCTGCGCGCGGAGGCGGGGCTGACCGCCGCGCCCGCCCAGCTCGGAGCGCGCAAGGAGGCCGACGACGCCCTGCAGGCGCGCCTCGTGCCCGGGCAGGGGCTCGTCGCGATCCTCGGCCATCTGGTCGGCACCGACACCGTGCGGGCCTGGCATGCGGCGCGCGGACTGTCCTCCGAGCAGTCCTGGGGCGTGCTCGCCGACCTCGGCCAGCAGATGCGGGTGCACCGGGCCACGTTCGGCGAGCTGGGCCATCACACGCTCGCCTGGACGGCGATGAACTGGGCGGGGCGGCTGTTCTGGCTGGGGCGCCTGCAGTTCGACCTGCACCGGCGCCGCGACCGCGACGGCGAGCGCTGGGCCCTCGGCGTGCACATCCCGGCCACGGGACCGCTCTCCCCGGCCGCGGTCGAGGCCTCCCTCGACGCGGCGACCGCGTTCTTCACGGCGCGCTTCGCCGACCTCGGCGCGGACCGCTCCCCCGCGACTCCGCCGTTCGGCCGCGAGTTCGAGTGCACCTCGTGGCTCGTGAGCGCCGAGCTCCCCCGCCTGCTCGGCCCCGACTCGAACCTCGGCGCCTTCGCGCGCCGCTGGCAGATCGAGGACACGTACGACGCGGCGGGCGACGCGGCCTTCTTCGTCTTCCATCGGCGACCACCCGTGGTCCCCGAGCAGCTTGTCGCCCGCACCCGGCTCGAGCGGGCGGTGCAGGAGCGCCTCGTCGCGGGCGAGGGCTGGCGCGGCGGGATCGGCCGCCTCGTGCGCTGAGGCGCGGCGGCCTCAGGGGCAGACGGTGCCCTCGTCGATGTAGCCGTAGACGCGGTCGAACTCGTCGAGCAGCGGGGAGCCGTGGGCCATCGAGAGCGAGAACGCGCTGCGGGAGGCGGCGAAGGCGAGCTGGACGTGCACGAGGGCACGGTCGTGGGCGTCGGGGGCGTCGATCCGCTCGGCGAGCACGTCGATGAGCTCGGTCTGGAGGGAGGCCATGACGCGGCCCGACAGCTGCTGCAGCACGGGCTCGCGGTCCATGGCCGCGCGCTTGGCCTTGCGCAGGGCGGGCTCGTCGGGCAGGCTCCGGGCGATCTCGACCATGACCGCGCGCAGCGCCTCGCGCGGGGACTCGGCGGCCGGGCGCTCCCGCAGGAGCTCGATCGCCCGGTGGTCGCGGTCCGGGGACAGGCCCAGCATGGCCGACTCCTTGGAGGGCCAGTAGTTGAAGAAGGTGCGGGTGGACACCCCGGCGCGCTCGGCGATCATCTCGACGGTCACGTGCGCGGCGCCGTGCTCGCCCAGGAGCTCGACGGCGGCGCGGTGCATGGCCTCCCGGGTGCGGAGCTTCTTGGCCTCGCGCAGGCCGGGCGCGGACCTGTCGGTCCCGCCGGTCGAGGGGGTGCGGTGATCCGCCACCGTGGCGGGTGCGGAGGTCTCGGTCATGGCTGGGATCGTAGTCGTCATCACACGCTTTTTGCAGTCAATGCAATTGTGCAGTGACTGCATTCACCGTAACATCGATCGGTCGGCGCTCGCCGCTGCGCCTCTTCCCCGCGCACCCCGCTCTCGGGCAGCGCCCCACGCCCACTCGACCCAAGGAGCACATTTCGTGACCACTCCCTCCACCGCACAGTCCGGCGCCCCCGCCGGCGCTGCTCCCGGGGGCGACACCGAGTTCACCGGCCTGGGCCGTGACGGCCGCCGTGTGTTCGTCGGCCTCATGCTCGGCATGTTCGTCGCCTCCCTGTCCCAGACCATCGTCGGCCCCGCCATGCCGCGCATCGTCGCCGAGCTCGGCGGCATGGACCACTACAGCTGGATCGCCACCGCCGCGATGCTCGTCTCGGCCGTGGCCGTGCCGATCGTCGGCAAGCTGTCCGACATCTTCGGGCGCCGCTGGTTCTACCTGGGCGGCCTCGCCGTGTTCATGGTCGGCTCGATCCTCGCGGGTCTCTCGACCAACTTCTGGTTCCTCGTGTTCGCCCGCGCCGTGCAGGGCCTGGGCATGGGCACCCTGATGCCGCTGTCCCAGACGATCATCGGCGACATCATCCCGCCGCGTCAGCGCGGCAAGTACCAGGGCATCATGGGCGCCGTGTTCGGCGTGACCTCGGTCGCCGGGCCGCTCATCGGCGGCGTCATCACCGACAGCTTCGGCTGGCGCTGGCTGTTCTACCTCACGCTGCCGCTCGGCATCATCGCGTTCTTCGTGATCTTCAAGTTCCTGCACCTGGGCCACACCCCGCGCAAGGTCAAGCTCGACTGGCTGGGCATGCTCACCCTCGCGCCTGGCCTCGTCATCGGCCTGCTCGCCACGAGCTGGGGCGGCACCTCGTACGCCTGGAGCTCGCCGACGATCATCATCATGTACGTCGTCGCGGCGGTGCTGCTGACCGCGTTCGTCTTCATCGAGCTGCGCGCCGAGGAGCCGCTGCTGCCGATCGGCCTGCTGGGCCGGCCCATCATCGGCCTGTCGATCCTCGCGGCCTTCGCGATCTCCGTCGCGATGTTCGGCGCGATCATCTACATCCCCGTCTACGCGCAGGGCGTGATGGGCGTGAACGCGACCAACTCGGGCGCGATCCTGATCCCGCTGAGCCTGGCGATGATCGTGCTGTCGATCATCTCCGGCCTCCTCATCAGCCGCTTCGGGCGCTACAAGGAGATCATGCTGACCGGCCTGGTCGTCCTGGTGGTCGGGTACTGGCTGCTCACGCGCGTCTCCTACGGCGACAGCCAGTGGCACCTGACCCTCGCCATGGTCGTCATCGGCATCGGCCTGGGCCTCGCGATGCAGGTCTACACGCTCGTCGTGCAGAACGCCGTCAAGCAGACCGAGCTGGGCATCGCGACCGCCGCCGTGCAGTTCTTCCGCAACGTCGGCTCGACCGTGGGCATCGCGGTGCTCGGCACCGTCATGTCCTCGCACATGGCCGACGACATCGCCGCCCAGATGAAGACGCTCGACCCGAAGACCCTCGCCGGCGTCCAGCAGCAGATGCAGGGATCGGGTTCCGCGAGCCTCGAGTCGAGCGTGCTCGACCCGGCCGCGCTCTCGAAGCTGCCGGCCCCGGTGGCCGACGCGATCCGCGCCGGCATGGGCGACGCGATGCACAGCGTGTTCCTGACGGCGCTCCCCTTCGTGATCGCGGCGCTCGTGCTGTCGCTGTTCATCAAGCAGCTCCCGCTGCGCTCGACGATCCAGGCCCGCGAGGCCGCGACCACGACGGGCTCGATCCCGGCGTTCGTGGACGACGGCCACTACATCGAGCCCACGGACGCCGAGGCGCTCGCGGGCACGACGGAGCAGGCCCGGGCCGCCGACGCCGAGAGCACCGAGGGCACCGCCCCGCGCGCCGGCCGGCATCGCGGCACGCCCGTCGACGGCACTGCCGAGGAGGCGACGGACGCAGGTCGCTCGCACCGCACCGGTGACGAGCACACCCCCAGCCATCGCGCCGACGTGTCGGGCGACGGCGGCGAGGACTCCTCGCAGCGCTGACGCGCCCCGTCCGGACGGCCCGGCCCCCTGCACGGGGGCCGGGCCGTTCGTCGTCCGCGCGCTTCCGGCCGCCTCGGGCCCTGTGGAACCATGGGGCGGTGATCCTCACCGACCCGTTCCCGCCCGTCCTGCCCGCCCGCTGGACCTCGCGCCTCCCGCTCGAGGCGGACGTCCCGGACGTCGCCGCGCTGCTGCTGGCCGACGCCCGCACCTACGATCCCGAGGCGAGCGTCGAGACGGACCAGATCGCCTCGCGCCTCGTGGGGCTCCGCTCGTGGAGCCGGCGCCAGGTGGTGATCGTGCCCGACGACGACGCGCCGCTCGCCGAGCGTCGGCCCGTCGCCTGGGTCGGCCTCGAGGACCGCGCCCGCGGGCGCACCAACGTGCAGTGGGTCGTCGGCCAGGACGTGCCCGACCGCGAGGCCCTCGCCGCGGCCCTGCTGGACTGGGCCGACGAGGTGGGTGGCTCCTTCGCGCGGCACCGCGGGCTCGACGGCACCCAGCTCGACGCGACCGCGGAGTCCGGGGACGCGTGGCGGATGCGCATGCTCGAGGCCCACGGCTACACCCGGGTGCGCACATGGCTGCACATGGAGCGCCCGGTGACGCCCGAGGAGGCCGCCACGACGCCCGCCCCGCGGGAGGGCGTGCGCGTGCGCCGCGTCGACACGCACTCCTCGGGACTGCCCGTCGCCCAGGACGTGCGCACGGTCCATCGCATGCTCGAGGAGTCCTTCGCCGATCACTTCAACTCCTACCGCGAGTCCTTCGCGGAGTTCGCCTCGCGCCTCGTCGAGGGCCCCGAGGCCCGCTGGGACCACTGGTTCATCGCGGAGGTCCAGCAGGAGGACGGCAGCTGGCTGCCCGGCGGCGGTCTCGTCGCCGACCCGATGCCCGCCACCCCGAGCGCCGGGGAGGGCACCTACCTGGAGTACCTGGGCGTGCACCGCAGCGCGCGCGGGCGCGGGGTCGCCAAGGCGCTGCTGAACGCGGCGATCCGCGACGCCGCCGAGCGCGGGCGCACGCGCGTGGGCCTCGAGGTCGACGCGGACTCCCCCACGGGCGCCGACGGCCTGTACCGCTCGATGGGCTGGGAGACGACCAGCCGGACCGTGTCCTTCCACGCGCACGCGACCGCGCGGGCCTCGCGGCTCGACGACGAGGGCTGACGCCGATCCGGCCTCAGCCCCGATGCCGCTGCCACCACAGGGCGGCCTGCACCCGCGAGTCGAGGCCCAGCTTCGCGAGCGCGTGCGAGAGATGGGACTTCACGGTCGTGACCTCGACGAACAGCTCGCGGGCGATCTGCTGGTTGGAGAGCCCGCGCGCGACGAGCGCGAGCACCTCCTCCTCGCGCCGCGTGAAGTCGGGTGCCGGCGCCGCCGCCGGCTCGGGGCGGGTGCGCAGCGCCGCCACCACCGTGCGCGTCGCGGACGCGGACAGCACCGCGTCCCCGCGGTGCACGGCCCGGACGGCGGCGAGGATGCGCTCGGGCTCCTCGGACTTCACGAGGTAGCCGTCGGCGCCGGCGGCGAGCGCCCCGAGCACGTGGTCGTCGAGGTCGAACCCCGAGATCACGAGCACGCTCGCGCCGAGCGCGCGGAGTGACGGGGTGATGTCGATGCCGGTCGCACGCGGCATCCGGACGTCGGTGAGGACGACGTCGGGCCGATGCGCGCGCGCCGCCTCGAGGGCTGCCGGCCCGTCGGCCGCCTCCGCGACCACGACGATGTCGGCAGCGGAGTCGAGCAGGGTCACGAGGCCCGCCCGCACGGCCGCGTGGTCCTCGGCGACGAGCACCCGGATCGGCGCGGCGGTCATGCGGGGTGCTCCGTCGCCGCGGCCGGGTCGGGCCGCTCGATCCCAGGACGCACCGGCTCAGGGCGCAGGGGGCGCGCCGGCAGCTGCGCCTGCACCGTCCACGTCTCGCCGTCCGGGCCGGGACCCGAGCGTGCGCGGCCGCCCACGGCCGTGGCGCGGTGCGCGATCGCCTCGAGGCCCAGCCCGGTGCCGGGAGCGGAGGACTCCGCACGCCGGTTGACGAGGTCCAGCCCGATCGTCCCGGCGTCCAGGCGCACGGTCAGGGCGAGCGGGGCGCGCCCGTGCTCGACGGCGTTGGTGACGGCCTCGGCGGCGATGCGCAGCAGGGCGGTCCGCACCGCCGGCTCCACGGCCGCCGGGTCCTCGAGAGCGTGGTCGATCGCGATGTCCGCCTGAGGGTCGTGCGCGAGCACGCGGTCGGCGAGGGAGCCCCAGTCGAGGGTCGCGCTCGGCAGCGTGCCCGCCTCGTCGGTCGCGAGCACGGCGATCATCGACCGCAGGTCGCGCAGGGCGGCCGTGGCGCTGTCGCGGGCCGTGCGCAGGGAGCGGTCGCGGGCCTGCACGTCCTCGATGCTCGAGGCGAGGCTCGTGTGCAGGGCGACGGCGCTCAGGTGGCCGGCGACGACGTCGTGCAGGTCCCGGGCGATCTCGCGACGCTCGGTCTCGACGGCGCGGGCCGCCCGGGTGCTCGCGAGCTCGCGCTCGGTCCGGGCGAGCGTCTCCGCGGTGGCGCGGGCGTCGCGATGATGGCGCACCTCCCACGCCCACAGCAGGGGCGTGGCGACGACGAGGGACGCGACGAGGACGGCCCCGAGCAGGGCGGGGCCGATCCCCGCGAGCACCGCGACGAGCACGAGCGCGAAGGCCGTGAGACCGGTCGCGAGGCCCGTGGTGACACGGGCGAGACGCCGGCTGCCGTGCATGACGGGCTCGAACAGCGCCTCGAACAGCAGCAGGTAGGCGGAGAGCTGACCGCCGCCGACGAGCTCGAGCACGGACAGGGGCCCGGCCACGACGAGCGGCACGACGGGCCGGCTCCGACGCCAGGCGATGCTCGCCGCGGCGAGGAGCAGGAGCACGACCGACACGGCGGGCGGCCAGAGAGGCCGATCCCCCACGAGGCCGCCGTTGTGCAGACCCGAGGCGGCGAGCACGCCCACGAGCGCGGCGTAGACCCCGGCGGCCGCGAGGTCGCGACGACCGGGGCGCGGGCGCGCGGCACCGCGCGCCGCGGGCAGCGGAAAGGGGTCCATGGGCTCCAGGCTAGGCGGGCCCTGCGGGCGACCGGGAGACCGTCCCCGGGATCGGCACCTTCGGAGGAGGACGTCGCCGGGGGCGAGCCGGAAGGCTGGAGGTCATGGATGCCCTGCTCGTCGCCGCCGGTCCGCTGGGCCTCGTCCTGCTCGCGCTCCTCGACTCGACCTCGGTGGGCACGCTCGTGGTCCCCGTGATCCTGCTCGTGACCGGCCGCGAGGGCGCACGCCGGGTCGCGGGGCGCACCCTCGTCTACCTCGCGACCATCGGCCTGTTCTACCTCGCGCTGGGGATCGGGCTCCTGGCCGGGCAGCTGCCGCTGATCGACCGGGCCGGCCCCCTGCTCGCGGCACCGGGCACCGCGGTCGTGATCGCGCTGGTCGGGGTGGCGCTCGTGGTGTGGTCCCATCGCACCGACCCCGCGACGATCCGCAAGCGCGGCGGGGACCCCGAGGCCTCCGCGCGCCGCTGGACCGACCGGGTCCGCTCGACCGCCGGCCGGCCGGGGGCGCTCGTCGCGCTGGCCCTGCTCGCAGGCCTCGTCGAGGCGGTCTCGATGGTCCCCTACCTCGCCGCCATGGGCATCATCGCCGGCATGGGGATCGGGCTCGGGCACGGCGCGCTCGTCCTCGTCGGCTACTGCCTCGTGATGATCGCGCCTGCCGCGGTGCTGTGCGCCCTGCGCGCGCTCCTCGGCAGCCGCGCCGACAGCGCCCTCGAGCGCGCGCACGACTGGGCCGTCAAGCACGCCGCGAGCGCGTTCTCGTGGGCGGTCGGCATCATCGGCGTGCTCCTCCTGGTGCGTTCGGTCGGCCCTGCACTGGGTGTGCTCACAGGTGGGTGACGACACTCTGCGGGCCTCTGCCCCTCGGGGCGTACCGTGGAGCTGCATCCGTGAGAGGACCGCTGACGATCGTCAGGAGGACGACCATGACCCCGCACATCCCGCACCGACCCCCGCCGCTCACCCCGGAGGGCTGCGGCACGGGAGCCCGCTTCACGGCCCTGAAGCTGGGGGCCAAGCTGCTCCAGTCGACGCCGCCGCTGCGCGGGTTCGACGCCTACCTGGTGGGTTTCCACCCTGCCAAGGACGACCCGTCCATGCAGATGGAGGCGCATCACTACTGCAAGGTCGTCGGCGACGACCTGATCGAGTGCGTCCTGTTCGACGGCAACACCCCCGAGGCGAACCTGATCGGGGTCGAGTACATCATCTCCGGCGCGCTCTTCGAGAGCCTCCCGGAGGAGGAGAAGGACTACTGGCATCCGCACAATTTCGAGATCTTCTCCGGACAGCTCGTCGCGGTGGGGCTTCCCGAGCCGGCGGAGCAGGAGCTCATGCGCCAGCTCGTGAACTCCTACGGCAAGACATGGCACACGTGGCACACCGGCCGGCACGATCTGGGCGGCGGTGACCCCCTGCCGTACGGGGACCCGCACCTGATGTGGTCCTTCAACCGCGACGGCGAGTCCGACCCCCGGCTGCAGGAGTCCCGGGCCCAGGCGATGGGGATCGACGACGACGCGATCCGCGAGCGTCGTCAGTCCTTCCTCGATCTCGCCCGTCCGCAGCGCGGCGTCGACGCGCTCAAGGACCGCTTCACCGGCACGAACCCGATCCCCGGGGTCGAGGACGACGGGACCACGCCGCGGGAGTGAGTGACCGGCGAGGCCGGTCCCTCACTCCCACTCGATCGTGCCCGGCGGCTTGCTCGTGACGTCGAGGACCACGCGGTTGATCTCCGGCACCTGGTTGGTGATGCGGGTCGAGATCCGGCCCAGCACCTCGTAGGGCACCTGGGCCCAGTCGGCCGTCATCGCGTCGTCGCTCGTCACGGGGCGCAGCACGATCGGGTGGCCGTAGGTGCGGCCGTCGCCCTGGACGCCCACCGAGCGCACGTCGGCGAGCAGCACGACGGGGCACTGCCAGATGTCGCGGTCGAGGCCCGCGGCGGTCAGCTCCTCGCGGGCGATCGCGTCGGCGCGACGCAGGACGTCCAGGCGGTCCTTGGTGACCTCGCCGATGATGCGGATGCCCAGGCCGGGTCCGGGGAAGGGCTGGCGCCACACGATCTCGTCGGGCAGGCCGAGCTCGGAGCCCACGGCCCGCACCTCGTCCTTGAACAAGGTGCGCAGCGGCTCGACCAGCTCGAAGGAGAGGTCCTCGGGCAGGCCGCCCACGTTGTGGTGGCTCTTGATGTTGGCGGCGCCCTCGCCGCCGCCCGACTCGACCACGTCGGGGTACAGCGTGCCCTGGACCAGGAACGCCGTGGCGTCGTTCTCGGTGGTCTCGAGGCTCCCGTCGCCCTCGGCCTCGAGCACGCCCTGCTCGCGCAGGATGTCCGCCTGGGCCTTCTCGAAGACGCGGATGAACTCGCGGCCGATGATCTTGCGCTTGGTCTCGGGGTCGGTCACGCCCGCGAGCGCGTCGAGGAACTGCTGCTCGGCGTCGACCACCACGAGCCGGGCGCCGCCCGTGGACTCGCCGAAGGCCTTCTCGATCTGCACGGACTCGTCCTGGCGCATGAGGCCGTGGTCGACGTACACGCACGTGAGGCGGTCGCCGATGGCGCGCTGGACGAGCGCGGCCGCCACGGCGGAGTCGACCCCGCCGGACAGCGCGCAGATCGCGGTGCCCTCCCCGATCTGCTCGCGCACCCGGGCGACCTGCTCGTCGATCACGTTGCCGGTGGTCCAGGTCGGGTCGATGCCCGCGCCCCGGCGCAGGAAGTTCTCGAGCACCTCCTGGCCGCGGTCGGAGTGGCCCACCTCGGGGTGCCACTGCACGCCGTACAGGTGCCGGTCGGGGTTCTCGAAGGCGGCGACGGGGCTGCCCGACGACGTCGCGATGACCTCGAAGCCGCGCGGAGCTGCGGTCACGGAGTCCCCGTGGCTCATCCACACGTTCTGGTCGAGATCCTGGGTGTGGAGCAGGTCGGACGAGCCGTCGATCGCCTCGAGCCGGGTCGCGCCGTACTCGCGCACGCCGGTCGGCGCGACGGTGCCGTCGAGCGCGGCGGCCATCGCCTGGAAGCCGTAGCACAGGCCGAGCACGGGCACGCCGGCCTCGAGCAGGGCGGGGTCCAGCCGCGGGGCTCCGTCGGCGTACACCGAGCTGGGGCCGCCGGAGAGGATGATCGCGAGGGGGTCCTTGGCGAGCACGTCGGCGGTGCTCATCGAATGCGGGACGATCTCGGAGTAGACGTGGGCCTCGCGCACGCGCCGGGCGATGAGCTGGGCGTACTGGGCGCCGAAGTCGACGACGAGGACGGGGCGCTGATCGGTGTCTGTCACGGGGGAAGTCTACGGGCGCGCGCCCCGTGGCCGGGAAGCGCCGTGGCCTCGGCCACCCTCAGGCCTCGGCGCGCTCCTCGTCCTGCAGGGTGGGGCGCGAGGCGAGGTCGCGCTCGACCTGGCCGTGGGTCCAGCGCTCGCCGAAGAACGACAGCACGGGGATCACGCCGAAGAACATGAGCAGCAGCATGCGCGGGAGCTTCCAGCGCATCTTGTTCCACAGGTCGAAGCCGAGGACCACGTAGATCATGTAGATGAGCCCGTGGATCGGGGACCAGCGGCTCGAGATCGTACCCCACAGCTCGTGCTGCTCGCCCGGCTCGCCGAAGACGAGATAGCGCATCACCATGATCGCGACGAGGATCAGCAGGGCGATGCCCTCCACGATCGAGGCCACGCGGAAGCGGGCGAACGAGGTCCGGGCCTGGACCTCATCGAGCGGCCGTGTCGTCGGCACTGCTGTCCTCCTTCGCGTCCGCGGACGCTGTCGATGTCGCCTCGAGAGGCCGGGCGGCGGTCCCGTCGCCGGGCGTCTCGCCGCCCCCAGTGTGCGCCTTCGCGGCGCTCAGGCGCGAACGGACGAGCTCCTCGGCCTCGGCGCGCTCGTCCAGGTAGCGGGTGCGGACCGAGCGCCACCACAGGTACAGGAAGAACACGCCGAACACGACCCACTGGAGCGCGTAGCCGATGTTCTGCCAGTTCAGGCCGCGCGAGAAGGCCGACGTCGCGACCGGCATCGGGCGCAGCCCCTCGGCGGCGGAGGTCTCGGCGACGTAGCCCGCGTACATGGGCGAGCCCCACACGTTGACGAGCAGCGGGGTTGCGATCTCCTGGATCGTGCCGTCGGCGCCCACGCCGGACTGCGCCGCCTCGCTCGCCTCGAGCCGGCCGGTCACGGTGACCGTGCCCGTGGGCGCGGTCGGGACGGCCGCGGGGTCGAGCGCGCCGTCGGCACCGGCGGCGTCGGCCGCGGGCATCCAGCCGCGCGCGACGGGCAGGCGCGCGTCGCTGCCGTCGGCCTGCTGGACGTGCAGGGCGGTCACGACGATCACGGCGTCGGTCCCGTCGATGCGGCGCCCGGGCACGAGCACCTGCTCGGCCGGGTCGTAGGTGCCGCTCACGCGCACGGCGCGGCCGGAGTCCTCGTTGGTCACGGGATCACCCACCGCGGCGATGTCGGCGAGGGCGACGACCTCGCTGCTCGGGGGCGCGATCTCGAGGGCGCGGTGGGCGCGATGCCACTGCCACGTGGCCAGCAGCCCGCACACGAGGGTCGCCGCGATCATGAGCGCCAGCAGCCCCAGGAAACGGGGACGGAGGGCGACGCGCAGCATGGTCGCATCGTACGGGGGCACGCTGGACGGGACCTGCCCGCGCGCGGGCGCCCGCGCGCGGGCACGCCCCGCCGTATCAGGATCGGGACGTTCCGGTACCGCGCGCCCATCGGGCCACCTATTGTGGGCCTCGTGTCCCACAGCGTGTACATCGCCTCGCCCGAGGGCAGGACCGGGAAGTCCACCGTGGCTCTCGGCGTGCTCGAAGCCCTAGCCGCCCGGTCGGACCGGGTGGGCGTGTTCCGCCCGGTGTACAAACCCGAGCCACGCGACTACGCGGTCGACCTGCTCATCAGCCTCCCGGCGGTCGAGCAGTCCTACGAGGACGCGATGGGCGTGGACTACACGACCATGCACCGGGACCCGGAGCGCGCGCACGCGGAGATCCTGCGCCGCTACCAGGAGCTGCGCGAGCAGTACTCGGCGCTCGTCATCCTCGGCTCGGACTTCGTCGACGTGGCCAACCCCAACGAGGTCGCCTTCAACGCCGAGGTCGCCGCCAACATCGGGGCCCCCGTCGTCATGGTGGTCTCGGGCCTGGACCGCACGCCCGACCAGATCGCGACGCTCGCGGCGGTCTCCTGCTCGGAGTTCGAGAGCCATCACGCCGCTCCGCTCGCGCTCGTCGTCAACCGCTACGACGGGCCGGACGTCGAGGCCGTGCGCACCGCCGTGACCGAGCGCCTGGGCGAGCACACCCTGGTCGCGGTGATCCCGGAGAACCCGGTCATCCAGGCGCCCACGGTGAAGAACCTCAAGGACGCCGTCGCCGGCCGCCTGGTCCAGGGCAACCCCGAGTGGCTCGGCCGCGTGTCGCTGGGCACCGTGGTGGCGGCGATGAGCCTGCCCAACGTGCTCGAGCGCATCAGCGACAACTACACCGTGATCGCCCCGGGCGACCGCTACGACCTGCTCCCGGCCCTCTACCTCGCCCAGCAGTCCGGCACCTTCCCGACCCTCGCCTCGATCGTCCTGACCGGCGGCTACGGCCCCGCCCCCGCCGTCACCCGACTGCTCGAGGGCGTCCAGCAGGACCTGCCGGTGCTCGTCACCGACGACTCGACGTTCGACGCGGCGCTCAGCATCGCACGCACCACCGGGCGCCTGACCGCCGACAGCCCGCAGAAGATCGACGCGGCCCGCCGCGCGGTCGCCGAGAACCTCGCGACGGAGCGTCTGCTCGGGGCGATCGATGTGGCCCGCAGCGAGGTCGTCACGCCCATGATGTTCGAGTTCGAGCTGCTCGCCCGGGCCCGGGGCGCCAAGAAGCGCATCGTCCTGCCCGAGGGCGACGAGCCGCGCATCCTGGCGGCCGCCGAGGTGCTCCTGGCCCGCGGCGTCGCGGACCTGATCCTGCTCGGCGACGAGACCGCGATCCGCTCGCGCGCCTCGCAGCTGGGCCACGACATCTCCGAGGCCCGCATCGTGTCCCCGCAGGATCCCGAGCTGCTCGAGAAGTACGCGGCCGAGTACGCCCGGCTGCGCGCCAAGAAGGGCGTGACGCTCGAGCAGGCGCGCGAGCGGATCCAGGACGTCTCGTACTTCGGCACCATGATGGTGCAGATGGGCGAGGCCGACGGCATGGTCTCGGGGGCCGTCCACTCGACCGCCCACACCATCCGCCCGAGCTTCGAGATCATCAAGACCAAGCCCGACGCGAAGATCGTCTCCTCGGTGTTCCTGATGGCGCTCGAGGACCGCGTGCTCGTCTACGGCGACTGCGCCGTCAACCCCGATCCGACCGCCGAGCAGCTCGCCGACATCGCGGTGCAGTCCGCGACCACGGCCGCCCAGTTCGGCGTCGAGCCGCGCGTGGCGATGCTCTCCTACTCCACGGGCACGAGCGGCAGCGGCGCCGACGTCGACAAGGTGCGCGAGGCGACGGAGCTCGTGCGCGCGAGCAACCCCGGCCTCGACGTCGAGGGCCCGATCCAGTACGACGCCGCCGTCGACGCCTCGGTCGCCAAGACCAAGCTGCCCGATTCGGCCGTCGCGGGGCGGGCGACCGTGTTCGTCTTCCCCGACCTCAACACGGGCAACAACACCTACAAGGCGGTCCAGCGCTCCGCGGGCGCGGTCGCCATCGGCCCCGTCCTGCAGGGCCTCAACAAGCCCGTCAACGACCTGTCGCGCGGCGCCCTCGTCGACGACATCATCAACACCGTCGTGATCACCGCGATCCAGGCGCAGGCCGCCGACACCGCCACGAGAGCAGGAGAGACCGCATGACCGAGCCCGACCGCACCGAAGCCCCCGTCGCCGGGACCGCCGACTCCGCCGAGCTGGCCCCCGCGGTCCCCTCCGCGGACGCGCCGACCGTCCTGGTCATCAACTCGGGCTCGTCGTCGCTCAAGTTCCAGCTCGTCGAGCCGACGGGCGGCGAGGTGTTCGCCTCGGGCATCGTCGAGCGCGTCGGGCTCGAGGAGGGCAGCGCCCGCATCAGCGCGGGCGAGTCCTACGCCCCCTGGTCGGGTCCCGTGCCCGATCACACCGAGGCGATGCGCGTCGTGCGCCACCTGTTCGACGAGGTCGGGATCGCGCTCGACGACGCCAACATCGCGGCCGTGGGCCATCGTGTGGTCCAGGGCGGCGCCCGGTTCTCCGATCCCCAGATCGTCGATCAGTGGGTGCGCGACCAGGTGCACGCGCTCGGCTCGCTCGCCCCCCTGCACAACTACGCGGCGGTGGCCGGGATCGACGGCGCGCGCGAGCTGCTGCCCGACATCCCCCACGTGGTCGTGTTCGACACGGCGTTCTTCTCGGCGCTCCCGGCGGCCTCGCGCACCTACGCGCTCAACAAGCAGGTGGCCGACGAGTACCGGATCCGCCGCTACGGCGCGCACGGCACGAGCCACCAGTACATCGCCGAGCAGGTCCCCGGGATCCTGGGCCGGGACGCGGCCGACCTCCGCCAGATCGTCCTGCACCTGGGCAACGGCGCCTCGGCGAGCGCCGTCCGCGACGGCGCTCCCGTGGACACCTCGATGGGGCTGACCCCGCTCGAGGGCCTCGTGATGGGCACCCGCACGGGCGACATCGACCCCTCGGTGTACGTGCACCTGCACCGCCAGGCGGGCATGTCGCCCGAGGACGTCGACACCCTGCTCAACAAGCAGTCCGGCATGCAGGGCCTGTGCGGCATGAGCGACTTCCGCGACATCGAGGCCGCGATCGGCAACGGCGACGAGGACGCGGCGCTCGCGATGGACGTCTACATCCACCGCCTGCGCAAGTACATCGGCTCGTACGCCTTCGCGCTCGGGCGTCTCGACGCGATCACCTTCACCGCCGGGATCGGCGAGAACGTGGCGCTCGTGCGGCGTCGCGCCCTCGAGGGCCTCGAGGGCTTCGGGATCCGCCTCGACGAGGAGAGGAACGCGGCGCGCTCCCGCGAGGCGCGCGTCATCTCGGCCGACGACTCCGCCGTGGCCGTGCTCGTGGTGCCCACCAACGAGGAGCTCGCGATCGCGCGTCAGGCGCTGGGGCTCGTCCAGGCCCGCTGACGGCGTGGCCGAGAGCTCGTCGATCGGTGCCCGGCTGCAGAGGTTCCTGACCGACCGCACCGCCTTCGCCGCGGTGCTGTTCACGGTCGTGCTCGCCTTCGTGCACCTGATGTCACTGAGCGCGTGGGACCCGCTGACCGCCAAGGCGATCCTCGACCACGTCGACGTCCCGGGGTTCCTCGTGAACCTCGCGGTCGTCTGCCTGCCCGAGCTCACGGCGGTCGCGCTGCTGTCCCTGCTGCTCGCGAGCACCGCCGACGGGCACGGCGAGCAGCCGGGGTTCAGCCGCACCCAGGGCATCGTGTTCGGCGCGGTCCTCGCCGTCGTCTACGTCGTGCTCGTGCCGCTGTCCACGGTCGCGCTGAGCGTCGTGGCCGGCCTCGTGGTCGTGGGCGTGGTCCTCGTGCGGCGTCGCCGGGGCGACCTGACGGGGCGCAGCGTCGCGGCGCTCGCCCTGCTGCTGTCGGCCGGGGCGACGCTCGTGGCCGCGGCGGTCGTCACGAGCCCCTGGCTGCCCTCGGAGACGATCACCTCCCACGAGGAGGACGCCGTCTACACCGCGTACGTGGTCGCGGAGGAGCGGCGCGAGTTCGTGCTGCTCCACGACCGCCCGCGCGTGGTCTCGATGGTCCAGATCGACGAGACCTCCCGGCAGCTGTGCACCCAGCCGAGCCCGTGGAGCCGGTCGGCCCTGCAGCTGCTCGTACCGCCGCGCTATCCGGCGTGCACGTGAGGTGACGGCGCGGCCACCGAGTCGCGCACGACGACCGGCATGGGGACCAGCTCGTCGGCGCGCGGACGGTCGCCGAGCAGCATCTCGACGCCGCGGCGCGCCATCTCCTCGTACGGCAGGTGCACCGTGGTGAGGCCCGGGCGCTGCAGGCTCGCGAGCACCTCGTTGTCGAACGACGCCACGGACATGTCCGCGGGGATGCGCAGCCCGCGCTCCGACAGCGCCTGGTAGACGCCGAACGCGACGCTGTCGTTGGCGGCGAGGATCGCGGTGACCTCGGGATGGGTGTCGATGAGGGCGTCGGTCCGCTCGAAGCCGTTCTCGGCGTCCCACGCCGAGGTCTCGACCAGCAGCTCCTCGACGCCCCGCTCCGCGAAGACCTCGTGGATCCCGGCGAAGCGATCGGGGATGGTGACCGAGTAGGTCGGGTCGTCCATGGCCGCCGCGAGCGGGCCGATCACGCCGACCCGGCGGTGGCCGGCGTCCAGGAGCAGCTCGGCGACGGCCCGTCCCGCGGCGTGCTCGTCGGGCAGCACCGAGGCGTGGCCGCTCGTGGTGCGCCCGTTGACGATCACGAGCGGCACCTCGACCCGGGAGGTGTCGGGGTCGATCAGGCGGGCGCTCATGAGGCCCAGCAGGATGCCGTCGACGCGCCGGTCGACCATCTGCTCGATCGCCTCGTTGAGCTGGGCGGGGTCGCCGCCGGCCTCGGCCATCAGCACGGTGTGCTCATGGCCGCGGGCGGTGTCGAGGGTCCCGCGGATCATGTCCGAGGCGTGCCGCGTGAGGGTCACCTCGTCCGAGACGAAGCCGATCGTGCGGGTGGTCCCCAGGCGCAGGCTGCGGGCGGCGGGATTGGGGCGGTAGCCCATCTCCTCGGCCACGCTGCGCACGCGTCGGGCGGCCTCCTCCGAGAGTCGGGAGCCGGGCCGGTCGTTGAGGATCATGCTGACCGCGGCCTTGGACATGCCCGCCCGGTCCGCGACGTCCGCGAGCGTCGGAGCCCGACTCCTCCGCTTGCCCATCGCGTCTCCTCACGCCGTCCGACCGGACCACCCTATCGGTCGTTGCTGAATTGTTTCAGCAGACCTCTTGTCGGGGGTCGCGGCCGGGGTTAGCATGAACGCGCTAAATGCATTTAGCATCCAGGACCGAGGCTCGCCGCTCCGCGAGGGCCTGACCGCGGGCGCCGGGAAGTGACGTCCCCGGCATGACCGCACCGACCGCCACGTCCGCCGGAGAGGATGGCATGCACTTCCGGACCCGCCGCAACTGGTTGAGCGACCCCAACGGGCTCGTCGTCCACCGCGGTCGCCACCACCTGTTCTTCCAGCACAACCCCGACGGGGTCGAGCACCGCGAGATGAGCTGGGGCCATGCCTCGAGCGCCGATCTCGTGCACTGGGAGGAGCATCCGGTGGCGATCCGGGCGACCCCGCAGATCCAGATCTACTCCGGATCCGCCGTCGTCGACCACGCCAATGCGAGCGGGCTCGGGACCGCCGACTCTCCGGCGCTCGTGGCGGTCTTCACCGCCTCGGCCCGGGACCGGGCCCACCAGGCGCAGGCCCTCGCCTACAGCACCGCCGAGGGCCTGACCTGGCGCCTGTACGAGGGCAACCCCGTGCTCGACCGCGGCTCGAGCGACTTCCGCGACCCCAAGGTGTTCCGCTACGAGGGCCCCGCCGGCTCGTACTGGGTCATGGTCGCGGTCGAGGCGCACGAGCGCAGGGTCGTGCTCTACCGCTCCGACGACCTCCTGGCATGGAGCTACCTGTCCTCGTACGGCCCTCGCGGCGCCGTGGGCGGGGTCTGGGAGTGCCCCGACCTGTTCCCGCTCGCTGTCGACGGCGCGGCCGACGACGTGCGCTGGGTGCTGCTCATCAGCCTGTGCCCCGGCGGCATCGCGGGCGGCTCGGGCACGCAGTACGTGGTCGGCGACTTCGACGGCGTGACCTTCACGCCCGACGATCCCCCGCCCGTGGGCGACCCGCGGCTCGCGCCCTCGCGCGAGCAGCTCGAGCGCCTCGACTGGCTCGACCACGGCCCCGACTGCTACGCGGGCGTCACGTTCTGGGGTCTCGCGGACGCGGACCGCACGCTCATCGCCTGGATGAGCAAATGGGACTACGCGCGGGAGCTCCCCGTCTCCGAGGCGGCCCCCCAGCGCGGCCGCATGACGCTGCCGCGCCGTCTCGCGCTCACGCGGCACGCGGGCCGGCCCGTCCTGCGCCAGGAGGTCGCGGCGCCGCCCACGAGCCCCGTCGCACGCCATCGGGTGCGCGACCTCACGGCCCCCGGGACCGTCACGACGGACCTCCCGGCGAGCGCCAGGCTCGACGTGCGTCTCGAGCTCGAGGCCGGCACGTCGTGCTCCCTCGTGCTCGGCGCCGACGGATCCGACGGGGCCGACGGGATCGTCCTGACCTACGACGCGGCGGCCTCGCGCGTGCGCATCGAGCGGCCGCTGCCCGCGCCGCCGGCCGCCGGCGGCGAGATCCCCGCCTCGTTCGCCGGGGCGTGGACGATGCCGCTGGACGGCGGCCCTGCCCAGAGCTGGACGCTGTGGCTCGACGACGGCACGCTCGAGCTGTTCGCCGACGACGGGACGCGTGTGCTGACGTGCCTGACCGGGCACGAGGCCGCGAGCTCGCTGCGGTGCGAGCCCGGCCCGGGCGCCGTCGTGTCCCTCGAGGCGGTCGTGAGCACCCTCGCCGAGCTCTGAGGGCTCGAGCCCGAGGTCCGGGATCCCCCTCAGGCGGCGAGGGCGGCGAGACGCGCCTCGAGGCCCTCGCGCACCGCGGGCCACTCCTCGGCGATCACCGAGAAGTAGTCGACGTCGGCGACCGTGCCGTCGGCCGCGGGCCGGAAGCGCCGCAGGGTCCCCTCGAAGGTCGCGCCGAGGCGCGCGATCGCGCGGTGCGAGCGCGTGTTGCGATGGTCGCAGCGCAGGGCGACGCGTCCCACGCCGAGCTCGCCGAAGGCGTGCTCCAGGAGCAGCAGCTTGCAGGCGGGGTTCACGTCGGTGGCCCAGACCTGGCGCGCGTAGATCGTGGAGCCGATCTCGGCACGCAGCTGCGGCACGATCCCGTACAGGGTCGTGCGGCCCACGAAGCGGCCGTCCTTCTCGACGGCGAAGGCGAGCACGTCGGGGGCGGCGATGAGGGCGCCGAGCACGTCGGCCATGCCCTCGTCGCTCGTGGGCAGCGGCTCGGCGTTGCCCCGCCACATCGCCTCGTCGGACAGCGCGCGCAGGGCGGCCCCGTCGGCCCGCTCGAGCGGGCGCACGGTGACGGCGCCGCACGTGCGGCGGATGGTGTGCTGCATCGTCTCCTCGGTTCCCTCCGCGGACGCGGCCGTGCCTCAGACGGTCGTGATGACCTCGACCCGCTGGAACTCCTTGAGGTCGGTGTAGCCGGTGGTCGCCATGGCGTGCCGCAGCGCGCCCACCAGGTTGGTGGTGCCGTCGGCGGAGATGCCCGGCCCGAACAGGATCTGCTCGAGGGGCGCGACCGTGCCGACCTCGACGCGGTGTCCGCGCGGGAGGGCCGGGTGGTGGGCCTCGGAGCCCCAGTGGTAGCCCTGGCCGGGGGCGTCGGTGCTGCGCGCGAGCGCGGCGCCCACCATGAGGCCGTCGGCGCCGCAGCCGATCGCCTTGACGAGGTCGCCCGAGCGGCCCAGACCGCCGTCGGCGATCACGTGCACGTAGCGTCCGCCGGACTCGTCCATGTAGTCGCGCCGCGCGGCGGCGACGTCGGCGACGGCCGTCGCGAGCGGCACGGAGATGCCGAGGGTCTCGCGCGTGGTCTGCGAGGCTCCCCCGCCGAAGCCGACGAGCACGCCCGCGGCGCCCGTGCGCATGAGGTGCAGGGCGGCCGTGTAGGTCGCGCAGCCGCCGACGATGACCGGCACGTCGAGCTCGTAGATGAAGCGCTTGAGGTTCAACGGCTCGCGGTTGCCCGAGACGTGCTCGGCCGAGACCGTGGTGCCGCGGATGAAGAAGAGGTCCACCCCGGCGTCGACGACGGTCTTCCACAGCTCCTGGGTGCGCTGGGGCGAGAGGGAGCCGGCGGCGGTCACGCCCGCGTCGCGCAGCTGACGGATCCTCGCGGTGATGAGCTCGGGCTTGATCGGCTCGGAGTACACGTCGCGGAGGGTCTCGATGACGTCCTCGCCCGAGGCCTCGGCGATGCGGCGCAGCTGCACGTCGGCGTCCTCGTAGCGCGTCCACACGCCCTCGAGGTCCAGCACGCCCAGCCCGCCCAGGCGGCCCAGCTCGATCGCCGTCTCGGGCGACATGAGGGAGTCCATGGGGGCGGCGAAGATCGGGATGTCGAAGTGGTAGGCGTCGACCTGCCACTGGGTCGACACGTCCTCCGGGTCTCGCGTGCGCCGCGAGGGCACCACGGCCACGTCGTCGAGGCCGTAGCCGCGACGGCCTCCCTTGTTGCGTCCGATCTCGATCTCGCTCATCACCCGGGCAGTCTATCGACGCCCTCGACGCCCGCCGCCCGGCTGATCACGGGCTGGCTCACAGCGGCCACACCGTGACCACGTCCCCCGGCTTGCCCTTGCGGCGCAGGAACTCGTTGAAGTTCTCCGCCCAGTCGCGATGGAGCGCGATCTGGCGCTGGTGCACCTCGGCGAGCTCGGCGGCGGCGAGGTCCGGGTTGCGCCCGATGATGCCGCGCAGCACGTCGAGGGTCGCGGAGACGTCGACGTCGGCGGTGTGGAGGCGGCCGTCCTGGACCACGCCGTACACATCGCACAGGTCGGTCAGGGTGCGCTTGCCCTTGCGGAACCGGTCGAGCCCGCGATCGAGCACGAGCGGGTCCACGACGGGCGCGATGTCGTGGCCCAGCCGCTCGGCGAGCAGGGGCAGGCCCAGGCGGGCCAGCTCGGCCTCGAGGATCTGCAGGTCGAAGCTCGCGTTGAAGGCGACCACGGGGATGCCGCGGCCGAGCGCGTCGGCGAGCGCGTCCGCGACCTCGTCGAGCGCCTCGCGCGGGGCCATGCCGTAGGTGCGGGCGTGCTCGGTCGAGATCCCGTGCACGGCGCTCGCGGCGGGCGGGATGTCGATGCCGGGGTCGATGAGCCACGTCGCGACCGTCTCCGCGGCGCGGCCGGGACCGGCGGAGTGCACGAGCGCCGCCGTCACGATGCGGTCCTCGCGCACGTTCGTGCCCGTCGTCTCGGTGTCGAAGCCCAGCAGCGGGGCGCTCGTCCATCCGACCGGGAAGCCGACAGGGGCGACCGCCGCGACCGGGGCGGAGGCGTCGGGTCGTGCGGCCTGATCGGTGCTCGTCATGCAGGCCACCCTAGAGCGCCCCTCCGACGGACGGGCGCCTCGCGCCTCGCGACGGCTGGGGCGCGGGGCCGTGCTCCTGACATGATGGACCCGACACACCACTGCGCTCGCGGGAGCGCCGAGCACGAGGAGGAGCCATGTCTCAGCCGTACCAGGGCAACGACGGGACGCAGGGCGGCGGCTGGCAGCCCGCCCCGCCGCAGGGGGAGCCGTCGTACGGCCAGAGCTCGCCGTCCTACGGGCAGGGATCGCCCTCCAACGGGCAGAGCAGCGCGCCGTCCTACGGATCGCCGAACGCCGGGGGCGAGTACGGCCAGCAGGCCGGCGGCTACTCCTCCCCCGCGCCCGGCGGCTACGGCCAGTACCAGGCGCCCGTCAAGCGCAAGGGCCTCAAGCGCATCATCTTCGGCATCATCGCGATGGTGCTCGGCGGCATCGGCGTGATCGTGGGCGCGATCCTCGGCGCCGTGTTCGGGCTGCTGTTCTCGCTCTCCTCGATCGGGGACAGCGCGACGGCCCTCGGCAACGGCGGCGAGGTGTCCGTGACGTCGGGCTCGTACGTGGTCGCGGTGCCCTCCTCGGACAGCGGCGCCACGTGCACCACGACGGGCGACCCCGCCTCCTCGATCTCCACGAGCCCGCAGAGCGGCGACCTCACCTTCACCTCCGGCGGCGACGAGTACGCGGTCGTCGACATGGTCACCGCCTCGGGCGACGCGCACGTGTCGGTCACCTGCACGGGCTCCGAGAACGTCGTGATCGCCCCGCTCTCGGCGGGCGGCATGATCGGCGGCTTCTTCGTCGGCGTCGGCCTGCCGGCCCTGCTCGGCATCGTCGGCCTGATCCTGCTGATCTGGGGCATCGTCGCCCGCGTCCGCTCCGGTCGCGCGGCGCGCGGCGCCTGAGCCGAACGCCCCGGTCCACGACCGCCCCCGTGCCCTCCGGCGCGGGGGCGGTCGCATGTCCGGGCGGAGCGAGCCGCCCCGCGCAGGGCCCTCAGCGGAGCGGCGCGTCGGGATCCAGCAGAGCGCCCACGGACTCGACGAAGGCGTCGACGTCGCGACGGCCCGTGAGCGAGGCGCGCACCAGGAACCCCTGGGTCAGCGCCGTGAGCGCGGGTGCCGCGCGGCGTGCGCTCTCGGCGGGATCCTCACGCCCGATCTGGATGAACCAGGCGCGCAGATACGCGCCCACGCGCTCGTCGAGGGTCGAGAACACCACGAGCACGGCGTCGCGCATGCCCTCGTGCTGGACCGCCGCGGCCCAGACCTGGAGCAGGATCCCTCCCTCGAGGGCCTCCTGGGGCACCTCGCCCAGGAGGGCGCGGAGGATCTGGGAGGGCGGAGGGACCGGGCGGCGCCGGCTCAGCTCGGCGACCGCCTCGCTGTGGCTCTCGAGGGCGCGCATCGCGACGGCCAGGAGCAGCTCGTCCTTGCCCGCGAAGTACCCGTAGATCGCGCCCGCGGACAGGCCGGACTCCTCGCTCACATCGGCCATCGAGGTCTTCGCGAGCCCCTGGCGCCGCATGCACGTGATCATCGCGTCGACGATGCGCTGACGCTGCTGTGCGCGGCGGCTCTCGGTGATCCGGGGCATGCCGAGCATCATAGCGAACGCTCATTCTGCTTGACAGGCGGGCCGGGCGCCTCCGATCAGGCCGAGACCCACTCCCGCAGGGCCCGCGCGGTCAGGGTGTCGACGCCGCCGTCCTCGACCATCTCGCGCGGGGATCCCGTGAACACGATGCGGCCGCCGTCGTGCCCGGCACCCGGCCCGACGTCGATCAGATGATCGGCCTGGGTCATGACCGCGAGGGAGTGCTCGACGACGATCACGGTCGCGCCGCCGTCGACGAGGGTGTGCAGCATCGCCACGAGGGTGTCGATGTCCTGCAGATGCAGACCGGTGGTCGGCTCGTCGAGCACGTACACGTCGGCTCCCGTGCCCATGCGCGCGGCGAGCTTGAGCCGCTGGCGCTCGCCGCCCGAGAGCGTCGTGAGCGGCTGGCCGAGCCGCAGGTAGCCGAGCCCGACGTCCTGCAGGCGCGAGAGGATCCGCGCCTCCTTGGCGCCCGTGAAGCGCTCGGCCGCCTCGGCGACCGACAGGTCGAGCACGTCGGCGATCGAGAGGCCGTCGAGCGTGTAGCCGAGCACGGTGGCCTGGTAGCGGCGGCCCCCGCACACCTCGCACGGGATCGCGGTCCCGGCCATCAGGCCGAGATCGGTGTAGACGACGCCGGCGCCCTTGCACTCGGGGCACGCGCCCTCGGAGTTGAAGGAGAACAGGGCGGGCTTGACCCCGTTCGCCTTGGCGAAGGCGCTGCGGATCGGCTCCAGCAGCCCGGTGTACGTCGCGGGGTTGGATCGGCGGGAGCCGGAGATCGGGCCCTGGTCGACGAGGCACACGCCGTCGCGCCCGGCGAGGGAGCCCTCGATCAGCGTGGACTTGCCGCTCCCGGCCACCCCCGTCACGACGGTGAGCACGCCGCGGGGGATGTCGACGTCGACGTCGCGCAGGTTGTGCGCCCGGGCGCCGCGGATCTCGATCGCCGGCCCGGACGGCGTGCGCAGGGTCTCGCGCAGGGTCAGGCGGTGCTCGAGCGAGCGCGCGGTCGCGGTGTCGGTCGCGCGCAGCCCCTCGAGGTCGCCGACGTACTGGATGGTGCCGCCGTCCTCCCCCGCGCCGGGGCCGAGGTCGACGAGCTGGTCGGCGATCGCCATCACCTCGGCCTTGTGCTCGACCACGAGCACGGTGTTGCCCTTGTCGCGCAACTGCAGCAGGAGGTCGTTCATGCGTGAGATGTCATGGGGGTGCAGGCCCGCGGTGGGCTCGTCGAAGACGTACGTGACGTCGGTCAGGGCGCTGCCGAGGTGGCGCACCATCTTGATCCGCTGGGCCTCGCCGCCCGAGAGGGTGTCGGACTCGCGGTCGAGCGAGAGGTAGCCGAGCCCGATGTCGATGATCGCGCGGAGCATGCCGGCGAGGTTGGCCAGGAGCGGGGCGACGCTCGGCTCGTCGAGGGCCTCGACCCACGCGAGCAGGTCGGTGACCTGCAGGGCCGTGAGCTCCCAGATCCTCCTGCCGGCGACGGTGGCCTCGCGGGGTCCCGCGGCCAGGCGCGTGCCGTGGCAGTCGGGGCACGGCCCGAAGGTCGCGACCCGGGCGGCGAACTCCTGGATGTGCTTCTGCTTGGGCGGCCGGGCGGGGTCGAGGTAGGAGCGGCGCACCCGGCTCGCGAGCCCCTGGTAGGTGTAGTTGATGCCCGAGAAGACGATCTTGGTGGGCTCCTGCTCGTACAGCCACTGCCATTCGGCGTCGCTGTAGTCGCCCACCCGCTTGTCGGGATCGAGCTTGCCGGTCTCGGCGTAGGCGCGCCACATCCACGAGCCGACGGGGTGGCCCGGCAGCAGGATCGCGCCCCCCCGGAGCGACTTCGTCCGATCGACGATGACGTCGACGTCGAGGGCCGAGGAGCGCCCGGTGCCCTCGCACGTCGAGCACATGCCGCCGATGACCTCGAAGGACTTCTTCTCGGCCCGGCCGTCGGCGGTACGCAGCACGCCCGCGCCGCTCGCGGAGGCGACCGTGAAGGCGAAGGCCTGCGAGCTGCCGATGTGCGGCGTCGAGCAGCGCGAGAACAGCGTGCGCAGGAGGGAGTAGGCGTCGGTCGCGGTCCCCACCGTCGAGCGCCCGCTCGCGCCCATCGGGTTCTGGTCGACGACGATCGCCGTGGTCAGGTTCGCGAGCTCGTCGACCTCGGGGCGCGGGGCCGAGGGCATGAAGGTCTGCACGAAGGTCGAGTAGGTCTCGTTGATGAGGCGCTGGGACTCGGCCGCGACGGTGCCGAAGACGAGCGAGGACTTGCCCGAGCCGGAGACGCCCGTGACCACGGTCAGGCGCCGCTTGGGCAGGTCGACGTCGACCCCGCGGAGGTTGTGGACGCGCGCGCCGCGGACCCGGATGACGTCGTGGGCGCCGTCGGCGGTCATCAGCGGATCGAGTAGTTGGGCGCCTCGGCGATGGCCGCGACGTCGTGCGGGTGGGACTCCTTGAGGCCCGCGGGCGTGATGCGCACGAACTGCCCTTTCTCCTTGAGCTCGGGCACGGTGTGCGCGCCGACGTAGAACATGCTCTGGTGCAGGCCGCCCACGAGCTGGTGCGCGACGGCGCCGAGCGGTCCGCGGTACAGGACCTTGCCCTCGATGCCCTCGGGCACGATCTTGTCGTCGGACTCGACGTCGGCCTGGAAGTAGCGGTCCTTGGAGAAGGACTTCTTGCCGCGCGAGGCCATCGCGCCGAGCGATCCCATGCCGCGGTACGCCTTGTACTGCTTGCCGGCGATGAACACGAGGTCGCCCGGGGTCTCCTCGCAGCCTGCGAACAGCGAGCCGATCATGACGGTGTCGGCGCCCGCGACGAGGGCCTTGGCGATGTCGCCCGAGTACTGCAGGCCGCCGTCGCCGATGAGCGGGACCCCCGCGGGGCCGCACGCCTTCGAGGCCTCGTGGATCGCGGTGATCTGGGGGACGCCGACGCCCGCGACGACCCGCGTGGTGCAGATCGAGCCCGGCCCCACGCCCACCTTGACGGCGTCGGCCCCCGCGTCCACGAGCGCCTGGGCGCCCGCGCGGGTCGCGACGTTGCCGCCGATCACCTGGACGCCGGCGAACGACGGGTCCTGCTTGAGAGTGCGGATCATGTCGAGGGCGAGCCGCGCGTGACCGTTGGCCGTGTCGACCACGAGCACGTCGGCGCCCGCGTCGCGCAGGGCGCCCGCGCGCTCGAGGGAGTCGCCGAAGAAGCCGACGCCCGCGCCGACGAGCAGGCGGCCCTGGCCGTCCTTCGAGGCGTGGGGGAACTGCTCGGACTTCACGAAGTCCTTGACGGTGATGAGGCCCGTGAGACGCCCGTCGGCGTCGACGAGCGGGAGCCGCTCGCGCTTGTTGCGGCGCAGCAGCGCGGTGGCCTCGCTCGCGGAGACGTCCGAGGGGGCCGTGAACAGCTCGGTCGTCATGACGTCGCGCACCTTGGTGGTGCCCCACTCGGCGACGGGGATGAAGCGCAGGTCGCGGTTGGTGCAGATCCCGCGCAGGCGGCGGTCGGCGTCGACGACGGGCAGGCCGGAGACCCGGTACTGACCGCACAGCTCGTCGAAGTCCTCGAGGGTGGCGTCGGGGCCGATCGTGACGGGGTTGGTGATGCGACCGGTCTGGGTGCGCTTGACGAGGTCGACCTGGTGAGCCTGGTCCTCGATCGAGAGGTTGCGGTGCAGGATGCCGATGCCGCCGTGGCGGGCCATGGCGATCGCCATCCGCGACTCGGTCACGGTGTCCATCGCGGCCGAGGCCAGCGGCATGCGCAGGGTGATCTCGCGGGTCAGGCGCGAGGAGGTGTCCACCTCGGAGGGGATCACATCCGTCTCACCGGGCAGGAGCAGCACGTCGTCGTAGGTGAGGCCGACAAAACCGAAGGGATCCGCAGTCGTCATGCACCGATGCTAGCCGCCGCGGGACAGCGGACGGGGCGCCGGTGCCGTGGCCCTGGCCACGGCACCGGCGCCCCGTCGGGCGCGGCCGCGTCAGCGCGGACGGCGCAGCGTCGCCTCGGGCAGGTCGGGCAGCGGACGGGTGCGTCCGGCCTGGTACCAGTACGCGACCGTGGCGATGTCGTCCTGGCGCTCGAAGTGCCCGTTCCTCTCGCCGATCTGCTGCAGGGTCACCCGCAGCCCGTCATGGAAGTAGATCGGGTCCGGGAGATGGAAGCGGTACATGCCATGACACGGGGGCATGTCGGTCGCGAAGTCCGACATCTTGGAGGAGTCCTTGACCAGGCGCTGGGAGTAGCCCACGAACGGGGCCGAGAACGTCTCGGCGACGGGCGCGGGCTCGGCGCCCAGGTGGTCCTGGAACGCCCAGGCCCCGCCCACGTAGTCCTCGAGGCCGGTGCCGCAGATGGTCGGGAAGTCGGTGTCGCCGTCGAGGAAGAACTTCATCTCCCCCTCGCCCCACCAGAACCGCTCGAGCGCCGTGAGCTGGATGAAGGAGCCGACGTAGCTCCCGCGGCTGCCGGCGGGCAGGTCGAGCAGGGTGTGGTCCGTCCCCAGCGGGGCCCGTCCGTCGCACCGCCGCCACAGGGCGTGGAAGCGGCCCTGGTCCTCGGGATGCTGGTCGCCGAGCGTGTAGTCGATCTGGTAGAAGACCCCGCTGACGTGCTGGGGATGCTCGCTGACCAGCTCGATCCGTGCGCCCGTGGCGAAGGGCATCGGGAAGAAGCAGTTGAACCCGCCCTTGGGGGCCACGGTGATCGGGAGGGACTGCACCCGGGCGGGCTCGCCGAAGCCGGAGCAGAAGAAGTCGCCGAGCGGGACCTCGACCGAGGGCGAGGTCTCCCCGTCCCAGAACATGCGCAGCACCAGGTTGCGGTAGACGTACGGGGCGTTCTCCGTGTGCGGGGTGATGGTCATCCAGATGTGCCGGATGGTGCCCGAGCCCTCGATGTCGGCGAGGACGATGGTCTCCCCCGCCTCGATCTCGGTGCACGGAGCGCCCTTGCGGGTGGGCCCGAGATTGCTGGCCGCCTGGCCACCGACCCCGCGCTCGCCGCGGGGGTTCTCCGCCGTGATGGCCCGGGACTCCAGGGAGGAGGCGCGGGTGAAGCTCATGCCGTCGAACATCGACGATCCTTTCTCGTGGGGGGGGTGTTGCACTTCGGTCTCGGTGGTGCCGGCGGGAGGGCGCCCGAGCCGCCGGCACCGCTCGGGCTCTACTTGACCGCCCCCGCCGTCACGCCCTTGGCCAAGGTCCTCTGGAAGATGAGGAAGAAGAGCAGGGTGGGGATGAGGGACATCATGGAGCCCGCGATGAGCTGGTCGATCGGCGTCGCGTTCTGCCCCTTGAGGGTCATGATCGCGATCGGCACGGTCTGGTTCGTCGGATCCGACAGCATGACCAGCGGGATCAGCAGCTCGTTCCAGGTCCAGATGAAGAAGAAGACGAGCAGCACGGACATCGTCGGACGCATGATCGGCACCACGACGGACAGGAAGATCCTGAACTTGCCGGCGCCGTCGATCTGCGCGGCCTCCAGCAGCTCCCGCGGGAAGGTGCCGAGGACGCTCGAGAGCAGATACGTCCCGAACGCCGCCTGGATGACCGAGAAGATGATGACCACGGCGGCGATGGTGTTCGTCAGCCCCAGCGCGTCCGCTCCGTAGAACAGCGGATAGATGAGAGCCTCCTGCGGGATCATCGTAGCGAACAGGAACATGCCCGTGAAGAACGCGTTCCCCTTGATCCGGCCGATGCCCAGGGCGTACGCGGTGAGCATCGCGATGGCCACCCCGAGGACGGCCACCAGGCCGGAGCTGATGATCGAGTTCAGGAGCGCCCGCGGGTAGTTGACGGCATCGCTGTAGGTGAGCCACGAGTCGAACGAGATGTGCTCGGGCCAGGACAGCGCGCCGTTGGTCGCGTAGTCCGTCGGGTCCTTCACGGAGTTGATCGCGAGCAGGAGCAGCGGCGAGACGAAGACGATCGCCACCAGCACCGCCAGGATCAGGAGGACCAGGTCGCGCGCGCTGCGGCGCGGACGGGTCCGGGGAACGACGGGGGTGGCTCCCCCGGGACCGGCGAGGCCCAGGTCGTCGATGGTCATGCCACGCCTCCGCTCCGGCGCGCGGATCTCCGCTGCCACCACATCATGAATACGGTCACGATCAGGATCACCACGGACATGACGGTCGCGATCGCGGCGCCGTAGCCCACCTTCGACACCTCGAAGAAGTTGCGGTACGAGTAGTAGGACGGCACGTAGGTCGAGTTCTCCGGGCCGCCGGAGGTGAGGATCCAGACGGGGCCGAAGACCTTGAGCGCCGCCACCGTCGCGGTCAGGACCACGACGAACACCTCGGGCCTGATCTGCGGGATGGTGATCGCCCGGAAGCGCCGGAACCACCCTGCTCCGTCGATCTCGGCGGCCTCGTACAGCTCGGGGTCGACCCGCTGGAGCGCGGCCATGAAGATGACCACGGGGTAGCCGATCTGGATCCAGATCAGCACCAGCACGATCGAGTAGATCGCGATCGACGGGTCTCCCAGCCAGTCCGGGGTGTTCTCGATCCCGACCGTGGAGAGCACGGAGTTGAGGGCACCGGTGTTGGCGTCGAGGATCCAGGCCCAGACCACGCCCGCGACGGCGATGGGCAGGATCTGGGGGAGATAGAAGGTCGCCCGCAGGAAGCTCGCGGCCCGCGCACCGAACTTCTTCCCGATGTAGTCGAACAGGAAGGCCGACAGGAAGAGCCCGATGATCGTCGGCACGATCACCATGCCGAGGATCATGAACAGCGAGTTCTGGAAGGACTTCCAGAACAGTTCGTCGCTGAGCAGACGGGCGTAGTTGTCCAGGCCCGCCCATCTCATGGGAGCGCGCCCGCCCCTCCAGGAGAAGGCGCTGATGTAGACGTTCGCGACGAAGGGCGCGGCGACGACGGCGAGGAAGCCGATCGCCATGGGGAGCATGTACAGCCAATACGAGCCCTCTGCGCCTCGTTTCCTGGCGGAGCGGCGCTTCTCAGCGGCCGTCGGCACCGACACACCTCCCGGTGGTCGGACAGAGGATGTGGTCATGATGCGACTCCAGATTCGTGGGAAGGACAGGATGGGGACCGGGCGCGGCGTTCACCGTCACCGCGCCCGGGAGACGCCGGTCAGCCGCCCAGCACCGTCTCCTTGCCGTCGTCGTAGAAGGTCTGCATGTCGGCCAGGAAGTCCTCCGCCGACGTGGTGCCGTTGGCGATCCCCTGCATGCCCGCCTGGATCGTCGGGATGAACCCGGGCACCGGATAGTCGGCGTAGTAGGACATCTTGTCCTCCTTCAGGGAGTCGAACGTCTCCGTGAAGGCACGCAGCTTCTCGTCCTCGATCACCGAGGGGTCCCCGGCCAGCGGCAGGCCGCCGAGCTTTCCGATCTCGTTCTGGACCTCCTCGCTGAGGGTGATGTCGATCCACTCGTAGGCGAGGTCGGGGTTCGGGGCGTCCGCCGGGACCGCCCAGAGGTGGCCGGACGATCCCATGATGTTCTGCGCCTCGGGGAGGATGAAGGAGTCCCACGCGAAGTCGGCCTGGTCGGCGATCGTCGAGTAGGCCCCGGAGTTGGTCAGGAGCATCGGGAACTTCTTGCCGATGAACGCCACCTGCGCCTGGTCCGAGTTCACGCCGGCGATCTTGCTGCCCAGGTAGCCGGCGCCGACCCACTGCGCGAACAGGTCCGTGCCCCGCTTCCAGGGATCCGCCGAGAAGTCCACGGAGCCCCGCAGGAACATGTAGTCGTCCATCTGCTCCCGGCTGCCGAACGCCGAGACGAGCGAGTACCAGGTCCACATCGCGCCCCAGCCGCCGTTGGTGTTGGCGCTGCTGGACAACGGGGCCTGCCCCTTGCCGATGAAGACGTCCATGATCTCCTGGAAGGCCGCCAGGGAGTCCGGCGGCCCCTGGATGCCCGCCTCGGCGAACATGTCCGCGTTGTAGTAGACCTGCACGTACTCGCCGATGTTCGGGACGCCGAACCATGCACCGGATCCCGCGTTCCCCTCAGGGGTGTACTGCGCCAGCGCGGCCATGGTCCCGACGACCTTCTTGTCCCAACCCTTGGAGGTCACCTGCTCGGAGAGGTCGATGAGCAGACCCTGTGCCGACAGCTGGCCCGCGTCCGCGTTGCCCTTGTTGACCTCGACGACATCAGGGACGTCCCGGCCCGAGAGGATGATCTTGGCGTTCTTTTGCATGTTGTCGAAGCTGGTCTGGACCAGCTTGACGTCCAGGTCGGGGTGCTTCCCCTTGAAGATCTCGAGAGCCTTCTCCCAGCCCTTGTACTGAGCCGAGGCCTTCGACTCGTACTGCTGGATCGTGAAGGTCGTGGAGTCGCCGCCTCCCCCTCCGCACGCCGAGAGGGTGGGGGCCAGGACACCGCCGAGGGCTGCGGCGGACGCACCGGTCAGCAGTCGGCGGCGCGAAAGACCGTGGGTCACGTTGGACATCGTTGTCTCCTTCGAGATGACGGGAGATGCGGCGGCAGGGAGGTCGCGCCGCATGGGGACGGTCGAGGTGGAGGGACGATCCGTGCGGCCTGCGGACAGCATGGCTGCGGACCTGGGCGATCCGATGCCGCCGCACGGGCGTCGTGGGGGCGAGGAGGCCCGTGGTTGCGCGGACTCCTCGTCGAACTTCGCGGAGCAGCCCGTCGACCATGGCGGACCATCTGCGCGGTAACGTTATCTTTCGTGGTGCGGTAACGCTACCACATGGCTCCCGTCTGTGAACGGTCCGCCCGGGGCGGCGGGAGCGCGACGCGTCCACGGCGCCATACTGGGCTCCAGTCCCGCTCCGACGTCGCTGCGCCGGATCATCGGGACCGACGACAGCACGAGCTCTGCGGAAGGAGCGACATGGACCGGAACGGCCGGCGGTGCTCGACGAGGTCCCCGGAGGCGGCGACGTGAGCACGTCCTCGGGCCGTTCTCGCGGGCATGGCCATCGACCGACCATCAAGGACGTCGCCGCGGCCGCGGGGGTCAGTCCGATGACCGCGTCCCGCGTGGTCAACGGCGCGGGCAACGTCGAGCCGGGTCGTCGCCGTGCGGTGGAGCAGGCGATCATCGATCTCGGGTACCGCCGCAACCCGGCCGCCCACGCGCTTCGCAGCCACGGCGCCCCGTCCTGGATAATCGGCTTCATCGTCGACGACATCAAGGACTCCTTCTTCTCGCAGCTCGCGCGATCGGTCGAGGACGCCCTGGCGGAACGGGGGTCGATGCTCCTCGTCGCGAGCAGCGACGCACGTGCGGACCGGGCGGAGGAGCTGGTCCGCGATCTGGTCGCCCACAACGTCGATGCCCTGATCATCGCGCCGCCGCCCGGGGACCAGAGCTACCTCTCCCCGACGGTGACGCTCGGTCGACCCGTCCTCTGCGTGGACCGTCCTCCCGCCTCCGCCGGTGTGCCGGCGATCGTGTCGGACAACCGGGGCGGCGCCCGCGCCGCGATCGACCACCTGGTCGCCCGAGGGCATCGGGACATCGCGTACATCGGCGACGACCTTGGCTACACGATGCGCCATCGCCTCGACGGCTACCGGGAGGCGCTGCAGGCCCACGGTCTCGCCAAACGGCCGGAGCTCGTCCGCATGGACGCCTACACGGCGTCGTCCGTCCCCGCGATCGTGAGCGAGCTGCTGACCCTCGACGAACCGCCCACCGCGCTGTTCACCGCCCGCAATGTGACCTCGCTCGGTGCCTTGGTCGGTCTCCATCAGCTGGGACGGCAGCGGGAGATCGCACAGATCGGCTTCGACGACCTGGACCTGGGCACGGTCGTCGATCCCGCCTTGAGCGTCGTGGCTCAGCGCCTCGACGACATCGGACGACAGATCGTCGAGAATTTGGTGAGCCGACTGCAGGGGCATCCGACGGCCGAGACCGTCACGACCGTCCCCGTCGACCTCGTCCGACGTGGCAGCTCGGAGATCCCCGGCCCCCGAAGGAGCGGGACGGTCGCGAGGGCGCGCTGCTGAAGGACGTCGACATCCAGCTCACCGGGCCCCGCGGAGTGGTCGGCGACCAGTGGAGCGACAGTTCTCAACGGCCGCACTCGGCAGGTGCCGCCCTCAGTGCGGGTGCGCGACGCGGCGCCAGCTGGGCGAGGTCGCGAGGTGGGCGAGCGCGAGCCCGAAGCCGGCGGCGAGGATCACCTGCACCGCCTCCTGGAGCAGCATGAGGGAGCCCGTGACGTCGCCCGTATTCATGAGCGAGAACGCCGTGTAGAGGGTGAAGCCGGGGATCATGATGACGACGGCGGGCACCGAGATGCTCGTGCGCGGGATGTGCCAGATGCGTGCGGCCGTGTAGGCGAGCACGCCCACCAGGGTGGTCGCGGCGAGCGTCGCGAGCTGGGGCGGGACCTCGCCGGTCGTCATCACGAAGCGCAGGGTGTTGGCCACGAGCGAGACCAGGGCGGCGCCCAGCGCGATCCGCCACGGCGAGTTGAAGATGACCGCGAAGCCGAGCACGCCCACGAAGGTCGCGAGCGCGCGCAGCGGCAGCTCGGCGGCGAGCGGCAGGGTCAGCAGGTTGGTGGAGTCCGGGCCCATCCCCACGGCGATGCCGACGGCCCACACGCTCGCGGCGGCCGCGAGGATGATCATCATCGAGTAGGTCAGGCGCGCGACCCCGGCGCTGAAGTCGGACCGCACGATGTCCAGGATCCCGGTGATGAGCGGGAAGCCGGGCACGAGGAAGAGCACCGCGGCCAGATAGCCGCCGCGGTGCCCGGGCTCGATCACCCCGAGCAGGGTCGGCACCCCCACCGCGAGCGCGTACACGCCGCTCGTGAGGGCCGCGGCGATCACCGTGACGAGCAGGTGGTTCCAGTGCCGCCGTTGCATCGTCCGGCGCACGGCCTGGCCCGCGATCGCGGCGATCAGCACCGCGAGCATCTCGATGGGACCGCCGCCGTTGAGGAAGGAGAACGCCGCGCACGCGAGGCCCGCGGCGAGCGCGTTGACGAGAGCCCCGTACAGCGGCGGCCGGGCCGCGATGCGCGCGAGCTGCTCGAAGATCTCGGCGGCGCTCACGCGCGCGGGCAGCTGCTCGACCATGCGGTGGATGCGGGCGAGGTGATCCACGTCCACGCCCACGTGGTCCGGCTGGGTGATCCGAGTGCGATAGCGGCCGCCGAGGGTCGCGGTCGCCGTGATGTCCGTGAACGTGACGATCGAGCTGAACGAGTCCAGGCCGAGGGCGCGCGCGGTGAGCGCCATCGCGGCCTTGACCCGGTAGGAGGCCATGCCGCCCGACAGCAGGGCGCTGCCGACCGCCGCGGCCGCCTCGGAGCGCACCGTCAGCGAGTCGACGGCGCCGAGGGGGCTCGTGGTGGTGGGGAGCGGGGCCGGTCGCGGCTGCGCATCGGGGTCCATGCTCCGAGGCTATCCCCGAGTCCCCGGCCGCCCCGGGTCCGACGGCGGCGGGTCCTCGGGGCGAGTGCTCTCCTTGCCGCCGAGCACCCGGCGCACGTGGTCGAGCTCACGCTCGAACTCCGCGGGGTCCTCGTACTCGGGGCGCCAGGGGATGTCGTAGCGCTCGGCGAGCACGCGATGCGCCGCGGTGCGCCGTCGGCGTCGTGCGGCAGCTGCGAGCACGGGGCGCGGCGGGGACACGGAGAGCCCGGCCGCCTCCTGGAGGGCGCGCAGCCCGTCGAACGAGGCGTCGTCCCAGCCGATGTGCGGGATGACCCACTGCTCCGCCTCGCGGTCGTCGCCGGGATGTGCCCCGCCCGGCAGCAGGCCGATCAGGGCGACGGCGTCCCGGTCGGCCTCGCCGACGGCCCACACGACGTCGGCCACGGGGCGGTCGGGCAGGCGGCGCAGGCCGCGGCGGCGGGAGAGGGTGCCGTGCTCGGGGTCGAGCAGGACCAGGCGCCGCGAGAGCACGATCGGGAGCAGCGCCCACAGGGCGAGCAGGGCCCACAGCAGGACGAACGCGACGAGCAGCTGGACGCCGAGGGTGTCGGCGGCGTGCACGGCGCCGCCGAGGCGCACCCGCACGGCGGGCCGGAGCACCCACTGCTGGACGGCGGCGGCGCCGAGGGGGGACAGCACGAGGCTCACGATCGGGAGGCCCACGAGGGCGGCGGGGAGGTACCGCGCGCCGAGCGAGGCGCCCACCAGGAGCTGGCCGCGCCGCGTGCGGCGCGGAGCCGGCGCGCCCGCGCTCATCGGCCGGGCTCCCGCGGGCTCGGGTCCAGGGTGCGCCGCGAGGTGAAGACGTGCTCGTGTCCCGTGATCGGGTCGGCGAAGGCGAGGCGCCGGGCGAGCAGCTGGAGGTCGCCGCACGCGGCCTCGGGCCGCTCGACGGGGTACAGGTCGTCGCCGAGGATCGGGGTGCCGAGCGCCGCGAGCTGCACGCGCAGCTGATGGGTGCGGCCGGTGGCCGGCCACAGGCCGACGAGCGCCTCCCCCACGCCGGTCGAGAGCACCTCGAGCTCGGTGCGCGCGTTGGGCTCGCCGTCCACGACGCGGGTGCGGCGCCACCCGCGCTCGCGCGCGAGCCGATGGACCAGGAGGCGGCGCTCCCCCGCCCTCGGTCGCCAGCTCGCGTCACGGCTCGTGTCGAGCCGGGCGAGGTAGTGCTTGCGGACGAGTCCGCGCGCGAACAGCTGCTGATAGTCGCCGCGCTCCTCGGGTCGGATGCCGAAGGCCAGCACACCCGCGGTGCGCCGATCGAGGCGGTGCAGGGGCACGAGGTCGACGAGGCCGGTGGCCCGACGCAGGCGCACGAGGGCGCTCGCGAGCACGTGCGTGCCGCGCGGGGTGCTCGCCATGCCGTGCGGCTTGTCGAGCACGAGCAGGTG
Source organism: Brachybacterium huguangmaarense (assembly GCF_025725725.1). Classification (NCBI taxonomy): domain Bacteria; kingdom Bacillati; phylum Actinomycetota; class Actinomycetes; order Micrococcales; family Dermabacteraceae; genus Brachybacterium; species Brachybacterium huguangmaarense. Next base: position 298,370 of record NZ_CP107020.1, read on the forward strand.
CTCGTCGCGGTGGAGCACGACGAGCTCGGCCTCGGGCACGTGCTCGGGCGCGAGCTCGCGGTGGAACCACAGCTCGTCGCCGGGTCGCACGACGTCGTGGGCACGCCAGGGCGTGCCGTCGGCATGCACCACGTCGCCCCGGGCGAAGCGGAGCGCGAGATCGGTGGCCCCGGCAGACAGCAGCGGCGGGAAGCGCGCGGCGAGCACCTCGGCGGCGGTCCGCACGGCCGGCGTCGGGCCGGGATCCGCCGGCAGGCTCACCCCGTCGGCGCGGGCGACGAGGCGCACGGGGTCCAGCCCCTCGCGCTGGGCCAGCGGCGCCGCGGCCTCGCGCTCGCGGCGGCGGGCATGACGGCGCGCGGACCGGCCGGGAGCGATCAGAGCCCCCACACGATGAAGGTCAGGATGTTGTGCGCGGCGTAGAAGGCGACGACCGCGAGCAGCACGAGCCCGGGATGGAGGTCCGCGACCGGGATCGACCGCGGCACGCGCGTGCGCAGCTCCCGCGGCGCGAGCTGGTCGACCTCCTCGACCTCGGTCCCCGCGGCACGCGCCTGGTCGATCACGGCGTGCTGGGCGCGGGCGCCGAAGAGGCGTCCGGAGAAGGTCGCGAGGCGGCGTCCGTTGGTGCCGACCACGTAGACCCCGTCGTAGGGGTCCTCGGGCGCGGGCACCCGTTCGGTCGGCAGCGGCACGCGCGTCACGTCGCGCACCGCGACGAGCCGGGCCACGTCCGACCACTCGTGGGAGACGGCGCGCCGGAACAGGCCGTGCGTCGCGAAGCCCTGCTCGCCGACGGTGAGCCAGGAGGTGATGGTGCGCAGGCAGATCACGACGGCGGCGACGAGGATCAGCAACCACAGCACGAGCGGGAGGGTGAACAGCACCTCGTGGAAGAGGGCGTCGTCGTTCCAGAGGCGCTGTCCGATGAAGCTCGTGAGCACGAGGAACTCGAGCACGACCACGAAGGTGATGGCGCCGACGAGAGCGGCCATCACGGCCGAGCGCATCGGGCCGAACACGTGCGAGGGCTCGCCGTGGTCGCGCGGGACCGCGGTGGTCTCGTGGGGCGTGTGCACGTTCACTCCTCCAGCACCTGCGGGTGCGACGCGTCGAGGCCGTCGCCGCGCCCGCGAGGGGATCGGACGCCGATGCCGGAACAGGTCCCATCCTAGGTGGGGGCACCGACGGATCACGGGCCCGACGGTCCGTGGACACGCCGGGTCCCGTCGTGGTCGCGCCCGGACGCGACGATGCCCCGGCCGCGCAGGGCGGCCGGGGCATCGGACGGGACGATCAGGCGATCACGCCTCGGCGTCTCAGTCCTCGTCCTCGTCCTTCTTGTCCACCACGAGGGTCTCGGTGGTGAGCACGAGGGTCGCGATCGAGGCGGCGTTGCGCAGGGCGCTGCGCGTCACCTTGACGGGGTCGATGATGCCCGCGTCGACGAGGTCGACGTACTCGCCGGTCGCGGCGTCGAGGCCGTTGCCGGTCTTCTCGGCCTTGACCTTCTCGACGACGACGTAGCCCTCGAGGCCTGCGTTCTCGGCGATCCAGCGCAGCGGCTCGGCGACGGCCTTGGCCACGGCGCGCACGCCGACGGCCTCGTCACCGGACTTGCCGAGATCGTCGGAGAGCACGGAGGCCGCCTGGACGATGGCGCTGCCGCCACCGGCCACGATGCCCTCCTCGATGGCCGCACGAGTCGCGGAGACCGCGTCCTCGATGCGCATCTTCTTCTCCTTGAGCTCGACCTCCGTGTGCGCGCCGACCTTGATCACGGACACGCCGCCGGACAGCTTCGCGAGGCGCTCCTGGAGCTTCTCGCGATCCCAGTCGGAGTCGGTGTTCGCGATCTCGGAGCGGATCTGCGCGACGCGGTCGGCCACGGCCTCGTCATCGCCGGCGCCGCCGACGATGGTCGTCGAGTCCTTCGTGATGACGACGCGGTGGGCGGTGCCGAGCACCTCAAGGCCCACGGTCTTGAGGTCCAGGCCCAGATCGGGCGTGACCACCTGGGCGCCGGTGAGCACCGCGATGTCCTGCAGCATCGCCTTGCGGCGATCGCCGAAGGCGGGGGCCTTGACCGCGGCGCCCTTGAAGTTGCCGCGGATCTTGTTGACCACGAGCGTGGACAGGGCCTCGCCGTCGACGTCCTCGGCCAGGATCAGCAGGGGCTTGCTGCCCTCGATGACCTTCTCGAGGATCGGCAGGAGGTCCGCCACGGCGGAGATCTTGCCCTGGTTGAGCAGGATGTACGCGTCCTCGAGGACGGCCTCCTGGCGGTCCGCGTCGGTCACGAAGTACGGGGAGATGTAGCCCTTGTCGAACTGCATGCCCTCGGTGAAGTCGAGCTCCATCGCGGTGGTCGAGGACTCCTCGACCGTGATGACGCCGTCCTTGCCGACCTTGTCGAACGCCTCGGCGAGCAGCTCGCCGATCTCGCGGTCCTGGCTCGAGACGGCCGCGACGTTGGCGATCTGCTCCTTGGAGTCGACGTCGATCGCGATCTCGCCGAGCTTCTCGGAGAGCGCCTCGACGGCCGACTCCATGCCGCGCTTGAGCGCGGACGGCGCCGCCCCGGAGGCCACGTTGCGCATGCCCTCGTGGACGAGCGCCTGGGCCAGCACGGTCGCGGTCGTGGTGCCGTCGCCGGCGACGTCGTTGGTCTTGGTCGCGACCTCCTTGGCGAGCTGGGCGCCGAGGTTCTCGTAGGAGTCCTCGAGCTCGATCTCGCGGGCGATGGTCACGCCGTCGTTGGTGATCGTGGGGGCGCCCCACTTCTTGTCGAGGACGACGTTGCGGCCCTTGGGGCCGAGCGTCACCTTGACGGTGTCGGCGAGCTTGTCGACACCGCGCTCGAGGGCGCGGCGCGCGTCCTCGTCGTAGATGATCTCCTTAGCCATGCGGTATCAGCCTCAGTTCTCGATGACGGCGAGGATGTCGCGCGAGCCCAGGATCAGGAACTCGTCGCCGCCGTACTTGAGCTCGGTGCCGCCGTACTTGGAGAAGACGACCTTGTCGCCGACCTTCACGTCGAGCGGGATCCGCTGGCCCTTGTCGTCGAAGCGGCCCTCGCCGACGGCGACAACCTCGCCCTCCTGGGGCTTCTCCTTCGCGGTGTCCGGGATGACCAGGCCGGAGGCGGTGGTCTGCTCGGCCTCGGTCGGCTTGATGACGACGCGATCCTCGAGGGGCTTGATGGAGACCGACATGCGGCTCACTCCTTCATGTTCAGTGGACTTCGATGAGTTCGTGGATGGTCTGACCGGCTGCCGATCGTCGTCGCGGTGCCGAGCGGCGTGGTCCTCGCGACAGCACCTGGCACTCGGGCCCTGTGACTGCCAACACGGCTCACTCTAGAACCCGTCTGGCACTCGTGCAACGTGAGTGCTAACCGTGGCGGGCTGCGTTCACCGTGAGCGGAGAGCCCGGCTCGCCGGCGGGCCGGCCGAGCGGAGCCACGGCGGCGCGGACGGGTCCTGACGGGACCGGCGGAGCAGGACTCCATGGCCTGCGTCACGCCGCCTGCCGGTCACCCGTGACGCGCGGAAGGCGCAGGTCACGGGTGCTTTGTGAGACGGGCGACCCTCGGCGCCGCTGCGCGTGCACAACCGCGCCGGACGCGGCAGAATATCGAGTGTTGACACGCGCTTGACACGACGATCCACGAGAGCTAGCCGTCGTGCGGCGCGTCACCCCATCACCCTGAGACGGAGGACCCTTCCCATGACCACGACCGTGGACACCGACCGCCGAGGCTCCCGCATGGACGCCTTCCTGCGCACCGCCGCTCGTCGCAGCGCCGTGCTGCGCGGTGCGGGGCAGGACGGCGCGCACGGCGCCGCGACGCCCGACGGCGAGCTGTCCGAGCTCAGCCGCGTGCGCACCACGCAGGGGCTGAGCCCCCAGCAGCTCGTGCGCTGATCCGGCGCGCCCTCGCGGCGCCCGCCCGCCGACCGCGCCCGGCCCCGCAGGGGGACCGGGCGTTCGTGCGTCCGGGGGTCGGTCAGACCGCGCCGGGACGACCCGCGGCCGCGACGATCGCATCGATCTCGGCCGGTCCGAAGCCGTACACGGGCCGAGCGGGATCGGCGAGCTCGTCCCCGGCGCTCGCCCAGACGGCGGTGCTGACCTGCGGTGCCGAGCCCGGCTCGCCCGTGAGCTCGACGAGGCTCGCCCCCGAGAGGGCGAGGGCCCGGGCCCGGTCGCGCGGCCCGAGCGGGTCCACGACATCGGCGATGCCGGGCACGACGTGCACGGGGATGCCCGCGATGCTCCCGGACATCTCGTGGTGGTAGTGCCCGGAGACGACGAGGCGCACGTCGGTGCCGGTGAGCACGTCCGCGAGGCTCTCCAGGTCGTCGAGGTCGAGGGCGGCCATGAGGCGCGTCGCCGCCGGCAGCGGCGGATGGTGCACGGCCAGGACCGTCCCGGCGGCGGCCGGCTCGGCGAGCACCGTGCGCAGCCACTCCAGCTGCGGGGCGTCGAGGTGGCCGTAGCCCGCGCGCGGGACCGAGGAGTCGAGCGCGACGATCCGCAGTCCGCCCGGCGTGGTGAGCACGCGGTCCTGCCACGGCTCGCCGTGGTCGCCCGGGCCGACGACGGTGGCGTAGGCCACGGGCACGTCGTGGTTGCCCATGGCCACCGCGAGCACGGCGCCGTGGGCCCGGGCGAACGGGTCGAGCTGGTCGTGCAGGGCGCGGTAGCTCGCGACGCTGCCGTCCTCCGAGGCGTCGCCGGTGTGGATCACCGCCTCGAGCGGGCCGACGTCGGCGAGGCGGTCGAGCACGCCCGCCAGCGCCGCGGCGGTGTCGATGCGGTCGTACTGGCGAGGGGCGGGGTCGCCGAACAGGTGGGTGTCGCTCAGCTGGAGGATGCGCATGGCCCCACGCTACGGCGCTCCGCGGCCGGTGCGGGCGCCGGCCGGGAGGTTCGGACGGGCGGGTCGGACGGGCGGGTCAGCCGAGCGCGCCGACCCACTCGTCGGAGCCGTCGGTGAACTCCTGGCGCTTCCAGATCGGCAGGCGTCGCTTGACCGTGTCCACGAGGTCGTCGCACGCGGCGAAGGCGAGCTTGCGATGGGGCGCGGAGACCGCGCACGCCAGCGCCGTCTCCCCCACCATGAGGGGGCCGTACCGGTGGGCGACGGCGACGAGCACGTCCGCGTAGCGGCCGGCGATCTCGACGGCGACCTGCTCGATCACGTCCTGCGCGCTCGGGTGGGCCGAATAGTCCAGGCGCAGCACGCCCTTGCCGTCGTCGTGGTCGCGCACGACGCCGTCGAAGGTGACGACGGCGCCGCAGCGCGGATCGGTCACGAGGGAGGCCATCCGCATGGTCGTGACCTCGTCGGTGGTCACGGCGGCGTAGGCGACGCGCTCGGCGGCGTGGCCCATCGCGGGGTCGCCGGGCACGCGCAGGGACTCGGGGTCGGTCATGGTCTCCTCGGAGGGTCGGTGGGGCCGGTGTCGGGGCGCGCGGTCATGGGTGCCCGCCGCCGTCGCGCTGGGTGAGCAGGTGGTCCAGGAGCGGTTCGAGCACGGCGATGCCGTCCCGCACGCCGCCCGGCGAGCCGGGCAGGTTCACGACGATGCTGCGTCGTGCGACGCCCGCGAGGCCGCGGCTGAGCACAGCGAGCGGGGTCGCCGTCTCGCCGCGCCGGCGGATCGCCTCGGCGATGCCCGGCAGCTCGCGATCCAGGAGCGGCGCGGTCTGCTCGGGGGTGGTGTCCGAGGGGCTGATGCCGGTGCCGCCCGAGCTGATGACGAGGTCGACGCCCGCGCCGATCGCGTCGGCCAGGGCGGCGCCCACGGCCGGTCCGTCGGGGACGACGACGGGGGCGGGCACGTCGTGGCCGCGGCCCGTGAGCCAGTCGTGCAGCACGGGGCCTGTGCGGTCGGTGTAGTCGCCCGCCGCGGCCCGGGTCGAGGCGATCACGATGCGGGCGGTCGTCATCGCTCCTCCTGCGTCGCGGCGCCCTTGGCGCCGCCGGCGCGCTCGCGGTCCCAGTCGCCGCTCTTGCCGCCGGACTTCGCGAGCACCTGGACCGCCTCGATCGTCGCGAGATGGTCGACGGCCTTGATCATGTCGAACAGCGTGAGCGCGGCGACCGTGACGGCGGTCAGCGCCTCCATCTCGACGCCCGTCACGCCTCGCGTGCGCACCCGGGCCAGGATCTCGACGACGTCGTCGTGGGCGTCGAGATCGACCTCGACGCCCGTCAGGGGCAGGGGATGGCACAGGGGCACGAGATCGCTCGTGCGCTTGGCGCCCATGATCCCGGCCAGGCGCGCGACGGACAGGGCCTCCCCCTTGGGCAGGTCGCCGTCGACGATGCGGGCGACCACGTCGGGGCGGGTGCGCAGCACGGCGCGGGCCGCGGCCGAGCGCGAGGTGGTCGTCTTGCCGGTCACGTCGACCATGTGGGCGCTGCCGTCGGCGCGCACATGGGTGAGGTCGTCGGCCAGGTCCGCCTCGGCCGGACGGCCGGCGGGGGACGGCGCGGGGTCGCTCATCGTTCTCCTCAGGTCAGCAGGATGGTCTCGAGCACGTCGCCGTCCTCGAGGCGGTCGGTGCCGACGGGCACGACCACGAGGGCGGTCGCGGTCGCGAGGGCGCCCAGCAGATGCGAGGACGGCCCGCCCGCGAGGCGCACGGCGCCCGAGGCGAGGACGTAGGCCCGACGGTACTGCTCGAGCGCGGGCGGGGAGGACTCGGGATGCTCGAGCCGCACGGGCAGCCGCAGCCGCGGGCGGGCGGGGGCGTGCAGGGCCGGGCGCGCGAACAGCTCGCAGCTCAGGAGGGCCGAGACGGGGTTGCCGGGGAAGGCGAGCCACGCGAGCCGGTGGCCGTCGAGGGTCACGGTCCCCAGCCCCTGCGGACCGCCGGGCTGCATCGCGACCTTGCAGAAGGTGAGGTCGACGCCGGGGCGCGAGGCGGCGAGCTTGACCACCTCGTACGCGCCCTCGGAGACGCCGCCGCTCGTGACCACGAGCTGGGCTCCGGACCGGGCGTACGCGGCGAGGAGGTCGAGCAGGGCGTCGGGATCGTCCGGCACGCGGTCGGTGCTCAGGACGTCGGCTCCCGCCGCGGTGAGCGCGGCCGCGAGGCCGGGTCCGTTGGCGTCGTAGGCGTCGCCAGCCGGGAGCGGGCCGGCGGGGTCGGCGACCTCGCTCCCGGTGGACAGCACGACCGTGGCCACGGGTTCGACGAGGTCCACGTCCCCGATGCCGACCGAGGCGAGCTGGGCGATGCGGGCGGGGGTCAGCTCGTCGCCGGCCCGGAGCACGGTGTCCCCCGCCCGGCAGTCCGAGCCGCGGGCGCGCACGTATCGGCCGGGGGTGACGTCGAGGGGGCGCAGGGTCACGCGCGGTGCGTCGAAGCCGCCGTCGACGGCCTCCTCGATCGGGATCACGAGGTCGGCTCCGGCGGGCAGGGGGGCGCCGGTCATGATCGGGCGGGCCGTGCCCGCCTCGAGGGCCGACGGCGCAGCGCCGGCCGGGATCGGGGCGCCGACGGGCAGCGCGAACTCCTCCCCCGCCGCGGGACAGTCGGTCGAGGCGACCGCGAAGCCGTCCATCTGGGAGTTGTCGGCCGAGGGCACGTCGACGCGGGCGCGACGCTCGGCGGCGGCGACCCGCCCCACCAGACCGGCCTCCAGCCGGTGACGCTCGGTGCGCAGGAGCGGGGCGAGCAGGGCCTCCACATCGGCGCGGTGCTCGACGAGCGGCACACGGGGGGCAGACGCGGACATGGCGACCTCGCGGGATCGGGGACGGGGGACGGCGGTCGTCCGGGTGGCAGGGGCCGTCGGACGACGGGATCCCTCCAGTATGGTGCGCGGCGGCGGCCGAGCGTGACGCGGGTCCCGCACCCCTTCGGCTGTCGGCCGCCTAGACTTGCCGGACGGGTCGCACGGCAACGGGAGGAGGCGGGCCATGGGTACGCATCGCACGTCGCGTCGGGTCTCCCTGGGCATGCCCGTGCCGCGTCGCACGGATCCGACCGCGCTCGATCTCCCGGACACCTCGGACCGGCCCGCCTCGCGCGGCCTCATCGACCGCTTCGGGCGGGCCGCGACCGATCTGCGCGTCTCGCTCACCGACTTCTGCAACCTGCGCTGCACCTACTGCATGCCGGCCTCCGGCCTCACCTTCCTCCGCACCGAGCAGCTGCTCACGGTCGAGGAGATCGTGCGCCTCGTGCGCATCGGCGTCGAGCAGTTCGGGGTCGACCAGGTGCGCTTCACGGGCGGCGAGCCGCTCACACGCGCCGACCTGCCCGAGATCATCGCGGGCGTCGCGGCGCTCGAGCCGCGGCCCAACATCTCCCTGACCACCAATGCGATCGGCCTCGAGGTGCGCGCCGCCGGGCTGCGGGACGCGGGGCTCGACCGCATCAACGTCTCGCTGGACACAGTGGTCTCCGAGACCTTCGAGCGGATGAGCCGGCGCCCGCTCCTGCATCGCGTGCTCGAGGGCATCGACGGGGCGCGCGCCGCCGGGCTCGACCCCATCAAGGTCAACGCGGTGCTGCTGCCCGGTGTCAACGACCACGAGCTGCCGGACCTGCTCGCCTGGTGCCTCGCGCGCGACCTGCAGCTGCGGGTCATCGAGCAGATGCCGCTCGACGCCGACCACATCTGGGACCGCACCAGCATGATCACGGCCGCGCAGATGCGCGAGGCCCTCGCGGACCGGTACATGCTGAGCCCGGCCGCCGTCGACCGGGCGGGAGCCCCGGCCGAGCTCTTCGACGTCGCCGACCGGACGACGGGCGAGCACCTGGGCCGGGTGGGCACGATCGCGTCGGTCACCGAGCCGTTCTGCGAGGACTGCCGGCGGACCCGCCTCACCGCCGAGGGCCGGGTGCGCACGTGCCTGTTCGCCCACGAGGAGACGGACCTGCGCGGGGCCCTGCGCGCCGGCGCCTCCGACGACGAGATCGCCGACATCTGGCGTGCCGCCCACTGGGGCAAGGCGGCGGGGCACGGCATGAACCGTGCCGGCTTCCATCAGCCCGAGCGCCCCATGAGCGCTATCGGAGGGTGACCGCATGGCTGACACCGAACCCCTGGAGCAGGCCGACCCCTCGGAGCACGACGAGCCCGCGGAGGACGCGACGCCCGAGGCCGCCGCATCCGAGCCCACGCCACCCACGCCCGCGGACGGCGGCACCGACGACGAGCCGCATCCGGTCCCGTTGATCGAGGTGCGCCTGTTCGCGGCCGCCGCGGCGGCGCTCGGCACGGACCTCGCCGAGGCCCCCGGCCGCACGGTCGCCGAGGTGATCGCCGCGCTGTCCGCACGCACGGACGCCGAGGGGGCGCGCGTGCTCGGCCGGTCGAGCGTGCTTGTCAACGCGGTCGCGTGCCGCGATCACGACCGCCGGGTCTTCCCGGGCGATCGTCTGGACGTGCTGCCGCCCTTCGCCGGCGGCTGAGGCCCGGCTCCCCACCGGCCCCGCCGTGTGGTGGGCGGGTCGAGGCCGACAGCACGGGGCCGGAGACGTCCCCGTGCGGACCGTGCGCGCGACGGGGTGGTCCGCACGCGGGCACCCGGCGAAGAGTCGGCCCCCATCGGGGCGCGACCGGGCGCGACGCGCGTTCGAGGAGCGGGCGACGCCCTGAACCCGGCACTCGCGCTCAGCGCCCGGACTCGACAGCCGGGTTGAACGGCCACGCTCAGCGCCCCGGACCGTGGCGCGAGGCGCGCGCCCGGCACGGCGATCAGCGCTCGGGGAGGACCACCGGCATCTGCGCCGCACGCGCCGCCGCGAAGCCGCCGTCGAGGGAGAGCACCTCGATGCCACGCGCACGCAGCGCGGCCTGCGCCGCCTCCGAGCGCCTGCCCGCCGCGCAGTAGAGCACGGCGCCGCTCAGCTCTCCGGCACCCCGCCCCGCGCCCAGCAGCGTTCCCGCGGGAACGTGCTCGGCCCCGGCGAGCATGCCGTCGGCCACCTCGTGGTCCTCCCGGATGTCCAGCAGGCGACGTCCTGCCGCCAGCAGAGCCGGGAGCTCGGCGGCCTCGACATGGCCCGCCTCCCGCGCCAGCGTCGCCGCGCCCCGCGCCGTGACGTCCGTGGCCGTGCCCTCGGATCCGACAGAGCCCGCCCCGGTATGGCCCGACTCCCCAGAACCGCTCGGACGCGGCTCGACGGGCGGCGCGGGGGCGGGCAGGCGTGCGCCGGGCAGGCCGCATGTGAGGGTGAGGTCCTCGAGAGCGGTGACGGGGGCGCGGTCGGGATCACGCGCGACGGGGAGCTCGGTCCAGCGCATGGTGAGCGCGTCGAACAGGGCGATGCGGCCCACGAGCGGCTCGCCGAGGCCCGCGAGCACCTTGACGGCCTCGAGCGCCATCGTCGAGCCGATCACCCCGCACAGCATGCCGAGCACGCCCGCCTCGGCACAGTCCGGCACCTCGCCGGGCCCCGGCGGTACGGGATGCACGTCGCGGTAGGTCACCCCGCGGCCGCCGTCGGCGGCGAACACGGACACCTGCCCCGCGTAGGCGAGGATCGAGCCCCACACGAGCGGCAGGTCGAGCAGCTCGCACGCGTCCGAGGCGAGGTAGCGGGTGGGGAAGTTGTCGGTGCCGTCGAGCACGAGGTCGTGGCCGGTCAGGAGGTCGAGCGCGGTGTCGACCGCGAGCACGCCGACGTGGGGGCGCACCTCGATCTCGGGGTTGACGGCCCGCATGCGCCCCGCGGCGCTCTCGGCCTTCGCGGTGCCCACGGCCGCGGTCGTGTGGATCACCTGGCGGTGGAGGTTCGAGGTGTCCACGACGTCGGGATCGATCACGGTGATCCAGCCCCCGTCCTCCCGGCGGCCGACGCCCGCCGCGGCGAGGTACTCGAGCACCGGGGAGCCGAGGCCGCCCGCCCCGAGGACCGCGACGCGGGCGGCGCCCAGGCGCCGCTGCTGCTCCGAGCCGAAGCCGGGCAGTCGCAGCTGGCGGGCGTAGCGGTCGGACACGGCGGGAGGCCTCCTGCTGGACGGGCGATGACGGGGGCGCGATCACGGCGAGGCGACCGTCGCGGGCGCCCCGGGACGCGGAACGGGGCGGGAGTCTCCTCCCGCCCCGTTCACTCTAGGCCGCCGTGCTCTCCCGGCGGGCGGCCAGGTGTCCCGGATCAGCCCTTGAGCTTGTCCGAGTCCTTGACATAGCCGACCTTGGTCCAGTCGACGATGCTCGCGAAGCCGGGGGCGCCGAAGTTCGCGATGTCGTCGTTCTGGATGTAGAAGTCGTAGGACTGCCACAGCGGCAGGGTGCCCGCGAGCTCCCACAGCTTGGCGTCGTACTCGTTGATCTCGTCGATCCGCTTGTCCTCGTCGGCCTCGACCGAGGCGGCGTCGACGAGCTTGTCGACGTCGGCATCGCCGACCTTGCCGAAGTTCTGCTCGCCGTCGGACTTCCAGATCGCATCGCTCGAGGACAGGAACGGGTTGCCGCTCCAGCCGAACAGGGTCAGGTCGAACTCGCCGGGGATCACGTACTTGGAGAACAGGTCGGTCGGCGGCACCTTCTGGACCTTCATGGTGATGCCGATGGCCTTGAGGTTCTCCTGGACCACGGGCACGACGGCCTCGTTGGTCTTCGAGCCGTCGTTGTAGACGTAGGTGATCTCGAGCGGCTTGCCGTCCTTGGTGGCCGTGTCGCCGTCGATCGTGTAGCCCGCGTCCTGCAGCAGCTTCTTGGCGGCGTCGGCGTCGTACGTGCCGAAGTCGCCCGAGTTGTCCTTGTACCCCTCCTGGTTGGTCATGAGCACGTGGTTGTTCAGCTGCTCCATGTCCTTGGGGTAGGGCATCGCCTTGTTGACGGCCAGGAACGTATCCTCGCGGTTGATCGCGCGGAACACCGCCTGGCGCACCTTCTGATCGGCGAGCGGGCGGCCCTCGGTGCCGTTCAGGGTGATGTGGGTCCAGTCGGGACCGGCGGCCTTCCGCAGGGAGACGCCGTTGCCGACCATGTCCTTGAGCACCGAGTAGGTGGCCGGAACGGTGGTCTCGATCGAGTCGAGCTGACCGCCCTGGAACGAGGTGGCCGCAGCCGCCGGGTCCTCGATCGTGGTCCAGATGACCTGCTTGAGGAAGGGCTTGTCGCCCCACCAGTTCTCGTCGGGCACGACCGAGACCGTCTTGTTGGTGGCATCGAGCTTGTCGACCTTGTACGGGCCGGCCGTGACCTGGGGGGCGTCGACCCAGCCCGTGTTGAAGGCGTCGGCCGAGGCGACGAGGGAGTCGGGGGCGATGGTGGCGAGGCCCATCCAGTCCGCGTACTTCTCCTTGAAGGTGATCTTCGCGGTCAGGTTGTTCGCGCCCGGCTCGATCTTCTCGACCTTGTCGTAGCCCTCCGAGGAGGCGATCTGGTAGTCCGGCTTGGAGCCGTTCATGGTGTTGAAGACGTTCTCGATGGACTTGTAGTCGATCGCCGTGCCGTCCGACCACTTCATGCCGTCGACGAGCTCGATCTCCACGACCTGCGGGTCCTCGGAGGTGAGCTCGATGCGCTTGGCCAGCTGCTCGTTGACCTTCACCTCGCCCGCGGCCGTGTAGTAGTACAGGCCGGGCGAGAGCGCCTCCGAGATCCGCACTGTGTTGACCTCGTTGCCGTCGGTGTGGAGCGTGTTCCAGTTGGCCGGGTAGGCGTTGTTCATGAGGCGGAGCACGCCGCCCTCGCCCAGCTCGTCGCGGTCCTTGGGGTTGACGTCGTTCTGGTCGGAGGCGATGGCGCTGTTGTCGTCGCCGCCGTCCGATCCGTTGCTGCCGCCGCCGCTGCCCGAGCCCTGCTGGCTGCACGCCGCCAGAGCGAGGGCGGAGACGGCCGAGGCCGCCGAGGCGCCGAGGACGGTGCGTCGCGTGATCCGCATGAGTGTTCTCCTTCAGTGGTGGTGCCGTCGGGGTCGCCGTCGACACTTTTCAGGGGTGCCGCCCCGTCGCCCGAGGGGCGGCGAGAGGACGCTTACAGGTCGGATCAGGCCGACTCGCCGAGCGAGGCCAGAGAGCTCTGATCCAGGATGATCCGGCGGCGCGATCGCTCGACCTTCGGATCGGGGATGGGGACGGCGGACAGCAGCGCCTGCGTGTACGGGTGCTGCGGGTTCGAGAACACGGTGGCCGTGTCCCCGGTCTCGACGATCTTGCCCTTGTGCATCACGCAGATCCGGTCGGAGATGTGGCGCACCACCGACAGGTCGTGGGAGACGAACAGGTAGCTCACGCCGAGGCGTTCCTTGAGGTCGGCCAGCAGCGTGAGCACACCGGCCTGGATCGTCACGTCGAGCGCCGAGGTGGGCTCATCGAGCACGATCAGCTTGGGGTCGCACGCGAGCGCCCGCGCCACGCCCACGCGCTGGCGCTGGCCGCCGGAGAACTCCGTCGGGTAGCGCATGGCGTGCTCGGGCAGCAGGCCCACCGTCTCGAGCAGCCAGTCCACCCGCTGCTCCATGCGCTCGCGCGAGTACCCCTGGACCTTCATGGGCTCGCGCAGGATGTCGCCGATGGGCATGCGCGGATCGAGCGAGGCCATCGGGTCCTGGAACACGATCGTCACGTCCGAGCGCATCGTCGAGCGCTCGGCGCGGCTGAGGCGCGCGGTGTCCTTGCCGTTGACGCGGATGGTGCCGCCCTGTGGCTTGCGCAGCTGCATGACCTCCATGAGCGTCGTCGTCTTGCCGCAGCCCGACTCGCCGACGAGCGCGACGCACTCGCCCTCGTGGATCGTGAGCGAGAGGCCGTCGACGGCGCGCTGCTCCCCCACCTTGCGGCGCACCACGGCGCCCTTGATGATCGGGTAGATGCGCTGCAGGTTCTCGATCTCGAGCACCTTGGGGCGCTCGTCGACGGGCGCGGCGAGCACCTCCTCGGCGCCGAGGGCGGAGTCCGCGGGCGGCTCGGGGATCTCCGAGCGCTCCTCCGCGAGGTCCTCGGGCGGTCGGGACGGCGCGTCGATGCGGGGCACGGCCGCGAGCAGACGCTGCGTGTAGGCCTCGCGCGGCCGGTAGAAGATGTCGTCGACCGTGCCGTTCTCGACCTCGAGCGAGTTCTGCATGACGAGCACCCGGTCGGCGAAGCCCGCGACCACGCCGAGGTCGTGGGTGATGAGGATCGTCGCCGCCGAGAGCATCTCCTGGGCGGTCTTGAGCAGCTCCATCACCTGCGCCTGGATCGTCACGTCGAGGGCGGTCGTCGGCTCGTCGGCGATGATGAGCTCGGGCTCGTTGGCGATCGCCATCGCGATCATCGCACGCTGGCGCATGCCGCCCGAGAACTCGTGCGGGTACTGCTTGGCGCGGCGCTGGGGCTCGGGGATGCCGACGGCCTCGAGCAGCTCGATCGCCCGTGCCTCCGAGCGCGAGGTCGAGGTCTCGGGGTGGTGGATCCGGATCACCTCGGCGACCTGGTCGCCCACGGTGTACACGGGGGTCAGGGCCGACAGGGGGTCCTGGAAGATCATCGAGATCTTCTCGCCGCGCAGCCGCGACAGCTCCTTGTCGGACCGGTGGAGCATGTCCTGGTCCTGGAAGGTGATGTCGCCCGTGATCGTCGCGTTGCGGGGCAGCAGGCCCATCACCGCGAGCGAGCTCACCGACTTGCCGGAGCCGGACTCGCCGACGATCGCGAGGGCCTCGCCCGGGTGCACGTCGTAGGACAGGTGCTGGACGGCGCGGACCAGGCCGGCCTCGGACGGGAAGGTGACGGACAGGTCGCGCACCGACAGCAGCGGGCTGCGGTCCGCGGCGGGCGCGGAGCTCGGCATGTCGGCGGCGGGAACGGAGGCGTGGGACATCGGAGGCACCTCAGACACGGCTCGAGCCGCTGGTCGGGTCGAGGGCGTCGCGCAGCGCTTCGCCCATCAGGTTGATCGAGATGACGAGCAGGGCCAGGATCGTCGCGGCGGGCGCCCAGGTCCACGGGTTGTCGAGCTCGTAGCTCTGCAGCACGGTGCCGAGCGACACCTGCGGCATCTGGATGCCGAAGCCGATGAACGACAGGCCGGTCTCGGCGAGGACCGCGGCGCCGACGCCGAGCGTCGTGTCGATGATGATCCAGCTCGCGACGTTGGGGATCACGTGGCGCACGACGTTGACGACGGGGTTGACGCCCATGAACTTCGCGGCCTCGACGTACTCGGTGCGCACGAGCTGCTGGGTCATGGCGCGCAGCACGCGGGCGGTGAGCATCCACGCGAACCCGGCCAGCAGCGGGATCATCCATAGCCAGCTCGCGTTCTGCAGCTTGGGCCCGAACAGCATGAGCAGCAGCAGCGACGGCACCACGAGGAACAGGTTGATGAGGTTCACCAGGCCGCTGTCGACGAAGTTGCCGAGGCGCCCCTTGCCGGACACGTAGCCGGCGACCGTGCCGACCAGGACCGCGATGATCGAGGTGAGGATCGCGGTGCCGATGCCGATCACGAGCGAGATCCGCAGGCCGTGCATGCAGCGCGAGAAGGTGTCCCAGCCGTTGTCGGTGAGCCCGAACCAGTGGTCGGCGGTCGGCGTGTTCACATCGGCCCGCAGGTCCAGCTCGAAGGGCCCGTGCGTGTAGACCATGGGCGCGAAGATCGCCATCAGCACGAGCACCGCGAAGATGATCATGCCGGTCCAGGCGAGCGGGTTGCGCAGGAAGCGGCGGCGCAGCAGCTCGCCGCGGCCCATCGACTTGATGCGCTCGACGGGATCGCCCTCGCGGCCCACGACGTCGTCGACGTGCTCGTCGGGCAGCGGCTCGGCGCCGTGCGTCAGGTAGCCGGTGTCGACGCGGGTCGCGTCCTCGGTCGTGCGGATGTCTCCGGGGTTCGTCATCGGGTCACCGGATCCTGGGGTCGAGAACGCCCTGCAGGATGTCGGCGAACGTGGCCGAGAGCAGGGTGAGGATGGCCGAGTAGAGGACGACGCCGGCGGTGCCGTTGACGTCGGCGTGCTGGAGGGCCTGGACGGCGAACTTGCCGATGCCATGCCAGTTGAACATGAGCTCCACGAAGAGGGAGCCGGTGAACGCGGCGCCGACGGCGAAGGCGAAGTACTGGCCCATCGGGATGAGCGCCATGCGCAGGCCGTGGCGGCGCATAGCGCGCCCGCGGGTGAGGCCCTTGGCGCGCGCGGTGCGCAGGTAGTCGCTGCCGAGCACGTCGAGCGTGGTGACCTTCATGTACCGCGAGTAGGACGCCATCCCGAACAGCGCGAGCACGATCGTGGGCATCACGAGCGCCTGGATCTGGTAGCTGATCGAGGCCCACGACCCCTCGGCCGCCGTCGGGTCCACGGCGCCGATCGCGGGCAGTCCGTACCCCGTCGTGTTGATCACGAGCTGGTTGACCTGCTGGACCAGCAGGATCACGACGACCGTCGGCAGGGACAGCAGCACGAAGGAGAACACCGTCGCGGCCACGTCGCCGATCGAGTTGCGGCGCACCGCGCTGATCATGCCGAGCAGGATGCCGAGCACGACGCCGAGGATGGTGCCGATCACCACGAGGCGCAGGCTGATCGGGACGCGGTCCTCGAGCACCCCGAGGACGGGGACCATCGACTTGTCGGTGCCCGTCGTCACGCCGAGGTCCCCGTGCAGGAGCCCTCCCAGCCACGTCGCGTAGCGCTGGAAGAGCGGGGTGTCGGGGTTGACGTTGCGGACGTCGAGGTACGCCTGGGCCGTGGCCGCCGGGACCGGCTTGGTCGCGATCGGCGGGAACAGCACCTCTTCCGGGTGCATGAGCGACGCGGCGAGGAGATACGTGATGCTCGTGGCGACGAACGCCAGGACGAGGTAGTTCAGCACGCGGAGGATGGTGAACCTAACCACGGCAGCTCCAGTACGTCATGTGTCCTGTTCCTTCCGGTCCGTCCGGGTGGGCACCGGGCGGACGCGCCCTCGTGAGGCGGGATCGCCAGCCGGATGGGTCTATCCGTGCTGGTCGGGAGATGTTCCGGGGCTTCCTCGTCCCGAATGACCGCCACGATAGCCCGTGCCGGACAATGACGCGGGTCACGAAGCGGCCCGCGGCCGCAGATAACATCAAATCGTGACCTTCGTGCATCTGGGCCTGCTGCT
This sequence comes from Brachybacterium huguangmaarense, assembly GCF_025725725.1. Taxonomy (NCBI): domain Bacteria; kingdom Bacillati; phylum Actinomycetota; class Actinomycetes; order Micrococcales; family Dermabacteraceae; genus Brachybacterium; species Brachybacterium huguangmaarense. The sequence goes on from NZ_CP107020.1 coordinate 315,423, forward strand.
CCTCGGCATCGTCGCGGCCGTCGCCGCAAGCGACGTGCTGGGGCATCGCGGCGTGGGGCGGTGGCCGGTCGCGCTCGGCGCCCTCGTGCTCGTCCTCGTGGGCGGCTACACCTACAGCGCTCCCGTGTCGGCCTTCGCGCTCGGCGCCGCGATCGGGGTGGCCGTCATGTTCGGCGCCGAGCGGGTGCGGAGCTTCTCGCGCACGCGCCGCCGGTACCGCGAGGCGTCCGCCGCGCGTCGGGAGCACGATGCGCGGATCGAGCGCGCGGCGCGCGGCCGCGAGGACCGCTGAGAGCCTGACCGGCCGGTCAGGCGGGCCGCTCGACCTCGACGGTGCGCAGGGCCTCCCCCACCATCGCCGCGGCCTCCTCGAGCGAGTCGGCGCGCCCGCTGCCGTAGAGCCATCCCGCGAACAGCGCGGAGAAGGGCGCGGCCGGACGCACGATCTCGTTCGCCGCGGCGCCCGTGAGCGCGAGGTACATCTCGGTGACGTCCTCGTCGACCTCCTGCGGCATCCCGAGCTGTGCCCCCATCGCACGGTTGAAGGAACGGAGGGTCGCGAGCATCCGGGGATCGTCCTTGGTGGGCATGTCCCCAGGCTAGCGGCGGCGGCGCGTGGCGGGTCGGCGGCAGGCTGGGTGGCAGGACTGCTGGTCGACGGGGCCGCAGGGCTGCTGGTCGGCTGCCTAGCAGGGCTGCTGGTCGGCTGCCTAGCAGGGCTGCTGGTCGGCGGGGCAGGCAGCAGACATGTGACGCTGAGAGCCGCAGCCCTCCGAAAACGCAGGGCTGCGGCTCTCAGCGTCACGTTCGTGCGGGGTCGGACCGCCGAGGAGCCGCCCCGGCCGTGCAAGACGGGTGGACAGCGAGGCCGACCGGCGTGCAGGTCAGAGCGGGAGGACGGGCACGCCCTGGCCGGGCGCGGGCATCGCGTCGTCGGCGAGCACGAGGGCGTCGGCCCGGCCGTAGGGCGCCAGGCGCCTGCCGTCCAGCACGTCCACCACGAGCGAGCCGTCGTCGGCACGGCCCAGGCGGCCCGGCAGCACGAACATGCCGGGCCGGCGTGCCGCGGCGCGCGGTCGCTCGGGGCCCGGGCGCGGCTCCGGCGCCCGCCCGACGAGGGCGCGCACGGGCCGTGCCGCGGCGCCCGGGGCCAGGAGCGGCCGGACGAACAGGTGGAAGCCGACGAGCGCCCCGACCGGCGTGCCGGGCAGGTGCACGACGGGCGTCCACGCCTCCTGTCCGTCGGGGCCGACGACGCGCACGCGCCCGACGCCCTGGGGCCCGCCCGGCCGCAGCCGCAGATGCGCGAAGGTCGAGCTGCCACGCCCCGTCGGGCCGAGCGCGGCCTTGACCACGTCGTACGCCCCGTGCCCGATGCCGCCGCTGGTCAGCACCAGGTCCGAGCGGGCGGCGGCCGCGTCGAGCTCCGCGGTCAGAGCCGCGACGTCGTCGGGACAGCGGATCACGTCGACCCCCGCGCCGAGCAGGGTCAGGGCCGCCGCGAGCATCGCCCCGTTGGACTCCCGGACGGCGCCGGGGGCATCCGCCTCGGGGTCGTCGGGGGCCACGAGCTCGTCGCCCGTCACGAGGACCGTGACATGGGGAGGCTCGGCGACGGGCAGCGCGGGGATGCCGAGCGTCGCCGCGAGCGCGACGAGAGCCGGTCCGACGCGGTCCCCGGGCCGGGCGAGCACGGTGCCCGCGGCGACCTCCTCGCCGGGCCGGCGGATGTGGCGTCCGGGGCGGAGGCCCTCGCCTGCGGCGATCGTGACGGTCGTGGGCGCCTCGGCGTGGGGATCGGCATCCGTGCGCTCGACCTCGACGACAACGTCGGCGCCCCCGGGGACCGGCGCGCCGGTCATGATGCGGGCGGCGCTGCCCGGCGCGAGGGGTGCGACCCCGCCGCGCGAGGCCGGGATGTCGGCGACGACGGGAAGGGTCACGGCGGTCCGGCCGGCGGGCCCCGTCGCGGCCTCGAGGTCGGCGAGGTGGACCGCGAAGCCGTCCATCGCGCTGAGCGGCACGGCCGGCAGATCGCGCGGAGAGACGACGTCGTCGCGCAAGGTGGCGCCGAGCGCGAGCCGCGGCGACACCTCGGCGGCCCGCGGCACGAGCACCGCGGTGCGACGGACGAGGTCGCTCCAGTCGGCGACGGTGGGATGGTCGTGCAGGTCCGGGCCGGTCATGCGTCCATCCTCCCCCACCGCGGGCGGGACCCGCGGGGACGGGTGGCGGGCCCTGCGGCCCGTCCACCCCTCGACGCTCACCCGCTGGTTCGCCGACGCCCTCGGCTGACCCCCTCCGGGGCTACGCTGGCAGAGAGCCGCCGCCCGGCACGCCACGGCGGCGGCCCACGTCCCTGCCGCTCGAGCCCAGGAGAGTGACCACCGGTGCCCACCCAGGTCATCGTCGCCCCGCCGGCGCGCGCCGCCATGTTCCTCACGCTCACCGTGCCCGCGGGATCCGAGCGCGCCGTGCGCGGGGTGCTGGCCGGCGTCTCCGATCTCGCGAAGTCGGTGTCCTTCCGCAACCCGGCCGCCGAGCTGCACGTCGTCATCGGCCTCGGCTCGGACCTGTGGGACCGCATGGTCGCCGGCGTGCCCCGCCCCAAGGACCTCCGGGTGTTCCCAGGCGTCGCCGGCGCCCGGCACGTCGCGCCGTCCACGCCGGGGGACGTGCTCGTGCATCTGCGGGCGGGCCACCTCGACCAGTGCTTCGAGTTCGCGCGGCTGCTCGCGCTGCAGCTCGGGGACGACGCGCGCGTCGTGGACGAGGTGCACGGCTTCAAGTACTTCGACAACCGCGACCTGCTGGGCTTCGTCGACGGCACCGCGAACCCCCAGGAGGAGGAGGCCTATTCCTCGGCCCTGGTCTCCGAGGAGCTCGATGCGGCGTATGTCGGCTCGAGCTACGTGGTGGTGCAGAAGTACGTGCACGACCTCACGGCGTGGGAGTCCCTGAGCGTCGAGGAGCAGGAGCGCGTGATCGGGCGCTACAAGCTCAACGACGTCGAGATCCCCGACGACAAGAAGGCGACCGACTCCCACGTCTTCCTCACCACGATCACGGACGAGGAGGGCGTCGAGCACGACATCCTGCGCGACAACATGCCCTTCGGCGAGATCGGCGCCGGCGAGTTCGGCACCTACTTCATCGGGTACGCGGGCAACCCGCTCGTGATCGAGCAGATGCTGCGCAACATGTTCGTGGGGCGCCCGGAGGGCAACTACGACCGCATCCTCGACTTCTCGACCGCGATGACCGGCAACCTGTTCTTCGTGCCGACCGCGGAGCTCCTCGACGGGATCGACGACCTCGATCTGCCCGGGTCCGCCGCGGCCGAGCCCGATCCCGGCGACGAGCCGCCCGCCACGGGCCATGCCGAAGGGGCCACGGTCCTGGGCGCGCCCTCACGCCTCGGGGCCGACGACGACACGACGCCCGACCCCGCCCTCGGCCTGGACCTGCTGGGCACGCGCCGCGCGGCGCCGAGCCCGCTCGACGCCGCGGGCGCGGGCGACCACGACGAGGCGCCCGAGCCCGATCAGGACCCGGGCGACCACGGCCCGGCACCGCACGACACCCCGCACGACCTCGGCATCGGCAGCCTCCGACCCCGACGAAAGGACACCGACGCGCCATGAGCACCAATCTCCACCGCGGCCTCGCCCCCCTCTCGACCGCCGCCTGGGCGGATCTCGAGGACGAGGTCCGCCGCACCTTCGAACGCTCCGTCGCCGGCCGCCGTGTCGTCGACATGCCCGACGCGCGCGGCGCCGGGTTCTCCTCGCTGTCCACCGGCCGTCAGCTCGCCATCGGCGGCGACGTCGAGGGGGTCCGCGCCCGCCGTCGCGAGGTCCTCCCCGTCCTCGAGCTGCGTGCTCCCTTCACGGTTCGCCGCGAGGAGGTGGACGCCGTGCTGCGCGGCGCGGTCGACGCCGACTGGCAGCAGGCCAAGGAGGCCGCGGCGCGGATCGCGCGCGCCGAGGACCGCGTCCTGTTCTACGGCAGCGCGGACGCGGGCCTCGACGGCATCGTGCCGGCCTCGACCAACCCGCCGGTCGTGATGCCGGCCGACATCCGCGAGTTCGCCGACGCCGTCGCCCAGGCGACGAGCGCGCTGCGCCTGGTGGGCGTCGACGGCCCCTACGTGCTGTTCCTGCCGCCGGCCGTCTACACCCAGATCAACGAGACCGTCGACCACGGCTACCCGATCCGCGACCACATCCAGCGGATCCTGCGCACCGAGGGCCGGATCGTCTGGGCCCCCGCCCTGGACCGCCCCGTGCTCATCTCCGACCGCGGCGAGGACTACGAGCTGTGCCTCGGCCAGGACCTCGCCATCGGCTATCTGCGCCACGACGACGAGACCGTCGACCTCTACCTCGAGGAGACCCTCACGGTGCGCGTGGCCACCGCCGAGGCCTCCGTCGTGATCGGAGACTGAGAGATGACCGCCCCCGAGACCTCCCGGCCCGTCGTCCCCGCGAGCGTGCGCGCCGCCCGCGTCCATGCCTTCGGCGGGCCCGAGCAGCTGCGGGTCGAGGAGATCGACACGCCGCGGCCCGGGCCCGGCGAGGTGCTCGTGCGCGTCGCCTTCGCGGGGCTGAACCCGCTGGACTACAAGCAGCGCGACGGCTCGTCGCCGAGCGCGCGCGCCCTCACGCTGCCCGCCGCGCTCGGGCGCGAGCTGGCCGGCACCGTGCTCGACGCCGGCGAGGGCGTCGACCTCGACGCGCTCGGCCTGTCCCCGGGCACGACCGTGTACGGGGTGCGCCCGATGACCGACCCGCGCGGCTGCTACGCCGAGGCGGTCGTGATCGCGGCCGGCGACCTCGCCCCCGTTCCGGCGGGGCCCGACGGCGCGGTGCCGACCGGCGAGGCGCTCGCCCCCTACGGCGGGCTCGCCCTGGCGGGGACGACCGCGCTCACCGCCGTGCGGCAGGCCCACCTCGCCCCGGGCGAGACCGTGCTCGTCCACGGCGGCAGCGGCGGCGTCGGCCAGCTGCTTCTCCCCCTGCTCGTGCAGGCGGGAGCGGGGCGCATCTGGGCCACGGGGAAGGCCGAGAACGCCGTGCGCATCGCCGAGCTGGGCGCGACCCCGATCCCCTACGACGAGGCCGACTGGCAGGAGGTGATCCGCGAGGCCACGGGAGGATCCGGCGTCGACGTCGTCATCGACACCCACTACTTCTCGACGTTCGAGCCGAGCCTCGAGCACCTGGCCCCCGGTGGCCGCATCGTGGTCCTGCCCACGCTCGCCGACCTGACCCCGGCCACCGAGCGCGGCATCGAGGCACACATCCCGCGCATCGAGCCCACCCGTGAGGACCTCGACGCCCTCGCGGCCGACCATGCGCGGGGCACCCTGCCGCTCGAGGTCAGCGAGATCCTCCCCCTCGCGGACGTCGCACGCGGCCACGAGCAGCTGCAGAGCGGGCACACGCGCGGCAAGATCGTGCTCGCCCTGTGAGCCCGGCCGCGACCACCGCGTCCGACCCCGCCGAGGAGGCCTTCGCGGCGGGGCTCGCCCGGGTGCTCGACCCCGCCGGCTGGGACCTCCTGCAGACCCTGCCGCCGTACACCGAGGCCGACGCCCTCGCGCTCGGCGCGACCCTGCGCCGCGCCGGCCACGACCCCGAGCTGGTCGCGGCGGTCCTCACCCAGGCGCGGCTGCGCGCCAAGGGCGCCGAGAAGTTCGGGGAGTTCGCCCACTCGATGCTGTTCACCCCGCGCGGCCTCGAGCAGGCCACGAGACTGCCCGTCGCCGCCCTGCACGCCCGTCGCTTCCTCGACGCGGGCGTCAGCTCGCTCGCGGACCTCGGCTGCGGGATCGGCGGCGACGCGATGGCGGCGTCGGCGCTCGGACTCGCCGTGACAGCGGTCGACCGGGACCCGGTCACCGTGGCCGTCGCGACCGTCAACCTCCAGCCCTTCCCCTCCTCCCGCGCCGTGCTCGGCGAGGCCGAGCAGGCCGACCTCTCCGGCATCGACGGCATCTGGATGGATCCCGCGCGGCGCACCGTGCGGGGTCCGGCCCGGCGCCTGCACGACCCCGAGCAGTACTCGCCTCCCCTGTCGGCCGTGACCGCGCTCGCGCGGCGCCTCGGCGGCGGCGAGCAGGACGGCCCCCTCGGCGTGAAGCTCGGCCCCGGCATCGACCGCGACGCGCTCCCCCCGGACACCGAGACCCAGTGGATCTCGTGGCACGGGCACGTGCTCGAGGCCGACTGCTGGTTCGGACCCGTGCGCACCCCCGGGGTCGCGCACAGCGCCCTCGTGATCGGCTCCGGCGGCGCCGCACTGCTGCGCGACGTCGAGGAGTCGGATCCGACGGGCCCCGCCCCGAGTCCGGTGCCCGATCCCGTGCCGGGCCCCCTCGGCGCGCACCTCTACGAGCCCGACGGGGCGGTGATCCGGGCGGGGCTGATCGGCCGGCTCGCGCGCGACCTCGACGCCCACACGATCGATCCGACGATCGCCTACCTGACCTCGGACGCCGCCGTGTCCACCCCCTTCGCCCACGGCTACGCGGTGCGGCACGTGATGCCGTTCTCGATCAAGCGCCTGACCGCCTACCTGCGCGAGCACCGCCTGGGTCGGCTCGAGATCAAGAAGCGCGGCACGGCCCTCGAGCCCGAGGAGCTGCGGCGCCGTCTGCGTCCCCGCCGCTTCGGCGACGAGGCGGCGACCCTGGTCCTCACCCGGATCGCGGGCGAGCAGAGCGTGATCGTCGCCGATCCCCATGCGCGCGAGGGCGGGCCGTCCGCCGCCTGACCGTGCGGGCGCGCCCCCGCGTCCAGGACCGCCCAGGCACGCCCAGGGGACCTGGCGCCGCGAGGAGTAGGGTCCGGCCCATGTGGCAGATCATGGACATGCTCAACGGGTACAAGAAGGAGATGGTGTCGGCGGCCGACGCCCTGCCCGGCCGCGACCGGTATCCCTACCCGCTCGCGCGCGAGCACGCCGTGCTGCACACCGACATGCTGGGCCCCGACGCCCCCGTCGACCCGCGCCCGTGGCCCGACGCCTCCGAGGAGATCATTCTGGCGGGCGGCTGCTTCTGGGGCATCGAGCGGATCGCCTGGGAGATCCCGGGCGTGCACACCACGTCGGCGGGATACGCGGGCGGTCACACGCCCCACCCCACCTACGAGGAGGTCTTCTCCGCCAAGACGGGCCACGCCGAGGCCGTGCGCGTGATCTACACGGGCGGCGAGCAGACCCTGCGGGCCGTCCTCGAGCAGTTCTGGTCCCAGCACGATCCGACCACCGCGATGCGCCAGGGCAACGACGTGGGCACGGAGTACCGCTCGGCGGTCTACTGGACCACTCCCGGACAGGGCGAGCTGGTGCGCCGGAGCGCGGACCGCTACCAGGAGGCGCTCGACGAGGCCGGGCGCGGGCGCATCACGACCGAGCTGCTGCCGCTCGCCGAGGCGGGCGACGGCGTGTACTACACGGCCGAGCCCGAGCATCAGCAGTACCTCGCCAAGAACCCCTACGGCTACTGCAACCACGGCTTCAACGGCGTCGCCTGCGCCCTGCGCTGAGCGCCCCGGCGCGCAGCCGGCCCCCGGCGGCGGATCCTAAGCTCGCCCCCGCCCGGGGGCAGGAGCTGCCGGCGACCGGCGCTCGGAGGGCTCGCGACCGCCTGCATTGGCGCGTGCGCCCTCGGGCGCGGGGGCTCGGCGGCCGACCGCCCGGTCAGCGGCGTGGCCGCCAGATGAACGCTCGAGGAACAGCGGGCCCAGGCCCTGGCGCACGGCGCTGTCGACGGGCGATCCTGAGTTGTCGGCCTTCGCCTGCCCGCCCCCGGCCAGCCGCCGCCGGCCCCCGCCCGTCTCCTGCCCGCCTCGTACCTCCCGGAACGCCGCCGCCTGAGGCATGCTGGTCCCTCACCCCTCCGGCTCCCCCCGTCCCGGTTCGATCCGAAAGGTTCGCTGTGCCGATGAACAACCCCCTCAGCTCGGTCCTCGGATGGCTGCACGAGGGCTACCCGGACGGCGTGCCGCCCAAGGACTTCTACCCCCTCCTGG